>JABSRX010000117.1 GCA_013214695.1 Rhizobiaceae bacterium | reverse complement strand
CACCCGCGTGCTTGCCCATCCCCATGTCGACGAACAGCCTTTCACCCGCTCCCTTGGCGGTGTCGAAATTCCCGCAGGCATCGATCAGGTGATCATCCGGGGTGGCGACAGCGTTCACGCTCTGGGCGGCAAGGAAATGACCGTCAAATTGAACTAGACCAGCTCTAGGGCCACAGGGCCAACACTCCGTCGATCACGAACTGCACAGAGAGTGCGGCCAGAATGATGCCCAGCAGGCGCGTCATGATGATCTGCACCGTTTCGCTGATAAACCGGCTGACGCGGTCGGCCAGCAGCAGGGCGAGATAAACGATGATGCCCACGGCGATCAAAACGCCCATCAGGGCCAGGCGGTCCGTCGGCCAGCTGAAATCGTCGGCCAGCAGGATGGCGGCAGAAATGGCGCCCGGACCCGCAATCAGCGGGATGGCAAGCGGAAAAACCGCCATGGATTGCAGCTCGCTGTGAGAGATGATCTTCTCGGCGGCCTCTTCCTTGCGCTCGGCGCGCATTTCGAAAACCATTTCAAAGGCGATGTAGAACAGCAGCAAGCCACCGGCGATGCGGAATGCCGACATGCTGATGCCAAGCGTTTCCAGAATGATCCCGCCGACCAGCATGAAGCCGAGCAGAATGATGATGCCGATCAAAGTGCCGCGTAGGGCCGTCTGCCGGCGCTGCTTGCTGGTCATGCCGGTCGTCAGCGCTAGGAAAATCCCCATTAATCCGGGCGGATCAATGGTGACGAAGAAAGTCACAAAGGCATTTAGAAGGGCGTCTTGCACAACCAGTCCCGGCTCCAATCGCAACTTGCAAGCCCTCACCATAGACAACCCATTGGCGACTGCAAGGCGCAGAATGAAGCTCCAATTTGCTGAATTCCTCAAGCCATGCGCTCAGTGCTCCACAACTCTTTTGGTATTCGATGTTTTCGTCTGTAAGCGCTTGATAAGGCTCGAATAAATCAGGCTTCCACAGGCCTGCAAATTTGAGTGTTGTTAGCAATTGCTGTAAGATGTTGGACACGCATAAGCCTGCGATTCTCGCACAGGTGATCAGGACCCAAACCTTTGGCCGAAAACGACACTCCCGAAAACGAACTGCCCCAAGACGATGCTTCCCAGGAAGCACAGGCAGGCGCTGAAAATACCGATGGCAGTGAAAGCGATGCCTCTGGGGGCGGCGACGGGGGTGATGGTGGCGACAATGGAGATGGCGGTGCGATAATTCCTTCGCCGCATGACCCGATCTCCATCGTTGAGGAGATGCAGCGGTCCTATCTTGACTACGCCATGAGCGTCATCGTCAGCCGTGCGCTGCCAGACGTGCGCGACGGCTTGAAACCGGTGCATCGCCGCATTCTCTACGCGATGCACGAAATGGGGCTGGAAAACAGCAAGGGCTATCGCAAGTCGGCCGGTGTGGTCGGGGAAGTGATGGGTAAATATCACCCACACGGCGATGCCTCCATTTACGATGCGCTGGTGCGCATGGCGCAGGATTTTGCCATGCGGGCGCCGCTGGTCGACGGGCAGGGCAATTTCGGCTCCATCGACGGCGATAAGGCCGCCGCGATGCGCTATACCGAATGCCGGCTTGAGAAGATCTCCAGCACGCTGCTGGAAGACATCGACAAGGAAACCGTCGACTTCCAGGCCAACTATGATGGCCGTGAACGCGAACCAATGGTGCTGCCGGCCCGCTATCCGAACCTGTTGGTCAACGGGGCAGGCGGCATTGCGGTCGGCATGGCCACCAATATTCCGCCGCACAATCTCGGTGAGGTGATCGACGCCTGCTTGGCGTTGATTGACCGGCCCGATATCACGCTCAACGAATTGATCGAGATCGTGCCAGGTCCCGACTTCCCGACAGGTGGTTTGATCCTGGGGCGGGCCGGTATTCGGTCGGCCTATGAAACCGGCCGCGGCAGCATCGTCATGCGCGCCAAGGTGGACACCGAGAAGATGTCCGGCGACCGCGAGGCGATCGTTGTCAGTGAAATTCCCTATCAGGTCAACAAGGCCACCATGGTGGAGAAAATTGCCGAACTGGTGCGTGACAAGCGCATTGAAGGCATTGGCGCCGTGCGCGATGAAAGCGACCGCCATGGCTACCGGGTGGTGATTGAACTGCGCCGCGACGCCGTGACCGACGTGGTCTTGAACCAGCTCTATCGCTACACGGCTTTGCAGACCTCGTTTGGCTGCAATCTGGTTGCGCTGAACGGCGGGCGGCCTGAACAGCTCAACTTGATGGACATGCTGAAGGCTTTCGTGAGCTTCCGCGAAGAGGTTGTCACCCGCCGCACCAAGTTCCTGCTCAACAAGGCGCGCATCCGCGCTCATGTTTTGGTTGGTTTAGCCATCGCTGTGGCCAATATTGACGAAGTTATCGCATTGATCCGCAATGCGCCGGATCCAGCAACAGCGCGGGCGCAATTGATGGAACGTCGCTGGCCCGCCAAAGACGTGGCGCCGCTGATCGTATTGATCGATGATCCGCGTCACCGACTGAATGAAGACGGCACCTACAATCTGTCCGAAGAGCAGGCACGCGCCATTCTCGATTTGCGTCTGCAGCGTCTGACCGCGCTGGGACGTGATGAAATCGCTGATGAATTGAACGCCATCGGTGAGGAAATCCGTGATTATCTGGATATTCTGGGCTCGCGCATCCGGGTTCTGGAAATCGTCAAGTCCGAGCTCAGCGAAGTGCGCGAAGAATATGCCACGCCGCGCCGCACCGAGATTATCGATGGCGGTTATGAACATGATGATGAAGACCTGATCGCCCGTGAGGATATGGTCGTTACCGTCAGCCATGGCGGTTACATCAAGCGCGTGCCGCTCGCCACCTATCGGGCCCAGCGCCGCGGCGGCAAAGGGCGTTCGGGCATGAGCACCAAGGACGAGGATTTCGTCACCCGGCTGTTCGTGGTCAACACCCACACGCCGGTTGTCTTCTTCTCGTCGCGTGGCATCGCCTACAAGCTGAAGGTCTGGAAACTGCCGTTGGCGGCACCTCAGGCGCGGGGCAAAGCGCTGGTCAATCTTCTGCCGTTGGAGCAGGGGGAAAACATCACGACCATCATGCCGCTGCCGGAAGACGAGGATACGTGGGACACACTGGACGTCATGTTCGCCACCAAAAAGGGCACGGTGCGTCGCAACAAGCTGTCCGACTTCGTCCAGGTCAACCGCAACGGCAAGATTGCCATGAAGCTTGAAGACGACGATGGCATCGTCGGGGTGGAAACCTGTCAGGCAGATGATGATGTTCTGCTGACCTCTTCAGGCGGCCAGACAATCCGATTCCGCGTCAGTGACGTGCGGGTGTTCAACAGCCGCAATTCGGTCGGTGTGCGAGGTATCAAGCTTGGCAAGGGCGATGACGTGATCTCGATGGCGATCATGCGCGGTTTTGAGGCCGATCCTGCCGAACGCACGGCCTATCTGAAACGGGCCGCCGCCGACAGGCGGGCGCTGGCCGGTGAAGAATCGGAGGCTGGCGAGGATCACGACCTCGACGTCGTGGACCATGATGACGAAGAATCCGGTGCTGAAGAAGCGGCTCTTAGCGTCGAGCGTTACGCCGAGATGGGTGCTGCGGAGCAATTCATCTTAACGCTTACAGATCAAGGCTTTGGAAAGCGTTCTTCAAGTTATGATTTCAGAGTTTCTGGACGCGGTGGCAAGGGCTTGAAAGCCACCGATCTGTCCAAGACGGACGAAATCGGACAGCTGGTTGCTGCCTTCCCGATCGATGACAATGATCAGATCATGTTGGTGTCGAATGCCGGTCAGCTGATCCGCGTGCCGGTCGATAATATCCGTATTGCCAGCCGCGCCAGCAAGGGCGTGCGCGTGTTCCGGACGGCAGATGATGAAGCTGTTGTCTCTGTTGAGCGTATCAGTGAGCCAGAGGAAGATGAGGCGGACCCGTCAGCAGGGGGGGAGGGGAATGCAGAGTCTGCAGCTGAGGGCCCGCCTCCAGGAGAAGATTGAACCGGGGAGGTGTTCAATCTGCGGGAACCTGGTAAGGGCCGGGCTTGAGCCCGGTCGGCCGGGGAGAGGCCTAGAAGTTTGAGTAGCGTTCGGTCGGGGTCGGGTCTTCCTGGTAACCCCGGATTTTCCACATTTCCTTCATGGCAACGGACTTGATTTCCTTTTGACTGCGCAGGTGCATGACCGTCGCAGCAAAAGTTAAGGCGCCAATTCCAATCGTTGTGGTCAACATTGTCTTTCTCTTCTTTCTAACCCTATTTGTTCAGTCTGATTGTCTTGTCGTTCAGCAACTCTTTGCTGTGCCCTATACATGGGGTATGAAAACGCGGCTTCCAGTGCAAAAGCACACACTCAACTATACGATTTTGTAATGTTCCCCGAATTTTCAGCCCTCATCACCTTCATCATAGCCAGTGTGATCATTTTGATCGTACCCGGTCCTTCGGTCACGGTGATCGTAGCTAACAGTCTGAAATCAGGCGTAAAAGCTGGGCTTCTGAGCATTGCAGGCACGCAGGCCGGATTGATCATTTTGCTGATTTTGCTGGCGCTGGGTCTGGAAGCGATCACAACTAGTTTAGCGTGGCTTTTCGATTGGCTTCGGCTTGCAGGTGGCGCCTATTTGGTTTGGCTGGGCTACAAATTGCTGCGGTCGAATGGTGATTTGGGCCGATCCGATGCCGATTCTGAGACCGATACCGAAGCAGACGGAACTGGAAAACGGCGCCGCAAAGGTCCGCTTGGACCTTATTTCTGGCAGGGCTTTTTCGTCATTTTGACCAACCCCAAAGTGCTGCTGTTCTTCGGGGCGTTTCTGCCACAGTTCATTTCGCCGGAAGGCAATGCTGGTCTGCAGACCCTGTTCCTGGGTGTGATTTTCATGATTTTGGCGACATTTTTGGACTCGCTCTATGCCATTGCTGCCGGGCGGGTTGGAACTTTGCTGACCAAGCGCAACGTGCGCGCGGTGGAAGTCACGGGCGGGTCGATGATGATCGGTGGCGGGATTTGGCTGGCCTTGACCCGGGCGTGAGCGGCGCAAAGATGCGACATCCAAAGCCGTTGCCTTTCGCAACGCGCAGGAGTAAGGGAGCCGGATGAAACGTACTGCCTTCTATCCCGGTTCATTTGATCCGCTCACCAACGGGCATCTGGATATTCTGCTGCAGGCGCTCGGTTTGGCCGATGAGGTCATCGTTGCGATTGGCGTTCACTCCTCAAAGCCAGGCCTGTTCACCTATGATGAACGCAAGGCGTTGATCGAAAAGGTGCTGCCGGAAGCCTTGCGGGATCGCGTATCGGTTGTGTCTTTTGACAATCTGACCACTGACGCCGCTGCCGCTGCAGGCGCCGGCATGATGATCCGTGGCCTGCGCGACGGCAGCGATCTGGACTATGAAATGCAGCTGGCGGGGATGAACAGCGCTTTGGCGGAAGACATTCAGACCGTCTTTCTGCCGGCCAGCGCTGAAACCCGCCCCATTACCGCCACCTTGGTGCGGCAGGTTGCCTTGATGGGCGGCGATGCCTCGTTGTTCGTGCCGGAAGCTGTTGCTGAGGCGCTGAAAATCAAACTCTCTGAAAAATCCTAATTTCTCAATTCAATCAGGAACTTCCAATGAAATTGATCAAAATCGTTCTGCTCGTTGCGTTGACCTTTGGTCTGGCGAAAATTGCCACTGCGGCAGACAAGGCCAATACGCTGCTGCTCGACACAAAAGACGGCCAGGTGGTCATTGAATTGCTGCCCAACAAGGCGCCAAAGCATGTCGAACGCATCCGCACTCTGGCCAACCAGGGCTTTTATGACGGATTGAAGTTCCACCGAGTCATTGACGGTTTCATGGCCCAGACGGGCGATCCGCGTGGCAATGGCACCGGCGGATCCGATCTGCCTGACCTGAAGGCCGAGTTCAACGACGTCTCCTTCCTGCGCGGCGTTGTCGGCATGGCGCGGGCTCAAAACCCTGACAGCGCCAATTCCCAGTTCTTCATCATGTTTGCTGAAGGCACATTCCTCGACGGTCAGTACACCGTCTTCGGCCGTGTCACCAAGGGCATGGAATTTGTCGATGCGATCAAAAAGGGCAGCCGCGCCGCCAATGGCGCCGTCTCGGACCCTGATTCCATCGTCAAAATGCGCACAGCCGACCAATACTAATTTTGAATCTCAGATAAGGAACATCCCGTGGCGGATTACAAAGACCCAGAAAACACCCTGATCATGGAAACCTCAAAGGGCACCGTGGTTATCGAATGCCTGCCAGAGCTGGCACCTGGCCATGTCAAGCACATCAAGGAACTGGCCCGCGAAGGCTTCTATGACGGCGTTGTCTTTCACCGCGTCATCGACGGTTTCATGGCGCAGGGTGGCGATCCAACGGGCACAGGTACCGGCGGTTCCTCGAAGCCCAACCTGAAGGCCGAGTTCAACAGCGAACCCCACATCCGTGGCGTCTGCTCGATGGCCCGTTCCGGTCATCCCGACAGCGCCAATTCGCAGTTCTTCATTTGCTTTGACGACGCGCGTTTCCTCGACCGCCAGTACACAGCCTGGGGCCGGGTTATCGAAGGCATGGAAAATGTCGATCAGTTCGAACGCGGCGAGCCGGTTCCGAACCCAGATCGCATTGTCACCATGAAAGTTGCAGCCGACGCATAATGCGCGGTGCAGGCATCAGGGCTCTGGTGCAACAGTTTCAAAAAGTGGCGGGCTTCGGTCCGCCACTTTCGTTTTGAGGTAGCCAACCATGCGTGTCGACGAGTTTGACTTCGACCTGCCGGAAGACAACATCGCCCTGCGGCCTGCAGTGCCGCGGGATGCCGCGCGCCTGCTGGTGGTCAATCAGGGGGCGCAGGAACTGCAGGATTGTGTAGTCAGCGAGTTGGCAGACTTTCTCCAGCCCGGAGATGCGTTGGTGTTCAACGATACGCGGGTCATTCCTGCCCAGTTGGAAGGCGTGCGCCGCCGTGGCGACGCCGTCGCGACTGTTGGAGCAACGCTGCACCTGCGCGAAAGCGCCGATACATGGCGGGCCTTCGTTCGGGGCGCCAAGAAGCTGAAGATCGGCGAGACCGTCGATTTCGGCGGCAATACTCTTTTGGCCGAGGTGCTCGAAAAGGGGGAGGGTGGCGAAGTTGTTCTGCGCTTCAACTGCAGTGGCCCGGACCTTGATCTGGCCCTGGTCACCTTCGGACATGTACCGCTGCCGCCCTATATCGCGCTGAAGCGCGAGGAAAACGAACAGGACCGACAGGACTATCAGACCATCTATGCCCGCGAGGATGGCGCGGTTGCCGCACCGACTGCCGGCCTGCACTTCACCGACCGTTTGCTGGCCAGTCTGGAGGAACGCGGTGTGGCGCAGCATTTTGTGACACTGCATGTCGGGGCAGGCACCTTTTTGCCGGTGAAGGTCGACGATACCGAGGATCACAAGATGCATTCGGAGATCGGCGTCATCACGTCCGAGACCGCCGAGGCCCTCAACCGGGTACGCAACAATGGCGGGCGCATTGTGTCAGTCGGCACAACGTCGCTGCGTCTGCTGGAAAGTGCGGTCACCGAAACCGGGGAAATTCTGCCGTGGTCTGGCGCAACCGACATTTTCATCACGCCCGGATACCGCTTCAAGGCGATCGACGCGCTGATGACCAATTTTCATTTGCCGCGTTCAACCCTGTTCATGCTGGTCAGCGCTTTTGCCGGCACCGCGGTCATGAAGCGGGCTTACGAACACGCAATCCGTCAGAATTACCGGTTCTATTCCTATGGGGATTCGTCGCTTCTGTTTCCGAAGAAGTGAGCGTTGGGTGTGGTGATCGTGCTGAATCAACGGTAAACCGCGATTCCAAAAATTAACTCAATTTCGTTACAAGATGTTTCTTTCTGTTCGTTAGGTTGCGCTCGACAGGGAACATAATTGGGCTAGGGCGCACCAATGCAAATAATAAATGAGAACGTCCAGCGTGAAGCTGGCGGCTATGACGTCGTGACCGGTGGTACGGCGAACGATCACCTGCAAGGCAGTTTTTCAAATTCCGTGGTCATTGGCGGAGACGGCAATGATACGATCATGGGCGACTCCATCGACTTCCTCGGCGGGCTCGGCAGCAGCACGGTTGTCGACGAAAACGGGCAAATGCTTCAGGAGGTCAGTCTGGACAATTTCCAGGTTGGCCCGTGGTTTGCCCCACAGGGCTACGCGATCGGCGATGTGTCTCAATACAATGTGAGTGACACTGGGGACGGNCAGNTCTTGGAACTGGCCACCGACAAGAACGCCAGCTACGGCGGCATGCTTTACAATATTCCGCCTGACCATCCGGTCACGTTGGTGTTCGACGTGGCGCTTCCCGATTACAATGGCAATGTTGGCAAGAACGGCTTCATTGTCACGTGGAATGGCGGACAGGTGGCCAAGTCGAAGGTGGTCTCCGAAGATGGTTGGCAAACCATTACGGTTGAACTGATCGGCGCTGTGACCGGTATCAATGAATTGATCATTTCCGGTTTCGGCAAGAACGATGATAAGGGCGTGTTGATCGACAATGTCGCGCTGCTTGGGGCGCCGCTGGAGGGCGGGGCCGATCACTTGGCCGGTGGTGAGGGCGACGACCACCTGCAAGGCAACGCCGGCGATGACTGGCTGGATGGTGGCGCCGGTGCTGACAAGATGGATGGTGGCGAGGGTCGGGACACCGTGACCTACGCGGTTGCTGACGCCGCCGTGCAGGTCAATCTCAAGTCAGGCAAAGGTTCCGACGGCGAGGCACAGGGCGACCGCTATGTCAGCGTCGAAAACGCCCATGGCTCAAACTTTTCCGATGAACTGAAGGGCGATAACGGTGATAACCGTCTGGTCGGCCGAGATGGCGATGACGCCATTTATGGCCTGGGCGGCAACGATCTGCTGATCGGCGGTCGAGGTGCAGATTTCATCAATGGTGGTTCCGGCGTCGATACGGTCGAATATGACTGGTCGACGGCGAGCGTCAATGTCAGCCTGAAGGCGGGCATTGGCCAGGGCGGCTATGCCGAAGGCGACGTGCTAAAGAACGTCGAGAACATCAATGGTTCCTATTTCGACGACGAACTTACCGGCAATAATGGCGTCAATCGCCTGTTCGGCGACGAGGGGGACGACATTCTCGACGGCATGTCGGGCAATGACATCCTGATCGGTGGCCTCGGGGCTGACACGTTGATCGGTGGTAAGGGCGACCGGGATGCGGCCGAATACCAGGATGCTGAACGTGGCGTATCGGTCGATCTGGTCAATGGCGGCTTTGGCGGTGAGGCCAAGGGCGATACTTATGACGGCATCGAATATGTCTATGGATCCGCCCATGGTGACGTGATCATCGGCGACGAAGGCGTTAACCGCCTCGTGGGCCGTGCAGGCGATGATGACCTGTCAGGAGCCGGCGGCAACGACTATATCCTTGGGGGCATTGGCGATGACTCCATGACTGGCGGTGCTGGCAATGATGTCTTTGAAATGGCTGCTGATTTCGGGGATGATACAATCACCGACTTCGAAGCGGGAGCCGGGCGCACCGACCGCATCTGGTTCCGTGGATTGGGCCTGGAAGAGGATGATCTGACGATCACTGATACCGAGCGAGGGGCCTTGGTTGATGTCGGCGACATGGGCTCGATCCTGCTGCTCAATGTGCTCGCCAGTGATCTTCATCAGGATGATTTCATATTCTGATCCAAGAGGAGGCACTACACTTGGGGATGATGCGCTCCAAGGCCTCTCAAGGCGCGGCGAGAACGATCTCTCGCCGCGCCTTTTTCTTTTTGAAAATTGGTGAAACCTTTTGTCACGGTGCTCCGTTTCTTCTGCAGTGGTAAAAACAGGGAAAGAGAAGGGTAGTATGATGCGATTTTTCACAATACCTCTGGTGGCAGTACTGACACTTGGCAGCCTGATCATGGACGCCTGGGCACAGTCCGGACCGAAATTGCCGCCTGAACTTCAAAAGACCGCCGAGACAGTTATCGGTGGACAGATCAGTGCCTTTAGAGCTGGCGATCATGAGCAGGCCTACAGCTACGCCGCTCCTTCGATCCGTCAGATTTTTGGATCTACTGACCGTTTCATCGGCATGGTCAAAAAGGGCTATGGGCCGATCTACGGCGCTCGCAACTGGAGTTTTGGGCGCGGTGAAGCCCGCGGCGATGCCTTGGTTCAGGAAGTTCTGTTGGTCGGTCCTCAGGGCCGTGATTGGGTGGCCCTGTACACATTGCGCAAACAGGCGGACGGATCGTGGCGCATTGCCGGCGTTCAGATGAAGCCAGCCGAGCTGCAGAGTACTTAGAGCGAAATTCGCAAATTTAAAGCGGGGCGATGTCGCCCCGGGCCCAACCTTCTTTGGTTTCGGCCATGAAGTCGGCATAGCGGCCCTGTTCGATGGCGTCGCGTGCGCTGTGCATCAGATATTGGTAGTAAGCCAAATTGTTCCACGTCAGCAGCATGCCACCGAGGGCCTCGTTGGCGCGCATCAGATGATGCAGATAGGCGCGGCTGTAGTCGCGACTGGCCGGGCAATCCGATTGTTCATCCAACGGCCGATGGTCTTCCGCATGGCGGGCGTTGCGCAGGTTGATGCGGCCAAATCGGGTATAGGCGGTGGCATGGCGCCCGGCCCGGGTCGGCATAACACAATCGAACATGTCGACGCCGCGGGCAATCGATTCCAACAGATCATCAGGGGTGCCGACCCCCATCAGGTAGCGGGGTTTGTCGCTGGGCAATTCCGGGCAGGTGATGTCGAGCATGCGCAGCATGACTTCCTGAGGCTCGCCAACAGCCAGACCACCGATCGAATAGCCCTTCATGTCCATCGCCCGCAGTGCTTGCGCTGAGCGCACCCTCAGATCTTCCTGATCGCCTCCTTGAACAATGCCGAACATCGCCCGAGCGGTATGATCTGATTGGGTTTTAAAGGCCGTATGTGAACGGTCCGCCCAGCGCAGCGACAGTTCCATCGCGCGCTCAATTTCATCCTTTTCAGCGGGCAGGGCGATGCACTCGTCCAGCTGCATCTGAATGTCGCTGTCCAATAGGGCCTGGATTTCGATCGAGCGTTCCGGGGTCAGATCGTATTTGCGCCCGTCAACATGGCTCTGAAAGACAACGCCTTTTTCGCTCATCTTGCGTAATTGGGCCAGCGACATCACCTGGAAGCCGCCTGAATCGGTGAGGATCGGATGCGGCCAACGGGCAAAGTCGTGCAAACCGCCCAATTTGGCCACCCGCTCGGCGCCAGGGCGGAGCATCAGGTGGTATGTATTGCCGAGGATCACATCGGAGCCGAGATCGCGCACCTGATCCATATACATGGCCTTCACCGTACCGGCTGTGCCGACGGGCATATAGGCCGGGGTGCGGATGGTGCCGCGGGGCATGGATAGGGCGCCGCGGCGGGCCTTGCCGTCGGTCGCATGGACTTGGAAGCGGAACTCCGCTGATGTTTGCTCGCGTTCGCTGGTCATATCGTGCCAATTTGGACGGCGCATCACCCGCAGGTGGCCGTGTTGCAATCGAACCCGTCGATGGCACGAAGAAAGGGTTTATGCAACCGCCCGCGACAGCGCGCACTGAGACCACAATTCGCTCAACGCATTGACCAGATGATCAAGGTCGGCATCCGTATGCATCGGCGACGGTGTGATGCGCAAACGCTCGGTCCCCTTCGGCACGGTTGGGTAATTGATTGGCTGAACATAGACGCCATAGTTTTCCAGCAGCAGATCCGAAATGAACTTGCACTTCTTGGCATCGCCGACCATGACCGGCACGATGTGGCTGTCATTGTCCATGTGCGGCAGGCCTATCGCATCAAGCTTTTCGCGCAGCAGGCGCACGTTGCGGCGCTGGCGCATGCGTTCCATGTCGCTGGACTTCAGGTGCTTGATTGAGGCTGTCGCACCGGCGGCAAGCGCCGGGGGCAGGGCGGTGGAGAAGATGAAGCCGGACGCAAACGAGCGTACGAAGTCGACCAGGTTTTCCGACGCAGCGACATAGCCGCCCATAACGCCAAAGGCCTTGCCCAAAGTGCCCTGGATGACAGTCACGCGATCGGCCAGGCCTTCCTGCTCGGAAATGCCGCCGCCACGGGGACCATAGAGACCAACCGCATGGACCTCGTCGAGATAGGACATGGCATTGTGTTTTTCGCAAACGTCGAGGATCTCGTCCAACGGGCAAATATCCCCGTCCATCGAGTAGACCGATTCAAACGCCACCAGTTTCGGCACAGACGGATCAGCGTCGCTCAGCTTGCGGTCGAGATCTTCCACGTCATTGTGTTTCCACAAATGCTTGGGCACTTTGGAATGGCGAATGCCCTCAATCATCGAGGCGTGGTTGTCGGTATCCGAGAACACTTCGCAGCCCGGAATTTTCGAAGCGAGCGTGCTCAAAGCGGCCCAGTTGGCCACATAGCCGGATGTCAACAGCAGCGCGGCCTGTTTGCCATGCAATTCGGCCAGCTCATTTTCCAACAGCACGTGATAGTGGTTGGTGCCCGAAATGTTGCGGGTGCCACCAGCACCGGCGCCACAGCGGTCCAAGGCCTCTTTCATGGCGTTCAGCGTATCGGGGTGCTGGCCCATGCCGAGATAGTCGTTGGAACACCAGACGGTAACTTCTGAAATCTGTCCGGATGCGTCATAGCGCGTGGCTTTGGGGAAATCGCCGCGATGACGCTCCAAATCGGCAAATACGCGGTAATTACCGTTGTCTTTCAGGTGTTCCAGTTCGGTTTTGAAAAATCCTTCAAAGTCCACGGATAGGCTCCAGCTCGAAATCGTGATGCAAACTTGTCCAACTGATGAGGCCTGTATGAGCCCATCTCTTTGACTCAAGTCAACTCATTGTTGGGTGCCAGACGAAATTGTCGCAACAAATTGTGGGGATGTTGGACCCATCCTCACAGGACGCCAAAAACAATCTTCGCAATGCGGATTCTTTTGCTTGTGTCCCTATGCTGGTTGGACTTTCTCTAACAGGCTGAGAGCACCCTATACGGCTTAATTGTGGCGGGGCAATCACGACGTGTAGCGATGTTGTGATTTGACCGGATCAGATTGCGTGGGGACATAAGGACAGCCAACAAAACTCTGTGGGAGACTTCCATGCTCAAAACTTCAACCCATTTGGCAGCGATGATGACCTTTGCACTGGCAACGGGATCAGCCTTTGCAGACGGCCACCTGAACGGCGATCCGACAAATGGCGAAAAGGTGTTCAAGAAATGCGCCGCCTGCCACGCTGTGGGTGAGGGTGCCAAGAGCAAGGTGGGGCCACCGCTGACCGATGTGGTCGGACGCAAAGCGGCCAGCTTTGAAGGATATAAATACGGCAAGAGCATTCTGGCCGCTTCCGAGGCCGGGCTGGTGTGGACCGAAGATGAGATCTTTGCCTATCTCGCCCATCCAAGAAACTATCTGCGTGCCAAGCTCCAGGACAAGAAAGCCAAGTCAAAGATGGCTTTTCGTCTGAAGAAAGAGCAGGACCGAGCAGACGTTATTGCTTATCTCAAGTCGCTCAATCCTTAATCGACTCCTTGTACTTGACGTAAAGGAAGGCTGTATTTCTTTGGAAATGCGGCCTTTTTTTCTTGAAAACATTGAGTTTTTTGAGAATACCGTTCAGAGTAGTTTGCTGTGAGTTCCCTGCATGAATATGTGAGTGGTAACCTGCATGTACTCAATCGACTTGACTATTGAGCGCGTGACAACAGTAGTTTGGCCGAATTGACTGTTTGGTTCGGCATTGCTTCGTTCCTTGTGGGAGGAAAGTAGTGTTTAGTGAATTAGTTCGGGTTCGGGCAAAGCTGGCCAGTATCGCAGCGTCTACAGCCCTGGTTTCATTGGGTTTTGCTTTCATTCCGGTGAACACTGACGCAGCTCAAATATCCTATCAACAAGTTCTGGCAGCTCCGGATGATGCCAAACTGAATCTCGATTATGCACGCCAGCAGGTCGCCAGCGGTCGGCTGCAACAGGCGGCCGCCGCGTTGGAGCGACTTCTGCTGGCGCAGCCTAACTGGGATTCGGTCAGACTGTTTTACGGTTTCGTCCTGTTCCGGCTTGGCGACATGATCGGTGCCAGACGCGAATTTGAATTGCTCGAAGGGCGCGGTTTGAGTGCCGATCAGGAAGCCAGTCGAAAACGCTATCTGGCGCTGGCCAGCAAAAAGAGCAACGCGCTGAGAATTACCAGCCGCTATACGATTGGCGGCCGCTACGACACCAATCCTGGCAGAGTATCAGATGCAATTGCTGCCGCGACAATCGCCAGCCAGGACGATGATTTTGCCTTCTCGGCGAGCAGCCGTTTTCGGATTGAAAAAGACCTAGGGAATGGCCGCGGAGACTATCTGTTCTTTCAATCCAACGGATTGCTGCAGGACTATTTTGACATCAACCGGGCCGATCGCGCCAATACCAGGGCGCGGGCAGGGGTGAAGCTGCACGGGGATCGAGTGAAGTTCACCCCCTATGCTCAAGTTGGGACCTCCTGGTTGAAGTATGAAAAGTTCCAGCAGGGTGTCGGCGGTGGCGTTGACGTCGATTGGAGCCTGTCTTCGCAGGTGGCCTTGAGACTGCATGGTCAGGCCATTGACGAGACCTATTTCAGAACGGGAGGCTCAACGATTGGCGGCCGCCGAAACGGGGTGCGCTACTCGACTGGTGCACGCGTTCAGTGGCGGGTGAGCGACTCCTTGAGGCTGTTGGCAGGTCTGACCCATCGCACCAAGGATGCCCGGGATGATGGTTTCTCCTACGACTCCAACACCGTTTCCGTGGCGGCGCGAAAACTTTTTGGAAAAGGGCGTTACCTTTCTTTGAGTGCATCTGCCACGCGGATAGAGTTCGACCAACCCGACAACGTTTATTCCAGCACTGTGACCCGCAAGGATGACAGATACCGGCTGCGCGCTGCATTTGGTGCACCGCTCTCAACCTTGTTGCCCGATGCCGGACTGCCAAAAGCGATTGCTGATATCGTTGCCCAGGTTGGGACGACCTACCAAGACCAGGACTCAACCATCAATCAACTGGATATTGAAAACTTCAGTGTTGATGTCACCTTCACCAAACGATTCTCGTTTTGATCAAAGGGATGGATTGTAAAATGTTTTCAGCTTCCTCCCGTTTTTCACTGTCCAGGCTGGCTCAAGCGGTGGCCGTCTGTGCCTCCTTGGTCCTGTTGTCACCAGAAGAGGGCTGGGCAGCGCCAACCGTAGGGACCACTGCGGCCGTTAAAGGGGATGTCCGGGTCGTTTCTGGAGGCGCCAGCCGCAAGGCACAGGTGCGCTCCAGTATTCAGTTGAACGATGAGGTTCAAACCCAGGAAGACAGCACGATGCAGATCATGCTGCTCGACCAGACAACGCTGACGGTCGGTGAAAACTGTTCAATGATCATTGATGAGTTCATCTACGATCCGAATGGCCCTTCAGGCTCGCTCGGTGCGCAGGTGTTGACTGGCGCATTCCGCTATATGAGCGGGCAGATTGCCAAGGCCAACCCGCAGGCAGTCAATATCACGACGCCCAGTTCCACCATTGGTATTCGCGGCACGATTCTGGAGGGCATTGTCGGCGAGGATGCCATTCGACTGGCCGAACAAGCTGGGGTGAATGTTGGGGGCGCCAGCCAGAGCGGCGCAACCCTGACCATTTTGCGTGGCCCGGGATCTGGCGCCAACACGCTCGATGAAGCGGGCGTCATCACCATTTCCTCAGGTGGCCTAACCACCGAGATTCTGCAACCCGGCTTTTTCGTGTTCACCCCAGGCCCCGGTGAGCCCCCGCTGGGTCCATTTCCGGTCACCGATGAAATGTTGGCCTATCTGGACGGCAACCTTCGCGATGGGCCCTCTGGGCCTTCTGAGAACCCAGTTGAGGTGGGTAATGCCGAAGACGAATCCGGACAGGACCTGTTCGAAAATGACGTAGATGGCGGTGGAACTGATCCACTCGATGACGGAAATGGCGACGACGGCGGTGGCGATGACGGATTGGAAGATGGCTTCCAGGAAATGGAAGAGGAAGAAGAAGACGACGCTGGCGGCGGTGGCGGTGGCGGCGCCGGCAGCTTCAACTAAATCCTAGGGCTGCATCACAGGAACAACACAACTCGATTAGCCACATGCAAGCCTGTGGCTCGGACCCTTCAACATTTTTCGCTAGATGTCAGAGGAGTGGTGAGCCCGCACGGATTCGAACCGTGGACATCCTCATTAAAAGTGAGGCGCTCTACCAACTGAGCTACGGGCTCCCGGGGCTGTAAAGCCCGGACAGACGCTGAATAGGGAAAGCCAAGGCAAGCGTCAACTGGTCAATCGCGCTCTGGGTTAAAATAATTGCCGAATTTGCCAACTTTTTAATGACGGGGTTTTGACTTTCAGTGTGTGTGAATTCGCGCAGATAGGGTCTATACAGCACGGGCCTCAACCACCAACCATCAGGGCCAACTATAATGAGCGGTGATCTCACTTTGATCGGTATCTTTTTTGCCGGCCTGCTGTCGTTCATTTCACCCTGCGTATTGCCTCTGGTGCCACCCTATCTGACCTATCTGGCGGGCGTTTCACTTGATCAGATTGCGCCCGACGACGACGTTGTTGCCAAGGATGTGCGGCGCAGGGCGCTGATTAACGCGGTTTTCTTTGTGCTTGGCTTTACCTGCGTTTTTGTCGCTCTGGGGGCTGGCGCCTCCAGCTTTTCGCAAGTTGTGCGGCAAAATCAGGAGATTCTGTCGATTATCGCCGGCATTGTGATCATCATAATGGGCTTGCACTTTCTGGGCCTGTTCAAAATCGGCCTGCTGTACAGGGAAGCCCGGTTCCAGGTCGATGCAGATGTGGCCCGCGGCGCTACTGTGGCCGGTTCCTTCATCATGGGGCTTGCCTTCGCCTTTGGATGGACACCCTGTATTGGTCCGATCCTCGGGGTGATTCTCGGCATCGCCAGCGCGCGCGATACGGTGGGTGAGGGCGCCTTCATGCTGGGCGTCTATTCGCTGGGTCTTGGCGTGCCGTTTATTCTTGCAGCGTTCTTTGCCGGGCCGTTCATGCGCTTTTTGTCGCGGTTCCGCAGGCACCTGGGTTCTGTGGAGAAACTGATGGGCGGATTGCTGGTGCTGACCGGTATTCTGTTCCTGACCGGCGGCATGGAGATTTTCGCCTTCTTCCTGCTGGAAACCTTCCCAGTGCTGCAGACTTTCGGTTAAGCGACCGACGCTTTCTTCGGCCAGGTAGCCAGGATAACGCCCGACAGAACCAGCAAGATGCCCCACAGATGATGCAAGGCCAGTTCTTCGCCCAGGAAGAGGACTGCCAGTCCGACCCCGTAGACAGGTAGCAGGTACATGAAAATGCCGGTCAGTGAGGGACCGAGGACCTTCACGCCATACTGAAACATCGAAAAGGCCAGCAGCGAGGCCATAACAACGATGCCGGCAATGTTGAGCCAGGCCTCGCCGGTCGTTGGGAAATCCTGCTGCCAGACAATCTCGACCGCGGCAAACGGCGCCAGCAGAATTGCGCCTGAAGCGGCGATCAGCATGAACAGGGGCAGGGTCGGCAAAGAGGACAGCTTCGGTGCGCGCAGCATCACCGAATAGACCGCCCAACTGATGGCACAGCCGATGAAGATCAGATCACCAATGTTGAAGCTCAAAGTTATCAGGGTCTGCCAGGATCCTTTGACAACAATGACGACCACGCCCATCAGCGCGACGACCACGCCGATCGACTCCCGCCAAGCCAGTTGGCGTCCGCGAAACAGATACTCGATCAAGATGATCAAGACAGGCGAGGACGTATAAATCAGTGTGCCATTGGTCGCTGTTGTGTAGTCGAGGGCCAGATAAACCAGTGCGCCGCAAATCCACATGCCGAGAAAGCCCAGCATCAACAGG
>JABSRX010000116.1 GCA_013214695.1 Rhizobiaceae bacterium | reverse complement strand
TGATCGGTGGCCGCTCAGTGGGTGTGCCGGGAACCCCTGCCCTGATGGCCGAAATGCACCGCCGCTGGGGAAAGCTGCCCTGGCCTTCCTTGCTGGAGCCTGCCATTCGCAAAGCCCGCTTTGGTTTTGAGGTGTCACCGCGCTTGGCCGGATTGGTTCAATTTGGTGCCCTGTTCCTGGCCCGTCACCAACCGACCCGCGACTATTTCCTGCCCGGCGGCAAACCGTTGCAGGCTGGCGACCAGCTGCGCAATCCAGCCTATGCCAAGACGCTGCAGGCGCTTGCCGACAATGGTGCGTTGGCCTTCTATAGCGGTGAGATCGCCAAGGATATCGTCGATACGGTACGCGGCTTTGAGGCAAATCCCGGCTTGATGAATCCGGGGGACCTGCTGTCCTACCGCGTTATCGAGCGCAACCCTGTCTGCGCCGCCTATCGCGCCTATTCGGTCTGCGGCATGGGACCACCGTCGTCGGGTGCACTGACCGTCGGGCAGATCCTGGGTCTGCTACAACCCTATGACCTCGCCGCGCTTGGGCCGGACAATCCAGAAAGCTGGCGGCTGATTGGTGATGCGTCGCGGCTCGCCTTTGCCGATCGCGGTCGCTACATGGCGGATTCCGACTTTGTCAAAATGCCAACCAAAGGTCTGGTCAAACCGGGTTATCTCAAAACCCGCTCGGCATTGCTGAACGGTACGACCGCGCTGACCAGCGTGGAACCCGGCGAACCCGAATGGGAAGAAACCCGCCTGCCCCGCGCCGACGATGAATCATTGGAACTGCCCTCCACCACCCATTTCTCGATTGTCGATGCCGACGGCAACGCTGTCTCCATGACCTCGACCATCGAAAACGGTTTTGGGTCCCGGCTGATGACAAATGGCTTCCTGCTCAACAATGAGCTGACCGACTTTTCCTTCCGGGATCAGAAAGACGGCAAGCCGATTGCCAACCGGGTCGAACCAGGCAAACGACCGCGCTCCTCGATGGCACCGACCATTGTGTTGAAAGACGATAAACCCGTGCTGGTCATTGGTTCACCGGGCGGCAGCCGGATTATTGGCTATGTTGCCAAGACAATCATCGCCCATCTGGATTGGGGCATGAACATCCAGCAGGCAATTTCCAGCCCGCATCTGGTCAACCGTTTTGGCAAGTTCGACGTCGAAGCTGGCACGTCTGCCGAAGAACTCATTCCCGGCCTGGAGGCGCTTGGCTTTGACGTTGATACACGGGCCTTGACTTCCGGCCTGCATGGCATCGCCATCAGCTCTGAAGGTTTGCAGGGTGGCGCCGACCATCGACGCGAGGGCATCGTGCTCGGACAATAAAAAACGCTCCCGACGGCTAGATCCGCCGGGAGCGCTGTTTTGTTGGCCTGCGCTAGTCAGCGCTTGGCTGGCCTTTGGTTTTCTGACGCATCTTGGCGAAGATCGGCGTCAGCATTGGCACGAAGAGACAGGCTGCCGCGATCAGCAGAATCGTCAATGTCAGACCGCGTTCCCAAAGGAACGACCAGCTGTCGTTGTTGATCAGCAGGGCACGGCGCAGATTTTCCTCCATCATGCCGCCCAGAATGAAGCCAAGGATCATCGGCGCCAGGGAGAAGGACAGCAAACGCAGCACCGTGGCGGCGAGGCCAAACAGAACCATCAACTGAATGTCGAACGTGTTGAACGACACGAAGTAAACGCCGATCAGCGAGAAGAACAGGATCAGCGGCAACAGGAACCGTGACGGGATGGCCAGAACGCGCGCAATGTAGGGAATCAGCGGCAAGTTCAAGATCAGCAGCACAATATTGCCGAGCCACATCGAGACGATGACCGACCAGAACACATCCGGCTGATCAATGTATAGCCGTGGGCCTGGCTGAATGCCGTAACCGATCAACGCCCCCAGCATGATGGCTGTCGTCCCGGAGCCCGGGATACCCAATGTCAGCAGCGGTACGAAGGAACCGGTCGCTGCCGCATTGTTGGCCGTTTCCGGCGCCGATAGGCCGCGCACCGATCCCTTGCCGAACAGTTTGCCTTTTTCAGCACCGGCAATGCGCTGCTCGGTGCCATAGGCCAGGAAACTGGCAATCGTCGCGCCGGCACCTGGCAGAACCCCGATGAAGAAGCCGAGCACCGAAGAGCGCCCGATCACCGGCACCATCTCTTTGACCTCGTCCTTGGAAACCGCCATGGACCCCAGTTCCGACGCCGCCTTGCGCTCAGCATCACGCTTGCTTTCATCGACCTTCTTGATAATCGCCATCAAAGCTTCCGAAAGCGCAAAGGTTGCCATGACGAGCAGCAGGAAGGAAATGCCGTCCACCAGGTCAATCATGCCCAGCGTAAAGCGCGGCACGCCAACCGTCTGGTCGGTCCCGACCGTCGACAGCATCAGACCGAGAACGGTCATCAACAGGGCCTTCAGCACCTGCCCCTTGCCGGCAAAGGCGGCAACCGCGGACAGGCCGAGAACCATCAGCGCGAAATAGTCGGTCGATTGAAACGACAGGGAGACGGACGCCAAATATGGCGCCGCCACCAACAGCATCAGCGCCGCGATGACACCGCCTGAAAACGATGAATAGGCGGCGATGGCCAGCGCCTTACCGGCCTTGCCGGACTTGGCCAGCGGGTAACCGTCAAAGGATGTTGCAACGGTCGAGGCAACGCCCGGCGCGTTGATCAGGATCGACGACGTCGACCCACCGAAGATCGCGCCATAATAAACCGCCGCCATCAAAATAATGCCGGCTGACGGCTCCAGCGACGCGGCAATCGGGATCATCAGCGCGATGGCGGACATCGGGCCAAGGCCGGGCAGCATGCCGATAAACGTACCGACCAAGCAGCCCATGATGACAAAGATGATATTCTGGACAGAGAAGGCTGTCGCAAGACCAATCAGAACACCGTCAAGCATTGCCGTCTCCTCTCAAGAAGAAGGGAAGCGGTTCGATGAACACGCTGAGGCCGTAGTTCATCAGTGCCCAGAAGGCGACCACCAGCGGCACCGCAACAAGGAGCAGTTTGAGAATGTTGCGTTCACCCAACATCGCGAAGCCGACCATCAAGAACAGGCTGGTCGACAGCAAAAATCCAAACGGCCGCACGGTGAAGCCGTAGATCGACATCAGCACCAGGAAAGCGAGACCCAGCGGCCAATTCAGTCCGCTCAGGGTGAAGCGTTCCTTGTTGCTGGGAAAGATCATGATCAGGATGGACAGGCCGATCCCAAGCGCGGCCAGCATTTCCGGCATCGTGCGGGCGTGAAAGGCCGAGTTCAATTGAAATGGCAAAAGGCGGATATTCTGGCTCTGCCATGCATAGATGAGACAGAATATGAGGAGTAACAGGCCGCCCAAACGGTCCTTGCTTAAAAACATCTCAAGCTCCGGTGTCGATTGGTTACAAAAATGCCGGACCAGATTTGGCCCGGCATCTTGGTTTTATCAGTGAGACAGGTTGTTCACCTGGTCTTATAGAAAGCCGAGCTCGCGCATCAGGCCACCGATCTGCTCTTCCTGACCTTCCAGGAATTTCACGAAATCAGCGTCGGCGTTGAAGATGTCGACCCAACCGTTGCGGTCGCGCACGGTTGCCCATTCTGGGGTGGCGTACATTTTCTCAAGCGCTGCGATGTAGGCGGCTTTCTTGTCGTCGGCCAGACCTGGAGCTGCAAAGAAACCGCGCCAGTTGACGAAGCTTGTGCCTTTGGAACCGGCTTCGTCGCAGGTTGGCACTGAATCCATGGCTGCAACGCGGGCTTCCGACGTCACGCAGAGGATTTTGACTTCACCCTGACGGGCCAATTCAATGGCTTCACCAAAACCGGTTGCCAGCGCCTTGATCTCACCGGACAGCAGGCCAGCCATGGCTTTACCACCGGCGTCATAAGGGATGTACTTCACTTTGGTCGCGTCGGCGCCAGCGTTCTTCATCACCAGTGCGGCGATCAGATGGTCCATACCACCGGCAACGGAACCACCGCCGACAGCCACATTGGTTGGATCAGCGTTGTAGGCAGATACCAGACCCGCGAAGTCGTTGATGGCGGAATCCTTGTTGACCACCATGGCACCGTAGTCGCCGATTGTACCGGCAATTGGGGTCAGGTCACGGAAGGACTGTGGGAACACTTTGGTCAAGGAGCGGATGACGATCGGTGTCGAGTTCACCATCAACGTGCCCTGATCCTTGGTCTCGATGATGTGCGCAATGGCCTTACCACCACCGCCACCGGACATGTTTTCGTAGGATGCGGTGCCTACCAGACCGGATTTGGTCAGTGCTTCACCTGTGCCGCGTGCGGTACCATCCCAACCACCACCGGCACCACCGGGGATAAGAAACTTGATTTCACCTACTACCTGGTGACCGTCGGCCTGGGCCATCGACTGTGCGCCGAGCAGCATGGCGCTGGTGGCAAGCGCCACCTTCAGTATTTTGAGCATATTTTCCTCCCAAGGATTGCTAAACAAAACAGTTACTGATGAGGCGATCAAAACAAAGCAACCTGACAACAAGCTGACAGGCTGCGAAGTTTTCAAACTATCAACAGGGTGGCGGCGCGTGCTTTGAACGGCGTTTTTTCAGCTATTCACCGCGCAGAGCACGGTTCCAGCGGTCGATAAACCGGGCCCGTTTGACCTGATCCAGATAAGCCACCAGGCCGGGCCCTATCGGAATGGGCCGCAGGCGTGCGCCAAAACGGCTGCGGAAGGCGGAAACCGTGTTTTCACCGGTCACATTGGGATGCAGCGCCGGCAGTTTCAGGTCCCGCGCCATGATCGTTTGACCTTCGACAGACGTCAGGAACGACAGCATCTGACGGCCCAGTTGCGGCTGGCGTGCGTCTCTGGGCACCAAGGCAATGCGGGACATGACGACCGTGAAATCCTCCGGCAAAATGATGCCGAGGTCCGGGAAACGATCCAGCCAGATTTGGGCATAAGAACCGAGGATGTTGTAGCCGAGCGCCAGCCGCCCGTCCGCGACCCGTTCGAGAATAGACGAGGAATTGGAATACAGCTTCACCCCGGCTGAGCCCATGGCGTTGATCAGCCGCCAGATATTGCGGTCGTGTTCCTGATCGCGCGCCAGAAACAGGAAACCCAGCCCGGCCCGCTCGATGTCATAGGTTGCAGCGCGGCGAAACAGGTTGTTGTCGTTGTCGCTTAGCAGTTTGATCAGCTCGGCCCGGTTGGCCGGTGGCTTCAATTCGGCAAAGCTTGGCTTGTGATAGACGATGACCGACGGTTCAAAGGTGAGACCAAACACGCTGTTGCGCCATTTCGCCCAGGCCGGCCAATTGCCGACGAGCGAACCGACGTCTTCGGCGTAGCCGTCATTGGCCAATTTGACCTGAAGGTCCATCGCAGAGGACAGCAACAAATCCGCGGTCTGACCACCGCTGTCGGCCTCCTGAATGACACGCTCGTAGATCTCCAGCGTCTGCATTTCATGGTAGTGCACTTCCACCTGTGGGAAGCGTTCCTGAAAGGCAGCCATTAGGGATCGAGAGACATTTTCGTCCAAGGATGAGTAGATCGTCAGCCGCTGCGACGCACCGGGATTCTTGGCCGGCAGCACAGTTTGCGCCTGTGCCGGCAGGGCCATTGAGCAAAAAATCAGCAGAACAAACAGCAATCTCATGGCGGCAGATTGACCAGCAAACGGGCAGTTCACAAGTCCAAATTTGTCAAATAGTGTGAAGGGGGAGGAGAATTTCGTGCGCATTTTGCTGGTTGAAGACAACCCGAAACTGGGTGCTGGATTGAAGAAGTTGCTGAATGCATCCTATGCGGTGGATCACGTGATGACCGGCGAGGATGGGCTGGCGGCCGCCGCCTCGCAACCGTTCGACCTGATCGTTCTCGACCTCAGCCTGCCGGATATGGACGGCTTGAGCGTGCTGAAAAAGATCCGCGGCGACCGCCTGACCATGCCGGTTTTGATCCTCACGGCAAGGGACGAATTGGACGACCGCATTGCCGGCCTCGACCTCGGCGCCGACGACTATATGACGAAACCGTTTGAGTTTTCCGAGTTGGAAGCGCGGGTTCGGGCGCTGCTGCGAAGGGTCTCGATGGAGAAGACATCTTTGCTTCAGATGGGGCCATTGGTGTTTGACCTGCGCAACAACCAGGTGACCTCCGGAGAGGACTTGCTCGACCTGTCGGCCCGCGAAACCATGGTGTTGCGGGCCTTGATGATGGCCAATGGCCGCCTTTTGTCGAAATCCCAACTGCTCGATTCGATCACCCGCTTCGATGACGATGTGAGCGAGAATGCGGTCGAGCAATATGTCAGCCGTCTGCGTCGCAAGCTGGTCGGGCATGGGCTGTCCATCAATGCCGCCCGGGGCCTCGGTTATCACTTGAGCGAAACGGCATGAGTGTGCAGTCCGGGCTGAATGTCTCCTATTCCCTGCGCGGACGGTTGCTGCTGTGGCTGTTGATCCCGCTTCTGGTGATTGGCCTGGTTGCCCTGTTCGACAGCTACCGCTCAGCCCGCACCTCAGCTGACGAAGTCTCTGATCGCGTGTTGGCAGGATCTGCCCTGGCGATTGCCGAGCGGGTCTTCGTCAATGACGAGGGAAATCTCGAGGCCGACATTCCCTATGTCGCCCTGCAGATGTTGACCTCGTCGGAGGATGATCGGGTCTTTTACCGCATTGAATCCGGCGACGGCACGTTTGTCACCGGCTATCGCAAGCTGGAACTGCCGGCGCGCGACATCAATGCAGCCGATCCCTTGAACTTCTCCAACGGGGCGTTTCGAGGTGATGCAATCCGTATTGCCATGTACACCGGGGCCGCCTCCTCCAGCACCACGTCGCTGGAATTCCGCGTCGCTGTTGCTGAAACCACCAATGCACGGGCGGCGATCGCTCAGGACCTTCTGATCCGGTCCGCCGCTCGTCAGGCCGTTCTGATTTTGAGCGCCGCCATAATTGTCTGGTTCGCGATCAAGCGCGCTCTGCGTCCGCTGGTGAGACTGGAAAGCGCTGTTGCCCGACGCAGCCCCGATGATGTGCGCCCGATCGAGCACAAGGTGCCAACGGAAGTGCGCGGCCTGGTCAACACGATCAACGATCTGGTGCTGCGCTTCGGGTCATCGATCAATGCCCTGCGGCGCTTTACATCCAACACAAGCCACCAGTTTCGAACTCCATTGGCCCTGATCAAGACTCACCTGGAAATCGCCGACCGCGAAACCGATGCCAAGGCCAAGTCCGAGGCGATCAAGAACGCCAATGTTGCCGTCAGCGATGCCGAGCGGCTGATGGGGCAAATGCTGCTCCTGGCCCGGCTCGATGCGGCTTCAAAGGAAGCGCTGATCGAGCAGACATGTGATCTTACCGATGTGGCCCGCGGGGTCTGCGAAGACTTTGTCCTGCAGCTCTCCAATGACGGTCGCACCGATATCGACCTGGGATTTCACAGCAATGGCGTGCTCAACGTGCAGGGTGAAAAAACACTGATCCAGGAAGTCATTCGCAACCTGGTGGACAACGCCGTCAAACACGGCGGTGGCAATTTGAAAATCGACGTCAATGTGGAGCAATCGGAAGATCGCGGGATGGTCACCATTCGCGACAATGGCGTGGGCATGAGATCAGCCCTGCAGCAGATCGATTCGGCACCGCTCTCGACAATCAAGAAAGAGGATTCAGGTCATGCCGGTATTGGGCTGACCGTGGTGCGTGAAATCCTGAACCTGCTGTCCGGCAGGATTGAGATTTCCAACGGCCCTGAAGGACGTGGCACAATCGCCCATGTCTCCTTCAAAACCGCTGAAAAATAAGCCACTTAGCCGAGGCTATCGGGATCGGGGCCGTCGCCGGAGGTATCAGGCAGCATGCCCAGGGCGCTCAAATAGAGATCAAGCATGGCTTCCTGCTCCTGCCGCTCGGCAGCTTCGATTTTGCGCATGCGCACGACCGTGCGCAGGGTTTTGACGTCAAAGCCATTGGCTTTTGCTTCAGCAAAAACGTCGCGAATATCGTCAGCAATCGCCTTTTTTTCTTCTTCCAGCCGCTCAATACGCTCCACGATGGAACGCAGTTGATCACGAGCTACAGATGTGTCGGCCATAGAAATCTCCTAATGTCACAGCTGGCTAAACACCACGAAGCGGCCATCGGGGCAAGCGGAATTGTCGATCATCACGCAACAATCAACCGGCAAATTTTGTCCGTAATTCGGCGCCACCAAAGCTGCGAGTTAGCGGCGCTAGCCGTGGCTTTTTTTGAACGCTGCTTTTTGTTCTTCGGTCGCTTCGGTCTGATATTTGTCGCGCCATTCTGCAAACGGCATGCCGTAGATGATCTCGCGGGCGCCGTCCTTGTCGAGCTCGAGGCCCTTTTCATTGGCGGCTTCCATATACCAGCGCGACAGACAATTGCGGCAAAAGCCGCTCAGGTTCATCAGATCGATGTTTTGCACGTCGGTCCGCTCGCGCAGATGGGCCACCAATGTGCGAAAGGCGGCAGCTTCGAGTTCGGTCTGGGTTTTGGGGTCGATTTCACTCATGGCGTGTTTCCCATAATGGCGGTTCCGTCGGTGCGCGAACCGAAATGTTTGATTTCATGCATATCGTGACGATGATTGGCCTCTTCAAGCAAGGGAACCAATCGATCGATCCACTCCTGCACGCCCGCATCGTCACCGATCAGATCCTGGCGCACCTCCAAAAGGCTGTGGGCCAGGCCACGGCTGGTAGCATGGCGATACATGGTGTCATTCTTCAGGGCCCCATCATAAGGCTCATTCGATCCAATGATCATCTCAGGATCCCGCGACAAGCCCTCAACCATGAAATCCGACAACCGACGATCCGCATCCCACAACATGGCCGCATGCCATTTGCGGTGCACACCCTTCCAATAGGGCGTGAAGGAATGGATGGAGAAGATCATCGGATTGTTGCCCGACGCCAGCGCCTCATCGATCATCCCCTCAACCGCCTTGTGGTAGGGTGAATAGTAGAGATCGCGGCGCTTGGCGATTTCCGCATCGCTGATTGGATGGTTGCCCGGCACGACCGTACCGTCAGAAAGGCGCATCACCATGGTCGGGTCGTCCTCACCCCGGTTGGGGTCGATGAGAAGCCGCGAAAATCCGGACAGAACCGCCGGGACACCAAGCCGTTCGGCCAGGCCAAGCGTCAAAGCCTCCGCCCCAATGTCATAGGCAATGTGGCGTTCAAATTCGGACTTCGGCAGGCCAAGCGTGCCATATTCTTGCGGCAGCGCATTGCGCGCATGGTCACACAAAAGCACCAGGCCAGAAGCGCGGTTGCCCTCGACGATCCGGAAGGGAGAAAAATCATTATGCATCGCGCGTTATTGTCATAGGCGGCGCTTTGCTTCAATGGTTGAACAACAGCAAATCACGCATCTTGCTCCCCATTCCCATGTCCGACACGCCCAAGCCGACGCTTTCCTTTGCTGCTGCCTTTGCCGCCCTGTTCTTTGGGGCCGTGGCGATGGGTATTTCACCCGTTTTCGTACGTTTTGCGGAGGTTGGTCCCTTTGCCAGTGCCTTCTGGCGGGTTGCCCTGGCCCTGCCCTTCCTGCTGATCTGGGCATGGCTGGAACTGCGGCAGGATGGGCAGCCGGTGTCTCGCCTGTGGCGCTTTGATGGGGCGATCCTGCTGGCCGGCGTGTTCTTTGCGGGCGACCTGTTCTTCTGGCACCTGTCGATCCTCAATACGACCATCGCAAACGCCACTCTGATGGCCTGCCTGGCGCCGGTCTGGGTCGTCCTGTTTTCCGGTGCCTTGATCGGTGAACCCGTCACCCGACAGGCCTATTATGGTCTGGTTTTGTGCTTGGCCGGCACGGCGGCATTGATTGGCTCAAGTTTTGCGCTGGCTCCGGATCGGCTGATCGGCGACATCTACGGTTTCGCCACGTCGATCTTCTTTGGCTTTTACTTTCTTGCCATACGCGTCGCCCGTCGCCGCAGCGGTGCCGGTGCCGTCACGTTCATGAGCACGATCATCACCATGCTGATCCTGCTGGTCATCACCTTGGCGACGGGGCAAGGCTTTTTGCCAGCAACGCTGACCGGCGTGGCAGCCCTTTTGGCGCTTGGCCTGGTCAGCCACACCTTTGGTCAGGGGCTGCTGGCGGTGGCGCTGGGCTCGCTGTCTGCCGCATTTTCGTCCCTTGTGATCTTTATTGAAGCCCTGGCGGCGGCAATCTTGGGCTGGCTGGTTCTGTCGGAACACCTCACGCCTCTGCAATTTTTGGGAGGCGCTTTGATCCTGGCTGGCGTGTGGGTTGCCCGTCCCAAAAACTGAGCCGCAGAATTTGTCTTGAAAACACCTTGTTTTGAACCTTCAAACCACCGATCACGTTGACTTCGCGCAGAGAAATGGGCAACAAGCAAACACCATGATGACACTGGTTTCTAAAATTCTAAAACGATTTAAATTACCCGCTTCGGCAGCCGTTGCGACGCTGCTGTTTGCCGCCAACGGTCTTGTGCCCTCTGCTGCGCAGGCAGAGTTCAAAGTCTGCAACAAGTCCGACTCGCTGATTGGTGTGGCCATTGGTTACAAGCAGGGCGAGGAATGGATCACGGAAGGCTGGTGGCGCATTCCACCGGACATCTGCTCATCGATCGTCGAGGGCGATCTGACATCCCGCTATTTCTACCTTCACGCGGAGAGCGTTGACGCAGATGGAAAATGGCGCGGTCCGGTATTCATGTGCACGTCAAATGTCGAGTTTAAGATCCTTGGGGTGAAAGACTGCTTTGCTCGCGGATACGAAAGAACCGGGTTCTTTGAAGTCGACACGGCCGAACAGAAAAGTTGGCAGGTGCGTCTGACCAACGAAAATCAAACCAAGAAAGACGATACGTCACAATGAACCGCACACGACGCGTCAAGATTGTCGCCACTTTGGGTCCAGCTTCCAACACCAAGAACAAGATCTTGGAGCTGACCAAGGCCGGTGCCGACGTTTTCCGCATCAACATGAGCCATGCCAGCCACGATCTGATGCGGGCAACCGTCAAGTCGATCCGCGAAGTCGAGGCTGAGCTCAATTTCCCGATCAGCATCATGGTTGACCTGCAGGGTCCCAAACACCGTCTCGGCGTTTTTGAAAATGGCGAGCTTGATGTCGAGCCCGGCCACCAGATCACGCTGGACAGCGACCCTGCTCCCGGCAATGCCGAGCGCGTTCACCTTCCCCACCCGGAAATTCTCGACGCCATGGAAGTGGGTCACCGCCTGTTGGTGAACGACGGCAAGGTGCAGCTGAAAGTCATCGACACCGGAAAGGGATGGGCGAAAACCGAAGTTCTGTCCGGCACCTGGCTTGCCGACAAGAAAGGCGTCAACCTGCCCGATTCCGAGCTGACATCGGGGGTTCTGACCGATAAGGACCGCGCCGATCTGGAAGCGGCCTTGAAGGAAGACATCGACTGGGTGGCCCTGTCCTTCATCCAGCGCCCGGAAGACCTGGCCGAACCGCGCAAACTGTGCCGTGGCAAGGTTGGATTGCTGGCCAAGATCGAAAAGCCGCAAGCGGTTGAAAAGCTCGATGACATCATCGACATGGCCGATGCCATCATGGTGGCGCGCGGCGATCTGGGTGTCGAAATGCCGCTGCAAATCGTGCCGAGCATTCAAAAGAAGATGATCCGCAAATGCCGCAAGGCAGGAACCCCCGTCGTTGTGGCAACGCAGATGTTGGAATCGATGATCTCATCTCCGGTCCCTACCCGCGCGGAAGTCTCCGACGTGGCCAATGCCGTTTATGAGGGCGCGGATGCGATCATGCTGTCAGCCGAATCGGCTGCCGGCGATTATCCGTTTGAAGCCGTTTCCACGATGAACTCCATCGCCGACGCCATCGAAAAAGACAAAGGCTATCTGCACACTATTGCTGGCCAGCGCCCGGAGCCGGAGCCGACAGGTGCCGACGCCATCTCCTTTGCCGCGGCGGAAATTGCCGACACGCTCGATCTAGCAGCCATTGTCTGCTTCACCGCATCGGGTTCCACCGGCCTGCGCGCCGCCCGTGTGCGTCCTGCCAAGAAGATCCTGACCCTGTCACCGGTGCCGCAGACCGCCCGTCGACTGGCCATGACCTGGGGCACCCACTGTGTGATCACACCCGACGCCACAGATCTCGATGATATGGTCGACAAAGCTTGCCGCATCGCCTGCCGGGAAGGTGTGGCCAAGCCCGGCGAGCGCATCATCATCACAGCCGGTGTGCCACTGCGGACACCGGGTTCCACCAACATGCTGCGCATTGCCTATATCGACAGCGACGGTCAGGGCAGCGTCTATCAGTCCACCTCCTAGCGGCGCGCGGCGGGCGTCGAGTTCCGAGCGGCGAGCGGCGGGCGGCGGGCTGGCGGCAGACCAGCTGCATGCGCAATTTACTGTGCGACTTTGAATATGGCGTCCACCAGCGTCTGAGTGGCCGCATATTCCGGTTTGTGTCCGACGCCGGGCAGTACAATCAGCTCGGACCCTTCAATGTCCTTTTCCAAACCAATGGAATGGATCGCCGGTGACACCACGTCGTCCTTGTCACCGGTGATGATCACTGTCGGTGCCTTGATTTCGGAATAACGTTTGGAGAATTCGAGCAAGAAAGCATTCAGGCCCGCCACATCGCGGGCATTGTTGCGGAACACCCATGGGCGGAAAACCAAGGGAATAGCCGCTTGCTCGACATAGCCCTCAGGCGCGGGTTGCGGATCAAATACGCCATCGACTCCAGAGGCGATGGTCTGCATGCCATAGGGCACGAGGATGGTTTCGGTGAATAGATGCCCAAGCACCGGTGTTGACGCAAGGTCGTAATACCAGTCCACGCCCGTCGGCCAGGGATGCGTTGCCGGAGCAGCAAGCACCAGGCCCTTGGTCGTTTCAGGATACAAGACCGCAAACGCTGCTGCCGAGGCAGCGCCCAGGGAATGGCCGACCACGACGGCATTCTTTACATTCAACTCGTCCAACAGTTGCTTGTATCTCTCAGCATGCTGGGCCGGGGTTTCGGCGTCGACCCTGTCGGAAAAACCATGCCCTGGCCGATCGACAAATATCATCCGCGCCTTGCCGCGCAATGCGGGTTCAAATGGCACCAACTGGTCATTGAGATTGCCGCTCGCGCCGTGAATGAACAGAACAGTTGGCCCCTCCTGTCCGGGCTCCAGCTGCACGTCGACAAAGTGGGTGCGCTCGCCCTCTGGTCCGATAAAGGAGCCACGGGGCTCAAATGAGCTTTCAATCGACACAACCTGGGCATTGGTCCAGGCGAAGGTGATTGCCAACAGCGCCAGGAAGGCGATCAATAAAAAGAGCAAGAATTTCAAAATGCACTCCTGGGCGGCCGAATCTGTCGGAGCCAACTACGCTGCGTTTGTTGGATTATGCAAGCCTTTGGCAAAGCCGTTGCCGAACTTAGATTCCGTTGCCTGCGAGATCTTCTTCGAGGCGTACAACCGAGTCCTGCGCGCTTTTCATGGCCGGATAGATCGTCAGCACCCGATACCAGGTTTCCAGCGCCCGGTCCTTTTCACCCAGACGTTCAAGGATTGCTGCAAGCCCGGCCAGCGCACCGTAGTGTCGTGGCTCAAGCGCCAACGTGCGCTCAATGTCGGCAATCGACTTGCCATAGTTTTCCATGATGAAATGCAGCGTGGCGCGTTGATTGAAGCCCTCGGCATAGTCAGGACGCAGAGCGATGACCTGATCAAGCAAGTCCAGAGCCACGTGATAGCGCTTGCTGCCGCTGGCATTGCGAGCCCAGATGGTCAACAGATCAATGGAGCGGCTGTCTGACGTCTGCCAGATTTCCCAGATTCGCGTCGAAATACGATCCGCCAGCTTGGCATCGCGGGTTCGCGACAATTGCGCAAACAATCCGTCCAAATCCTTGGCAAATTCAAATTCAGGTTTGGCAGGAAGCTGAGGCGTGGCCTGAGCCGGAGGAAGCGTACGGGGCTTAGTCTCTGGGGTGACTTGAGCGGAAGCGATGCCGGCGGGGAAACTCAACAGGCCCGCGACCAGAATCGTGGATGTCAAAAGCTGTTTCATGCCACCAGCCTAGCCAATGGCATGACATCGTCAAATGCAAAATGATGTTACTGAACGGCCCAATTGCCGCAGTGTGCTCCATTGCGGCGCGGAACGCGCCGGCGAATGGTGTTAGCCCTGGCGTGCTTTAAAGCGTGGGTTCACCTTGTTGATGATGTAAACCCGGCCTTTGCGGCGCACCAGGCGGTTGGCGCGGTGACGGCCTTTCAGGGACTTAAGCGAGTTCTTGATTTTCATCGGACCATTCCATCTACCAGGCTCAGCGCTCAGCGAGCCCATAAAAAACAGCGTGCCGCAAGCGACACGCACAAAATCTGAGGGTGGTTTAAGGCCAATCCCACAGATGTCAAGGTGGGAGTCACGTCAAGAGCCGCGAAATCTGCCCAAATGCGGCAATTTCCCAGTAGAAATGAGCGAACCAGTGTTCTAACAACGCCTATCTGTGTCGCCCTGTGTCGCAAGCATATTTGGGCTAGGTATTATGCCTTCAGATACGCAAAAGTCATCAGCGACAGTGCAATCCTGCTCAGAGCCTTGGGATTTGTAATATGAGAAACTTCAACGCCTTCAATCTAGCCCGCGAAGCCATGCGAGGCCACAAGGGCTGGGGCCAACAGTGGCGCAACCCGGAACCCAAGAAGAGTTACGATGTGATCATCGTCGGGGCCGGTGGACATGGTCTGGGCACGGCCTATTACCTGGCCAAGGAACACGGCATGAAAAACATCGCCGTGCTCGAAAAAGGTTGGCTCGGCGGCGGAAATACTGGCCGAAATACGACAATCATCCGCTCCAACTATCTCTACGACGAATCGGCAGGCCTTTATAACCACGCGGTTAACCTGTGGGAGACCCTGAGCCAGGAGCTCAATTACAACGTCATGTTCTCCCAGCGTGGTGTGATGATGCTTGCCCACAATGTGCACGACGTGCAGTCGGCGCAGCGCCACATTCACGCCAATCGGCTCAACGGTGTCGACAACGAATGGCTGACGCCGCAGCAGGCGAAGGAGTATTGCCCGCCGCTGAACATCTCCAAGGATGCCCGCTATCCGGTGATGGGCGCAGCCCTGCAGCGGCGCGGCGGTGTGGCCCGCCATGACGCCGTCGCCTGGGGATACGCACGCCAGGCAAGTGCCATGGGTGTGGATATCATTCAGAACTGTGAAGTCACTGGCATCAACCGCGCGCCCAGCGGCGAAGTCACGGGCGTTGAGACCACCAAGGGCACAATCGGCGCCAAGCAGGTTGGCGTGGTTGCCGCGGGCCACACATCGGTGCTGATGGAGATGGCGGGCGTTCAGATGCCCTTGGAAAGCTACCCGTTGCAGGCATTGGTGTCGGAACCGGTCAAACCGGTTTTCCCCTGCGTGGTCATGTCCAACGCTGTGCACGCCTACATCTCACAATCCGACAAGGGCGAATTGGTAATTGGAGCGGGCACCGATTCCTATCTGTCCTATTCACAGACCGGCTCCATGCACATCCTGCAGCATACGCTGGACGCGATCGTTGAGCTCTACCCAATGTTCAACCGCATGAAGATGCTGCGCACCTGGGGCGGCATCGTCGATGTGACCCCGGACCGCTCGCCGATCTTGAGCAAGACCCCGGTGAAAGGCCTTTATGTCAACTGCGGCTGGGGAACCGGCGGATTTAAGGCAACACCGGGCTCTGCCCATGTCTTTGCCCATACGATCGCCAAAGACGAACCACATGCCATCAACGCCGGTTTCACGCTGGAACGGTTCAGAAACGGCCGTTTGATCGACGAAGCGGCGGCTGCCGCCGTGGCGCACTAAGGGAACTCGAAAATGCTGCTTATTCACTGCCCCTACTGCAAGGAAGACCGCCCGGAGCTGGAATTCTCCAACGCTGGCGAAGCCCATATCGTGCGCCCCAAGGACATGAGCGACATGTCGGACGCTGAATTTGAAAAAATGTTCTTCATCCGGGAAAACCCAAAGGGTGTCAGCCTGGAAAGATGGCGCCACACCCATGGATGCGGCCGGTTCTTCAATGTGCTGCGCCACACGGTGAGCGACAAGTTTCTGAAGGTCTACGAAGCTGGTGAACCGCGTCCCAGTGACGAAGAAATTGCGGAGTTGCTGAAATGAAACCTGCAGCCAAACAACCTTATCGCGTTGCCGGACGCGGGTCCCGCGTCGGCACCAAGGCGATCAGTTTCACATTTGACGGCAAAGCCTACGACGGGCTTGAAGGGGATACACTAGCCTCTGCATTGTTGGCCAATGGCGTGCACCTGATGGGCCGCTCGTTCAAATATCACCGGCCGCGCGGCGTGCTGGCTGCCGGTGTCGAAGAACCCAATGCCCTGATGCAGATCAGCCGCGACGCAGCGCGCACCACGCCAAACGTGCGCGCATCGGTTCAGGAACTGTATGACGGTCTGAAGGCTGAAAGCCAAAACCGCTTCCCAACGCTGAATTTTGACATCGGTGGCGTCAACAATTTCCTGTCCCCGTTCTTCGCGGCTGGATTCTACTACAAGACCTTCAAGTGGCCCGCAGCGGCCTGGGACAAGCTTTACGAACCCTTCATTCGCCGTGCTGCCGGTCTCGGCAAGGCGCCGACCGAAGACGATCCGGATCATTACGCCAATCGGTTTGCCCATTGCGATGTCTTGGTCATCGGCGGTGGCGCGGCTGGCCTGATCGCCGCCAAGCTTGCAGCTGATCAAAAGAAAAACGTCATCATCTGCGACGAAAACCCTGATCTTGGCGGCTGGTTGCTGTCCGACACGGACATCCAGATTGACGGCCAATCGGGCGCTGACTGGTCATCTGCACGGGTTGCAGAATTGTTGGCCATGGACAATGTCACCGTGCTGAACCGCACGACTGCTGTTGGCTATTTCCAGCAAAACATGATCGTGCTGAACGAGCGTGTCACAGAGCATCTCTCGCGTCCGGGCTCTGAACTGCCGCGCGAACGCATGTGGCAGGTTCGCGCTGGAAAAGTGGTGATCGCACAGGGCGCAATCGAGCGGCATATGGTGTTCCCGGACAACGACCGTCCGGGCATCCTGTTGGCCAGCGCAGCACAAACTTTCCTCAACAAATACGGCGTGGCTGTCGGCAGCCGCGTGGCTGTCTATACCGCCTGCGACACCGCTTATGCTGCGGCATTTGACCTGGCCGAAGAAGGCGTCGAGGTACCGATAATCATCGAGCACCGTACCGACGTCTCCGACGATCTGCTCGCCCAGGCAAAGGAACTGGGCATTCGTGTGATGACCGGCGCAGTAGTCACCGGAACGAGTGGCAAATTGCGCATCAACGGTGTCAGCTTCGCCAAGCAAAACGGCAATGAGCGCGAAAAAATCGAAGTGGATGCCTTGATCACCAGCGCCGGCTGGACACCGTCGCTGCATCTCTATTCGCAGTCTCGTGGCAAACCTCAGTGGGACGAAGCAACCGAACGCTTCTTACCGGGTGAAAGCCCGCAGAACTGCGTCAGCATTGGCGCCTGTAACGGAACTGATGAACTTGCTGACATCTTCGTCGAAGCGGCCAAGGCCGTCGGTGGCAAGGCACCAAAGGTTCAGATCGAAGACGACGTTTCAACCGGTGCCGGCATGATCGGTGCGACCGGCACTGCGGCGTCCAAGGGCAAAGCCTTTGTCGATTTCCAAAACGACGTCACGGCCAAGGACATCAGTCTGGCGGTCCGCGAAGGCATGCATTCGATCGAGCATGTGAAGCGCTACACCACCAACGGTATGGCAACCGATCAGGGCAAGCTGTCCAACATGCATGGCCTGGCGATTGCCTCCAAAATGCTCAAAAAACCGATCCCGCAAGTCGGTTTGACGACGTTCCGGGCGCCTTACACACCAACCACCTTTGGTTCGTTTGTAGGCCACAGCCGCGGTAGCCTGTTTGATCCAACACGCAAGACGCCGATCAATGATTGGGCGGTGGAACACGGCGCTGAATTTGAGCCGGTCAGCCAATGGCAACGCGCCTGGTATTTCCCGAAGAGCGGCGAGACCATGCATGAAGCAGTCTACCGCGAATGCCAGACGGTGCGTCAGGTTGCAGGCGTCTTCGATGCGTCAACACTCGGTAAAATTGAGGTCGTTGGCCCCGATGCCGCGGCTTTCATGAACATTATCTACACAAATGGTTGGGACAAGCTGAAACCCGGCCGTGCCAAATATGGTATCATGTGCCGCGAAGACGGCTTCATCTATGACGATGGTGTTGTCGGCAAACTGTCTGCCAACCGCTTCCACGTGACCACGACAACGGGCGGCGCGCCGCGTGTCCTGAACCACATGGAAGACTATCTGCAAACCGAATTTCCGGACATGCGGGTCTGGCTGACCTCGACTTCTGAACAATGGGCAACGATTGCCGTTCAAGGACCAAAAGCGCGTGAGATCATCGAACCGCTGGTGTCAGGCGCCAATATCTCGAATGAGAAATTCCCCCATATGAGCGTGGTGGAATGCCAGGTTTGTGGCGTCCCTGCCCGCCTGTTCCGCATTTCCTTTACCGGCGAGCTTGGGTTTGAGATCAACGTGCCTGCAGATTATGGCCGCTCGGTCTGGGAAGCGGTTTGGGAACGCGCAGAACCCATGGGGGCGTGTGTTTACGGCACCGAAGCCATGCATGTGATGCGCGCTGAAA
>JABSRX010000115.1 GCA_013214695.1 Rhizobiaceae bacterium | reverse complement strand
AATCGACGGTGCCTGCGGGCCGTGATCGACCGCGGCAACCAGAGCGGATTCCAGCAATTTTGCCTGCTCTTCACTGGGTAGATCGCCGCGCAGCATCAGCCAGATCATCTGCGGAAAACTGACATTGCCAATCAGATCTTCAATCCGATGGACGCGAAAGGCGATCTTGTCAGGTTCCATGTCGATGATTTCGGTGCGCCACCAATCGGCAACGTCCTGTCCCGCTTGCTTCGACTGCTCGCTCATATCGTGCCCTTTGACTTCAGTTCGGCGATTTCCTCACCACTGAGCCCCAGTTCGGCCCAGATGGTTTCATTGTCCTGTCCGAGTTCCGGCGGCGGTGCATGAACCGCCGGGGCTTCGCCGTCCAGTTTGACACCGGTGCGCACCACCTCGATATCCCGGTCAACGCCCGGTACATCCTCGAAGCGCGCCAGAAAACCCCGGTCGGCAATCTGCGGCATCTCCAGCACTTCGGGCACCGTCAAAACTGCACCAGCCGGAACCCCGATTTTGTTGAGTTCCTTGGCCCAATCGCGGGCAGGGCGGCTGGACAGCGCCGTCTCGATTTCGGCCTTGAGGGCAAGACGGTTTGTCTTACGGTCTTCACGGGTGGCGAATTCAGGCCGTGTCATCAGATCTTCGCGACCGATATGTTCGCAGAGAAGCTTCCACTGTTCGTCCTTGTTGGCGGCGATGTTGATCAAACCATCGGCCGCTTTGAAAGCACCAGACGGTGCGGATGTAGGGTTTTCATTGCCATTGGCTTGCGGTGCCACTCCGGCAATCAAATGATTGGAAATCGCCCATCCCATCGTTGCCATGACGGCCTCCAGCATGGAGACATCGATGAAGGTTCCGCGCGGTTTGGCATTCAGTGCGGCACTTATGGCAAAGGCTGCGGTCATGCCGCCCACCGTATCGGCAATCGGATAGCCCACACGCAGCGGCGCGCTATCCGCGTCGCCGGTGATCGACATGACACCGGAAGCACCTTGAATGATCTGATCGTAGGCGGGCCGATGCGTCCACGGACCATCCTGGCCAAAACCGGAAATGGCGCAGTAGATCAGGGCAGGGTTGCTCTCTTTGAGTTTCTCGTAGCCAACCTCCAGCCGATCCATCACGCCGGGCCGAAAATTCTCCACCAGGACGTCAGCCGTTGCCACAAGGCGCTTCAGCAGATCTTTGCCGGCATCGTGTTTGAGATTGACGGTCACCGACTTCTTGCCGGCATTTTGCGCCAAAAACGACACGCCCATCATTTTTTCATTGAGCTGCGCATCCAGCCCCAATTGCCGCGCCAGATCACCGCGACCTGCCGCTTCGACCTTGATGACCTCGGCGCCGAAATGGACAAGTTGATGACAACAGAATGGTCCGGCCAAGACATTGGTCAGATCAAGTACGCGGATGCCGTCGAGAGGTTTGAGATTTGCCATGGCGATGGATGCTAAAGCAGCGGCGCGATACTCGCCAGCGAAATTGAGTGCATTGAAAGCCTAGCCGCAGCAGAGAGGAAGGGGCGCCGGTTTCCGGGAAGCGCGTGCTCTTGTGCAGAAGGCGTATGGACGACGGTCCGGATATCCCACAGCCTCCATACAATTGTCGCATAAGATATATTATGGAACATTTTCATGTAGGTATTTTGTGAGAAAACCAGCACAAACCATTGATTTTGGTATTTATCTACAACTCAATGACTAACCCGTCATATGCTGGCACCACGTGATCCGGCGTTGCATCCATCACTGTCTGATAGTCCAGCGGCGTGTGCATATGGGTCAGTACGGCACGTTTCGGCTTCAGTTTGTCAATCCATTCCAAGGTCTGGTCGAGGCTGAGATGGCTTGGATGCGGCTTGTACTGCAGCGCATCGACAATCCACATGTCGAGATTTTCCAGATAAGGCAGCGCACGCTTGTCCAAGGCGCTCACATCGCTGCAATAGGCCAAATCACCAATGCGGAAGCCCAGCGAAATAATGCCACCATGCGGCTGCTCAAACGGCATAAACTCAATCGTGCCACCAGGACCAGAAATCTGGAACGCCTGTTTGGCGACGATGCGGTGTTCTTTCAAAATCGGCGGATAAGACGACCCCTCAGGCGTCGTGAAGCAATAATCAAATGCCTCATGTAACCGCACAGAGGTCGCAGCATCGGCCCAGATGTCAACTTTCTCGCGCCGGTTGATGACAAACGAACGCAGATCGTCGATGCCGTGGATATGGTCGGCGTGGGCGTGAGTATAGACCACACCGTCAGCTGCAAACACGCCGTTGTCGAGCATCTGCTGACGAAAGTCCGGACCTGTGTCGACGACAACGACGGTTTTGCCTTCGGCTCCAAATTTCTCGACCAACAAGCTGGCGCGCATCCGACGGTTCTTGGGATTGGTGGGATCGCAATTGCCCCAATCGCCACCGATCCGCGGCACGCCCGGTGACGAGCCGCAGCCAAGGATGGTAAAGCGCATCGTGCCGGGTTTTGGATCAGACATGGTCAGGCGGCATCCTTGCTGCTGGGCGCCGGAATTTTGCTGAACAGATTGAAGAAATTCTGTGTGGTTTGCCGTCGCACATCCGCCTCAGGTATTTCCCAGACCTCGGCCAGCACGCGAGCTGTATCCGCCACATAGGCCGGTTCGTTGCGACGGCCACGATTGGGGACGGGGGCCAGATAAGGTGCATCGGTCTCCACCAAAACACGGTCGCGCGGCATATCCCGGGCAATGTTGCGAATATCCTGACTGTTCTTGAACGTCAAAATGCCCGAGAACGAGACCGTCAGTCCCAGTTCGATGCCGCATTCGGCCAGTTCACGGCCGGAAGAAAAGCAGTGCAAAATCGCAGGGAAGGCCCCTGCCCGCGTTTCTTCCCGCAAGATCGCCATCATGTCGTTGTCGGCGCTGCGCGCGTGGATCACCAGGGGCAGGCCGGTTTCCCGCGCTGCAGCAATGTGGGTGCGAAACCCCTGGGCTTGCGCATCCCGCGGTGACTTGTCGTAGTGATAGTCGAGGCCAGCCTCGCCAATCGCCACAACCTTGTCATGGGCAGACAGGCGAATGAGCTCATCAGCTGTGACGTCCAGTTCTTCATCGGCATTGTGCGGATGGGTGCCGACGGAACAGAACACGTCGTCAAAGCGTTCAGCTACGGCCAGAACCTGCGGAAATTTGCGCACTCTGGTGCAAATCGTAACCATACGGCCAATGCCAACATCACGCGCCCGTTGCACGACGTCGTCGAGTTCTTCGGCGAAGTCGGGAAAATCCAGATGACAATGGCTGTCGACCAACATTTCCATCAGGCGGCTTCCACATAGCGTGGGAAAACGCCTTCAGGCTTGTCGATCACCGTTGCGCCAAGACGCCCGGCGGCACCGAGGCTGGCAAACTGCCGGTCCGACGCATCGATTTTCAGTTGATCGAGCAGCTTCGCAGCGCTGGTCGGAATGAAAGCCTGACACAGAATGGCGACCTGACGCACAACTTCGGCTGTCACGTTGAGCACGGTCGCCATGCGCGCCGGATCGGTCTTTTTCAATCCCCAGGGCGCCTGTTCATCAAAATACTTGTTGGCCTCATCCAGGACATGCCAGATCGCGTCGAGCGCTTCATTGGGGGAGGTGGCCTCGATGGCCGTGCGGCATTTGTCCAGCATGCCGTCTGCCAGAGCGAGCAGGGTGCTGTCTTCTGCAGTGAGCTCCCCTGCCCCATCCACACCGCTCATCTGACCTTCCAGGTTCTTGAAAATCATCGATAGCGAACGCTGTGCCAGATTGCCAAAATTGTTGGCCAGATCCGCATTGGTGTGATTGACGATGTCAGAATGACTGTAGCTGCCGTCGGAGCCGAAACGCACCATGCGCTGACAATAGTAGCGCACCTGGTCGACGCCATATTCCTCAGCCATGCCAAACGGACTTTCGACATTGCCGAGCGATTTCGACATTTTCTCGCCGTTGTTGAGCAGAAACCCGTGACCAAACACCTTTTTCGGCACTTCAATACCTGCTGACATCAGGAAAGCCGGCCAATAGATCGCGTGGAAGCGCGTGATGTCCTTGCCGATCACATGCAAATCAGCCGGCCAATAATGCCACTTGTCGCCATCGGTATCGGGATAGCCAGCGCCGGTGATGTAGTTGGTCAGCGCATCGACCCAGACATACATGACGTGCTTTTCATCGCCTGGGACTTTGACGCCCCAGTCAAATGTCGTGCGGGAAATGGACAGGTCGTTGAGACCGCCTTTGACAAAACTGATGATCTCGTTGCGGCGCGACTTTGGCAGGATGAAATCCGGGCAGGTTTCATACAGGTTCAACAGCTTGTCTTCATAGGCAGATAGGCGGAAGAAATAGCTTTCCTCGTCGACCCATTCCACCGGTGTCCCCTGCGGCCCAATGCGCACGCCGTCATCGTTCACCTGGGTTTCGTCTTCCTCGTAATAGGCTTCGTCGCGTACCGAGTACCAACCGGAATAAACGTCCTTGTAGACATCGCCATTGGCTTCCATGGCCTTCCAGATGGCCTGGCTGGAAACGTGATGATCATCATCAGACGTACGAATAAATCGATCGTAGGAAATGTTGAACAGATCCGTCATGCGCTGGAATTCATCGGAATTGCGGTCGGCCAGCTCTTTGGCGGTTATGCCCAGATCACGGGCGGTCTGCCACATCTTCTGACCATGCACGTCCGTGCCGATTTGAAACAGCGTGTCATAGCCATCAAGACGTTTGAAGCGGGCAATGGCATCGGCACAGATGAATTCATAGGCATGGCCGATATGCGGTGCACCATTGGGATAGGAAATGGCCGTGGTGATATAATAGCGTTGAGTCATTTCAGGACAAATCCGAGACTGATCTGGGTTGCTGGTTGCAGCGGTCTCAGCCTTTGCGATTGCGCTCAAACAGATCACCAAACAGGGACAGGATCACCTGTTTTTTGTCCAGATTGAACGCATCAGCCAGCGTCGACGAACGGTTTGCCTTGTCCCATAGGTCGGCCCAGCCTGCAAGCTCAGACAGCGTTGATTGTTGGTTTAAACGCACCTGTGCGCCCATCCAGGCGGCGACCAGATCACCAAACAGGTGATAGGCGTCTTCCTGACCGCGGCGGGACAGATTATCGGCGATTTTGTGGGCCGCAGACCAGTCTCCGCCATCGCCCTTGGCACCGCGCTCCATCATGGCTTCGAATTGTCCAAAGTCTTTCAACACCGACGATTCAAGCAACTGAATGGCCCGGCGCGCCGATCCTTCAGCCAGTCGCACAGCCCGCGCCTTGTCGTCATCCGAGGCCTGCACGCACAGCTTGGCCAAAATCTCCAGCACATTGTCGTCCTGCAATCGGCCAATCGTCAATTGCTGGCAGCGCGAGCGGATGGTGGCCAAGGGACGGCCCGTGGCATGATTGAGCACGAAGAAAAGTGCCTTCTTGGGCGGTTCTTCCAAAACTTTGAGCAGCGCATTGGCGGCGCTGGCATTCATGTCGTCGACAGAGTCGACGATGGTGATGCGCCAGCCCCCTGCCCCGGCGGTCATGCCATAGAAACTTTGCGTGCGGCGGATTTCTTCAACCGATAGCTGGGTCTTGAAGCGTTTCGCCTTGTCGTCCCATGGCCGGGTCAGATGCAGCAATTGCGGATGCGCGCCCTGGGCCACCTGGCGATGAATGTCCTCTTTGATGAGCGACGCGTCAAAATGCTCGGGTAGATTTGATCGATCGGGAAAGCTGAAAAGAAACTTGGCGAAGGTCAGCGCCAGTGTTGCTTTGCCAATGCCCTGAGGTCCGGTCAGCAGCCAGGCATGGTGCATTCGCCCGGACCGATAGGTTTCAAACAGCCGCTCCAACACATCCTGATGGCCAATAACGTTTTCACATTGCGCAGGCGCAGGAATGCCGTCGATCAGGTCGGCTATGGGCCGCTCTTCGATCTCAATCATCGGTTTGCGCTGCTTGTTTGCGTTCCAGGTATTCGGTTACAGCCGCGTCGACAGCGGCGGAGACGTCTTTCAACGACTGACTGGCATCAATCACAACACAGCGGTCCGGCTCTTCTTCAGCGATATCCAGAAAACCCTGACGACGCTTTTCATGCATCTCCAACTCTTCGCTTTCAAACCGGTCTGGGCCATCGTCGGCCCAAACTTCTGCCGCACGCGCCAGGCCCAGTTCAACGGGAATGTCGAAGATGAGCGTCAGATCCGGACGCGCGCCTTCTGTGACGGCGCGCTCCATGCTGAGGATGAATTCCAGATCAACGCCGCCGGATACGCCCTGATAGACGCGACTTGAATCCATGAAACGGTCGCAGAGCACGGTTGTACCGGCTTCCAAGGCGGGCTTGATCACCTGTTCCACATTGTCGCTGCGCGCCGCAGCAAACAGGATCGCTTCCATTTCCGGCCCCATTGTCTTGGCCGCACCGGACAGCACGACATGGCGTACCGCTTCGGCACCTGGAGAGCCACCCGGCTCACGGGTCACCAGAACGGTCTGCCCGTCCTTGCGCAGTCTTTTGGCCAGACGTTGGATTTGCGTGGACTTGCCAGCCCCTTCACCGCCTTCAAATGTAATAAAATGGCCGCGCAATGCCGTTACCGCTGATCGGGTCTAATTTCATCTGATGTAACGCATCACTCCGCTGATTGCGAGCATCACCGTCAAATGCACACCAAAAAACGTCTGCGGCAAACACGCCTGCGCAGTGTGTTCGCTGGTGCTTCAGAACCGGAAAACGCTGACGATCAATTCCTGCATGGCGTCCATCGCCCGCTGGGTGATGGTGCCTTCAGCAACATCCTCAGCGGCATAGAGCGGCGTTTCCTGGGTGACTTTGCCGTCCATTCTGATCTGCAGCTTCGCCAGACGATCACCGGCTTCAACCGGCGCCATAATTGGGCCTGTGAAGACGATGTCGGCCTTTAGGCGGTCCTGAAAACCAATCGGCACAAAAATTTTCAGTGGGCCGCGGGCTTTCAATTCAACACCCGACTTCTCACCGCCATAAACGCCTGCTTCACCCACGATCTCGCCATCTTCAAACAGATCAATCGGCTTGAAGGCACGGAACGACCAACGCATCATTTTGACAGCTTCGTTGGAACGTTCGCGTTTGGAGGCCATGCCGTTGAGCACCATGATAATGCGGCGACCATTTTGTTCGGCCGATCCCACCATGCCGTAGCCCGACGCTTCCGTATAACCGGTCTTGAGACCATCGGCGCCGGCAACTTTACCCAAAATCGGGTTGCGGTTGCGCTGGTTGACTTTGTTCCACTTGAACTCGGTTTCCGAATAGATCTTGTAGAGTTCCGGATAGGTCATGATCAGGTGACGGGCCAGCTTGGCCAGGTCCCTTGCGGTTACCCGCTGATCGGGATCCGGCAAACCGGTTGAATTGGTGAAATTTGAGTCTTCCAGGCCGATCTTGCGGGCGCGCTGGTTCATCAGGCCCGCAAATGCGGTCTCGGAGCCGGCCATGCCCTCGGCGATGGCCATCGCCGCGTCGTTACCAGATTGGATGATCACACCGCGAATCAGGTCTTCCAGGCGAATGTCTGAGTTGAGCACTGCAAACATGGTTGAGCCACCGGAATTGGCACCGCCCCGGCGCCACACATCAGCGGAAATTCGAAATGGGGTATCGAAATCAAGTTCGCCGGTTGTTATGGCGTTGAACACAACTTCCATCGTCATCAGCTTGGCCATGGAGGCCGGCGGCATCAGCTGATCCGCGTTTTTCTGATACAGAACGGTCCCGCTCTCATAATCCATCAACAAGGCTTGCTTGGCCTTGGTTTGGAAATTCTGCGCCAGCGCAGGAGTGATAAACAGCGCCAGCAGCACGGCGCCAAGCCATTTGATGAAGGAGCTTTGCGAACCCAGACTAATCATTTCCGATCCCATATTGTTGCCCAACGAGCTGCCCCTACCTCATTTTTATGTAGCAATTGTGATCAGCACAACCGCTGCATGAAAAAAGGCCGCAATAGATGCGAAAATAGTTTACGGCTTGGAGGCGGCGGACTTCGGTTTGAAAAGGTTTTTCAGCCGAAGTGCCAGGGTCGAACCGGTATCATGATTGGCTTTGATTGCACCGAGCTCCATGACAAATGGATCGGCTTTGTCCGCTGTCGCGGCTTCATCTGGCTGCAGTGCCGGTGTCAGCTTGGCCTCATCAAAAACCTGCGGTTTTGATCCAGCCTGTTTACGAATGCTGCCGGTGGTCAGGTCGGACAAGCGATCCAAAGTTGGACGTTTCCAGTCGTCAAATGCGGCTGAAGCCGCAATCTTAGTGCCGGACAGCAGTCCGCCGCCGCCACCGCCGCCGGAACGATACGAGGCGGCCAGCATCTGGTGATCCAGGCCGTGCAGCGGTGCTTGTTTGATGTATTCGACACGCACGCGAGCAATGCCAAGATGACGGTAGTCAAGCATTTCTGCCGCCTTGGATGACAAGTCTATGATGCGGCCGTCATGATAGGGGCCGCGATCATTGACGCGGACCATAATCGAGCGGCCATTGGCCATATTGGTCACCCGTGCGTAGCTCGGCAACGGAAATGTCGGATGTGCAGCGGTCAGCGCGTATTGATCATAGACTTCGCCATTGGCCGTCAAACGACCGTGGAAATTGGGGCCATACCAGGATGCCTGGCCAACGCGGTTGTAGCCAAATTCTTCCTTGGGATAATACCACTTGCCTTTGATCTTGTAGGGTTTGCCGATCTGGCGACGCCCTCCCCCTTTGCGCACCTTGCGCGAGGTGGTGACACGCGGACTGGCAGCAACGCCGTAGGCGGCCGACGTGAACTTCACCTTGTTGTTGATATGGGCGCTCTCTTGGCCCCCGAACAGGCTGGGACCGCCACAGGCGGAAACAGCAAAACCACAAATACCCAAAATGCCCAGTCGTGTCGTGAGACTCATGAGAACCAGCCAAATACGCAAAACAATAGTCAGCCATATTGACCTGCTCGGATTACAAAGAAGTTAACGCCCATTTAACAAATGCAACCCTTTGGGCCGCTCAATTGCTCTGGCCTGAAACTTGCCATCAGCAGATCCGCGGCTTCAGCAAAAAATAGCTACTGACACTGACATGCAAGATTTCGCAGTCGCTGGCTAACCAATCGTTGGCAGAAGAAGGGGAATAGTGCGCTTGTCATGAGCAAGCACCCCTGCCACTTCATGACAAACTCGGAAGACAAATCTTCCAAGTCTAATCGTGACCAGGATCAAGGCGCCCTTTGATCCTGGTCACTTGCTTTTGAGCCCCCCAAAAAATCGATATCTTCAGTGGTGACCAACCAACTGAACCCACGCAACATCGCGTTTCGCCGTCAGGCAGTGACCATGCTGCGCCAGATAGGCGGCATTCGCCAGTCGCTTGGCCCAGGCATTGCCGCCGCGCGGGTTGGCATTGGTGTAGCCTTGCGGCCGTTCATAGCGCATGAAGGCGACCGTTGCCGCTTCAAGGGTTGCAGCTGATTGCAGCGCCCTGCCCGCATGTCTTTCGCTGGTCCTGAGTTCGTGGGCAATGAAGTCCAGTTGCGCATGCAGGTCCCGCCAGGTGCGACCCGACTTTGCGGCAAAGCGTTTGAGAGCTTTGAAGCGAATGCCCCGCCACTGAGCGACGCCGAAGGCCGTGCCACGATCGCCTCGGATTCCGGTAGCCTGAACTTTGCTTTCCTGGATCAGGTGTCCGATGACCGCAACGGCTGCAAGGTGATGCATGCGATGGCGCTCGCGCAGATAGCGACAGGCTGCTTGGCCCCGCTGAATGGTTTGCCGGCTGATCTTAATGGGAACGAATTTCCCCCACGGCCGAGGTGTCGGTTGCGCAATCACACTGTTGGCGGCGGCCGTGTGTTCAAAAACCAGATTGAGGATCAACGCGACGAGACAAGCGATGACGGTTCCGGCCGCGTTAGGCGACCGCCCTGTAGGAGCGCAGATGTCGTAGGCCAAATAGAACACGATAACACCGGAACTTCGTCAAACTCCCAGCATTATTATTGAATTCAGTGTCTTATGGGCTGAAATGTCCTGTTCACCTTAATTGGTAGCGTAAACGGCACCGGCAAGCGGTGCCAATTGCCTCGATATGAAACAGCCACAAGGGCACAAGAAATCAGTCTTCCAAAGGCGCAGCTAGCTCGGCCTTGTTGCCGCTTCGACTGGAATTGACCGCCCTGCCCACACGGTAGCTGATAAACTCGCCGCCGCGGTTATCGTTCAGTATTTCCCGCGCCGCCTCGACGCTGGTATCACCAGAAAGCCAATCCTGCCAATGGTTTTGCCCCAACACAATCGGCATGCGGTGGTGCAGATGTTCAATCGCCGGATGAGCAGCGGCGGTCAGGATGGTGCAGGAGGTTATGTCCAGGTTGCTGTTATGTGCCCACAACCCGGCAAACAGAAAAGGTTCCTTGTCCGGCAGATGAATGTAATGGGGATCTTTGCCGCCGTCTTCGGCTTTGGTCCATTCATAATAACCGGAAGCCGGAATTAAGCATCTTTTGCTCTTGAACGCTTCACGGAAGGATGACTTTTCGTGGGCGGTTTCCGAACGGGCATTGAACAACGGATATTTGGGTATTTCCTTGGCCCAAAACGGCACCAACCACCAACGCCCATCCTCAACAACGGTCTCGCCCTCGCGATGATGCAGGAAACCAACGTCCTGGGTCGGGGCAATATTGTAACGCGGTGGGTCGTTTCGACCGGCAGCGCTGATCGGAATCAGATCGAAGGCTTTATGGATTTCCGCCCAGCTGTATTCGAGAGTAAATCGCCCACACATGGCCTCAAGTGTGGCGGTTAACGCGGAAAATTGAAAGAGACTGCCTGCTTATTTATGCGAGCCGGTGATTGAGGCCACCAACCTGGCACAAAATCGCAACAGATGGGCTGCGAATTGTGCGCTGTTTGTCAAAATCAATGCCGGGCTGGTTTGTCTTGGTGAAATTACGCCCTAAAATGCGGCAGGTGAAGGTAACAGTGTTGGGAGTGAGTTGTGCGGGTTGGACAGGTGAGCAGAGCGGGAATTTGCGCTGCGACCACCGCCTTGCTTGCCGCCATTTTTGTTCCAACGTTTTCGCCTGATCCCGCTACAGCCGCGCCGTCGCAATGCCAGAACCGGGAGGCGCTGGATGCGCTGCTTGCCGCACCTGGCAACCTGGATGCCGCCATTGCTCACGCCAAATGTGCGGTTGAACAAGGCGAATTTGAATCGGCGGTGGCAACCTTCGAGGCTCTGCTAATCTATACGCCGGAAAACGCTCAGCTCGAACTGGATCTTGCCGCTCTCTACGTTGAGCTGGGCTCAGTCGAACTGGCGCGGGCACACTACCAAAATGTTCTGGCGGTCGGTGGTCTTTCCGATGAATTACGGCAGCGGGCAGAATTTGGCCTGGCCAATCTATCCAATGCAGGAGGCGACAGCTTCAGCTTCAGCCATTTTGCCGCCTGGCGCTGGCAGGACAATGCCAATCTGGGGCTCACCTCCGCGTCGATCCTTGTTGGATCCACCCGGATCACGGTGCCGGCCAACCAGACCAAAAAGGCCGACAATTCCATGTGGCATGAAGGGGGCCTCAGTGCCCGCGTTTCGTCCAGTGGGATGTTGGACAATGCGGTCGATGCCTGGCAGTTGGATGTCGATTGGTATGGAAATTGGCAGGAAAAGGGGAAGTCACTGGATTCCATCCTAATCAACGCCCAAATTGGGCCCGAATTCAGCATAACCGCACTCGATACGTTGGTCCGACCCTACCTGTCTGTTGGCTACTCAGAGCTGCAAGAAAAGCCACTCTACCGTTCATGGGGTGGAGGCGTGCGCCTGTATCGGCAAATCAACGAGCGACTCGGCTGGGAAAGCAATTGGGATTACAGGTCCTACGCCTATGACGACAATTCCCTGCGCAGCTTGTCGACCAGCTATGATGGGGAACAATTCACTTCAAATTCCAGTCTGACCTATTTGGTCAATGACTCGCTTCAATTATCGGCCAGCACGCATTTCACCTTTTCCGATCTCGTCGACGATCAATATTCCTATCGCGGGTCGGGCATTGCGGTCGGCGCCACACTGGATACCGGCGTGGACCCGTTCAACGCCGGTTCGATCGCGCTGGATTTTTCAGTCGGATTTGAAACCCGCGACCACATGGATCCTTCAACTTCTGCACCGTTTGTCACGCGGACGGATGAGCAAATGAGTGCCGGGCTGGAGGCTGATATCCCGCTTTCTGCCAATTTGTCCCTGGTTTCCCGGCTTGAATATGATCAGGTCGACAGCAACGACCCGTTTTCAGATTATGATGCGATCACCGCCTATGTCGGCCTGAGGGTAAGCCAATGAGATTTTTGAACCTTTCCTTGGCATCCATTCTTGCCCTTCAGGTTGCGATGTTTACCGCTGCTGAAGCGCAACAGGTCGGCGTGGTGACCGCACATAATACCAACGCCACATCAACCCAGGCCAATGGCACCCGTACGGTCGTGCGGTTGGGCAACAATGTCTATTACAACGAAACCTTCACGACCGACACAGACGGGCGCTTGCAGGCCCGCCTGAAGGACGGCTCTTCCTTCACGCTCAGCGCCAACACTTCTTTGACAGTCGACAGTTTCGTTTACGACCCCGATCTCTCGTCGGGCAGGATCCTGGCCAGCGTGACGGCAGGTGTGGTGCAGTTCATCGGTGGCGATCTGTCGAAAACCGAAGGCCAGGTCGTGATCGACACACCCACCTCCGCAGTCGGCATTCGCGGTGGCATAGCCGTCATCCGCGTCTCCAGGGATACGCAAGAGACGGAAGTGTCATTTCACTTTGGCAAGGGGCTGGACATCACATTGAAAGACGGCCGCAGCTTTCGCCTGACCCGTCCGGGGACCAGCCTGCGGGTCGGCGCCAACGCCGCTGGACAAATCGGCTCAGTTGTCAAAGGGGCGATGTCGGCGAACCATCTGGGTTCAATCAAGGCCATGAAAGGCAAGTTGCAGAACAAACAATTGGCGGGTCAGCGCCAGGCAATCTTAAAGCAGAAGATCATTCAAAGTGGGGCTTTGCAGTCGTTGTCAGGACAAACGGGCAGCATTGGCGGCCTCGCAACAAAACCACGGTTAAGCAAGGCCCTGCAGCGCACCAATCGCACAAAACGCCAGGTTGGCAATGTCCGCACGCGAAAAAGGTTGATGCGACAACGGCGCAAACTGAATTAGAGGGCTGACAATCGGTGGCACGGTTGGTTGGCCACAGCCCCTCTGCGTCGATCCCTAAACCGCCGATACTGCAAGATGCACGAGGGCTTGGAACTGTTTGGCTTTATGCGTCACGTCCAGGTTCCTCTGGATTTTCGCAAAACAAGGCAACCTTGTTGCCGTGAGGATCGCGAAGGTAGCCCACGTAGAAATGCGAGCCATGAGAAGCACGAAACCCAGGAGGCCCCTCGTCAACTCCTCCTGCGGCAAGGGCCGCCGCGTGAAGTTGGCGAACTTGGAGTTGAGTGGGTACCTCAAATGCCACCATGCAACCGTTGCCAGCCGAGGCCAGACCACCATCAAAGGGGGATTTCACGTAGAAGTCGGGGGAGGATTGTCTCTGGCCCGCTTGGGCGGGTGGAATATAGCTTAAGTCACCATGATATCTTTCGAGCGAATAGCCGAGAGTTGGCAAAAAGGCAGAATAGAACCGTTCTGCGCTCACCATGTCATCTGCACCAACAGTCACATAAGCAATCATCTGACGTGTTTTTCTCATACCACTCTTCAGTCTGGTTCCGGCATAGGTCCTGATGCGACCCTTGTCACCTGCTTTCAGAGTCGAAATCGGCGCAATCGTGAGCATGATTCACCTCATGGGACCAACCGAATTGGTCCACTGTGAGTCGATAGCGGACCGAGTAGACCCGCAGCTGTGACCGGGCTAGATAGGGGTGATGACGACAGAACAAATCATTCTCTTTGCCCTTTTCGGCATGGTGTTCGCCCTGCTTCTGTGGGGCCGCTTCAGATACGATCTGGTGGCGTTTTCAGCGCTGCTTGTCGGGGTTGTTCTTGGTGTCATCCCGACCGCTGATGCTTTCTCGGGATTTGGACATCCAGCGACCATCATCGTCGCTCTCGTTCTGGTGGTCTCCGCAGGTTTGGTGCGTTCGGGGGCGGTGTTTCTCATAACACGGACATTGGTCGACCCGTCGCGCAGCCTGGGCAAACACATCTCTTTCATTGGCGGCATCGGAGCGGTGCTTTCAGCCTTCATGAACAATGTGGCGGCGCTGGCGCTGCTGATGCCCGTCGACATTCAGGCGGCAAAGAAGGCAGGACGTGCCGCAGGGCGGTCTCTGATGCCGCTGTCCTTCTGCACCATACTCGGCGGCATGATCACCTTAATCGGCACACCGCCCAACATCATCGTTGCGTCATTTCGCGAAGAAAAGATCGGCGAGAGCTTCAAGATGTTCGACTTTGCGCCGGTGGGCGCCGTGGTGGCCTTGGCCGGAATTATCTTTGTGGCCACGTTGGGGCGGAGATTGATCCCCCATGCTGCAAAGGATGGTGCCCTGTCGCAAGCCCGCGAGGCTGCACAAAACTATGTCGCTGAGTTGAAGATCCCTGAAGGCTCCAAGCTGATCGGCCAACGCCTGTTCGAGACCGACGAAGCCGCAGAGCAAAACGACGTGGCCGTGATCGGCCTGGTGCGCGGCGGCAAGCGACGCTACGGGCTTCAGCGCAATACGAAGCTTGAAGCCGAAGACACGCTGGTTGTCGAAGCGCTGCCGGAAGCGCTTGATGAATTTCGCGCGGCGCTCTCTCTGCAATTCACCGGCAAGGATGAGGAGGAGCAACTCGGCCTATTGAGTGACGGTTTGGCGATTGTGGAAGCCGTCGTTCCTGAAAATGCCCGGATTGCTGGAAAGACCGCAAAGCGCATCGGTTTGGCCTGGCGGCAGCGGACGATCCTTTTGGGCATTTCGCGGGAAGGCAAGCAAATTCAAAAAGAGGTACGCAAGACCGAGGTCCGGCCGGGGGATATCCTTTTGATGATCACACCTGAGGATCAACAGGCCACGGTGACAGAATGGCTTGGCGTTCTACCGCTCGCCGATCGCGGCCTTGTGGTGACGGACAGCACAAAGATCTGGTTGGCCATTGGACTGTTTGGTGCCGCCGTCTTGATGGCTACTCTGGGCATTGTGTACCTGCCTGTCGCGCTCGGCCTTGTGGTTGTCGGCTATGTCCTGACCGGCATTTTGCCAATTTCTGACATCTACAATCACATAGAATGGCCAGTGGTGGTTTTGCTCGGGTCGATGATACCGCTCGGCGCCGCATTGGACGCGGCTGGGGGGACCGCGCTGATTGCCAACTCGCTGTTGAGTTTAGGCACCGATTGGCCCGCCTGGGCGCTTCTGACACTGTTGATGATCGTGACCATGACTCTGTCGGATGTGTTGAACAACACGGCAACAGCGATCGTTGCGGCGCCTGTCGGTGTGCAAATGGCTGAAAGCCTGGGCGTCAGCCCCGATCCATTTCTGATGGTTGTGGCCGTTGCGGCATCGTGTGCGTTTTTGACCCCGATAGGCCACAAGAACAACACGTTGATTCTTGGACCAGGTGGCTACTCGTTCAGCGACTATTGGCGTATGGGACTACCGCTGGAGATATTGGTCGTCGCACTTTCTATTCCGGCGATTATGGTCTTTTGGCCGTTTTAGTCTGCTTGAGGATCAAAGCAGAACTTCTTGCGGGTACCTGACCTCCCCCGAAATCCATGCTCCCTCACAACGGGCGATGCCGACCGATTTAATTTGGATAAATGGCGGTGAGGGTGGGATTCGAACCCACGGTACGCTTCCACGCACGGCAGTTTTCAAGACTGCTGCCTTAAACCACTCGGCCACCTCACCACGCGGCATGGATATGCTGTATTCGCGCCGCCAAATCAAGCCACTATCCAAACAGCGACGAAATTATCACCCAACAAACTGCGCTCGCCAGGATCCAGCCCAGAACCATGCCGCCCCACAGCACCAGCGCATAGCGCTTTTTGGTGGCCGCATCGTCGTCAACACCGTCCGCAAGCCCGCGAAACAGCAGGATCGACGGCAACATGCCCAGCGGAATGCCCAACATGCCCGTCACCACACTTGCNNAGATCTTGATCAGCACAAACCAGCTCATGGNTCACTCAACTAGCCCAAAAGGGTAAACAAAAAGGCGCCCGGATCGCTCCGGACGCCTCGATTCGTGGGTCGGTAAAGACGACTTACTGTGGCAGCTTGTCGTCGACGCCTTTGACGTAGAAGTTCATGCCGAGCAGCGTGCCGATGTCAGCGCGCTCACCGTCAGCCAACCATGCGGTACCGTCCTGCTTGGTGATCGGGCCGGTGAATGGCTCCAGGGAGCCGTCGGTGATCGCAGCAGTGGTTTTTGCGGCCATGGCAGCAACGTCATCAGGCATGTTGGTGAACGGCGCCATGACGACGCTGCCGTGGTCCATACCGTGCCACACATCCTGGGATTCCCAGGTGCCATCCATGACAGCCTTGACGCGCTCAACATAGTAAGGCGCCCAATCGTCGATGATCGATGTCAGCTGTGTTTCGGGGCCGAACTTGATCATGTCAGATGCCTGACCGAAGGCCTTGATGCCACGCTCTGCAGCCACCTGCATCGGTGCCGTGGAGTCGGTGTGCTGTGTCAGGATGTCGACGCCCTGGTCGATCAGTGCCTTGGCAGCGTCAGCCTCTTTTGGTGGGTCAAACCAGGTGGAAACCCAAACGACTTTCAGCTTGAAGTCCGGGTTGACCGACTGAGCGCCCAGAATGAACGAGTTGATGCCGCGAACAACTTCCGGAATTGGGAAGGAAGCAATGTAGCCGGCAACGCCGGTTGTCGACATTTTAGCAGCGATCTGACCCTGCACGTAACGGCCCTGGTAGAATTTCGACGAATAGGTCGAAACATTGGAGCTTTCGCGCTTGTAGCCGGTTGCATGCTCGAACTTGACGTCGGGATGCTTCTTGGCCGCTTTGTTGGTTGGGTCCATGTAGTTGAAGGAAGTCGTGAAGATGATGTTGCATCCGTCACGGGCAAAGGCCTCGATTGGGCGCTGTGCCTCAGCGCTTTCTGGAACGTTTTCCAGATAGGCGGTTTCCACCTTGTCACCAAAGGCAGCTTCGACGGCCAGACGGCCCTGGTCGTGCTGATAGGTCCAACCGAAGTCACCTGTTGGGCCGATATAGATGAAGCATGCCTTGGTTTTGGCATGGCCGTCGGCCAGAGCCTGGCCTGACAGCATGACCGCAGCTGACGCAGCCAGTGCAAAGAGAGTTTTTTTCATAGTCGAGTTTCCCTGTATGCGGGGTTGCCCCCAGTTTAGTTGACAGTTTTTGTTAGCTCACCGATCGGGCACGAATGATTGCCCCAAAGCCGCAGGTGTGTTGATCATTGTGAGCCTGCGATTGCGCGCAATCAAGACCAACACCACGATTGTTGCCAGATATGGCAGAGATGTGAGGAATTGAGCCGGTATCGGCACCCCAACAGCCTGCGCATGAAACTGGCCAATTGTTACCGCGCCAAACAGATAGGCGCCGATCAGCACCCTGCCCGGCCGCCAGGACGCAAACACCACCAGCGCCAGCGCGATCCAGCCCCGGCCCGCCGTCATGCCTTCCACCCATTGTGGCACGTAGACCAGCGACAGGTGCGCGCCTGCCAGACCGGCACAGGCACCGCCAAACAAAATCGCCAGGTAGCGGATCTTGATCACCTTAATGCCGAGAGCGTGAGCCGAGGTGTGGCTATCACCGACGGACCGCAGCATCAGCCCGGCCCGCGTTTTAAACAGGAACCACGACACGCCGATCACCAGAGCGATCGACAGGTAGAAGATCAGGTCCTGGCCAAACAGCAATTCGCCGACCAGAGGAAGATCCGACAGGAACGGAATATTGATGCTTTCCATGCGGATGCCCGGTTGGCCCACAAAGCCTTCGCCAATCATGCCCGACAATCCGAGCCCGAGAATAGTCAGCGCCAATCCAGTGGCCACCTGGTTGGCCACCAGGGTCAGCGTCAGGAAGGCGAAGAGAAGCGAGAACGCAGCGCCAATCGCCACAGCAGCCACCGCGGCGATGTAAGGATTGCCCGTAACTTGTGCTGTCGCAAAGGCGGCAACAGCCCCCATGATCATCATGCCCTCAACGCCCAGATTGAGCACCCCGGAACGTTCGACCACCAATTCGCCAATGGCGGCGATCAGCAGCGGCGTCGAGGCTGCGCAGATCGACAGGATGATGCTTGCCCAGACGTCCATCACGACCTCGCTTTCAGAGAAGAGACCAGCACAATGCGGTAGTGAATGAGCGTGTCACAGGCCAGCACGAAGAACAGCAGCAAGCCCTGGAACACGCGGGTTGCGCGGTCGGATACACCCAATGAAATCTGTGCCGCTTCACCACCGATATAGGACAGCGCCAGAATAAGACCGGCGGCGATGATGCCCAGCGGATTAAGGCGTCCCAGGAACGCCACGATGATGGCGGCAAAGCCATATCCCAGAGACAGCTTGTCATCGAGCTTGCCCACCGTGCCGGAGACTTCGCCAATGCCT
>JABSRX010000114.1:13990-19388 GCA_013214695.1 Rhizobiaceae bacterium | reverse complement strand
AACGAGAAACTAAACGGCTTCAACCCGCACCTTGGTGTCGTGGAACACCGCCGAGCCGTGGGGCGCCGGGGAGTCGGCGCTGGTCAGGGTGTTGATGCCGCGGCCGTCTTCATGGGCGCTGTTGGGCCAGATGCCTTCGGCGATCACCACGCCAGATCTCACGCCGTCGAACAGCTGGGCATGGACGATCACCGCGCCGCGCTGGTTGACCAGCCGCACTTTCTGCCCGTCGGCAATGCCCAGCGCGTCGGCGTCGTCGGGATGCAGCTTGACCGAGGGGCGCTTCTCGCGGGCAATGCCTTTTGGCGATTCATTGAAGGTCGAGTTGAGGAAGGAGCGCGACGGCGAGGTGGCCAGACGGAACGGATGGTCCGGATCGGCCTGTTCGATGACGTCCCATTGGTCCGGCAGCGACGGCATATCGTCGACCGGGCCCTGCAGGCCGAGACAGTCCGGTGGCTTGCCCCAGGGCACATTGTGCCAGTCCGCCTTGAAATGGAATTTGCCGTCGGCATGGGCAAAGCCGTTGCGGTAATGGCTGGTGTCGAAATCCGGCTGGCAGTCGATCCACTTATTGGCCTGTATATCGGCCAGCGTTCCGTGGTTGCTGCGTTGCAGCAGGTCGTCGATCAGCTCATTCTCGGTCATGCCGAAGCCGGGCAGATCACCGACGCCGAGGCGCTTGGCCAGTTCCTCGATGACAAAGATGTTGGAGCGGCACTCACCCGGGCCTTCGACCAGTTTGGGGCCGAGAATGATGTGTTGGTGGCCGCCGCCGCGATAGATGTCGTCATGCTCCATGAACATGGTGGCGGGCAGGACCAGATCGGCCATCTGCGCCGTGTCGGTCATGAACTGCTCGTGCACGGCGGTGAACAGGTCGGGGCGGGCAAAGCCCTGTTTGACCAGTTCCTGCTCCGGCGCGACGGAGACCGGATTGGTGTTCTGGATCAGCATGGCGGTGACCGGGGGGCCGTCGAGCAGCGCGTCCCGGTCGCCGGTCAGCACACGGCCGATTTTCGACTGGTCCATGGTGCGGATATTCGGGTCGTCAAACTGGGCGCCCTTGATCAGGCCGCTGTCCATGTTGAAGATTTCGCCATTGCCGTGAAACGCCCCGCCGCCCTCGTGCTGCCAGGCGCCGAGCACCGTGGCGATGCAGGCGGCAGCGTGCATGCTGACCGCGCCGTTGCGGCTGCGGGTAAAACCATAGCCGAGGCGGAAATAGGACCTTGGCCGCTCGGCGACCAGCGCCGCAAAGGCCTCGATTTCGGCCACCGACAGGCCGGTGATTTCAGACGCCCATTGTGGCGTGCGGCTTTGTAAATATGATTCAAGCTCGCCGGGTACATCGCTGTATTGGTTCATGAATTCGCGGTCGGCATGGCCGTCGCGGAACAGGCAATGCATGACGGCGCAGGCCAAAGCCGCGTCGGTGCCGGGCTTCAGGCAAAGCGCCAGATCGGCCTGTTTCATCGTGTCGTTCTGGTAGACATCGATGACGACGATCTTGGCGCCGCGGTTCTTGCGCGCCTTGACCGCGTGGGTCATCACGTTGACCTGGGTAGAGACCGCATTGGTGCCCCAGATGACGACACAATCCGACACGGCCATTTCGCGCGGATCCGGGCCCATCAGGCGGCCTGTGGCTGCGGAAAAGCCGGTCCAGGCATTGGTGATGCAGATCGTGTCGTATTGCTTGGAATATTTCTTGGCGTGGCGCAGGCGGTGGATCGAGTCGCGCTGGATCAGCCCCATCGTGCCGGCATATTGGTAGGGCCAAACGGTCTCGGAGCCGTGCTTCTGCTCGGCCTGAATGAACTTTTCGGCGATCAGATCGAGCGCATCGGTCCAGGATATATCGCACCATTCCCCTGCCTTACCGCTGCGCACCTTGGGGTGCAGCAGCCGGTCGGGATGGGTGATGCGTTCGCTGTAGCGGGCGACCTTGGCGCAGATGACGCCATCGGTATAGGTGTTGTCGGCAGCGCCGCGCACCTTGCCGATTGTCTTGCCGTCGATCACTTCGACATCCAGCGCGCAGGTCGACGGGCAGTCATGGGGACAGCAGGAGGCGAAGAATTGCGAATTCAGAGGCTTATTCATCGGCTATCCCTTCTCCAACGTGTCGACCTCTGATATCAGAAGCCCCTGCCCTCAACAATCGGCAAAACGCACATGAACTACCGCCACGCCTTCCACGCCGGAAACTTTGCCGATGTGGTCAAACACATCACCCTGGCCCGCATCATCGCCTATCTGCGGCGCAAGGATAAGCCGTTTCGGGTGTTCGACACCCATGCCGGCCGTGGCCGCTATGATCTGACGTCCGAGGAGGCACTGAAGACCGACGAGTGGAAGCTCGGCGTGAAGAAAGTGCTCGCCGCGGCCGCCGCCGGCGGCGATGCGGTGCCAGGTGACGTGACAGATCTGATCGCCGAATGGCTTGAGATCGTCCAAGGCGGCGGCGGCGACGGCGACACAACCTATCCCGGCTCGCCGCGCATCACTCACGCCATGCTGCGCGCTTCCGACCGCATGGCGCTGTATGAGATGCATCCCGAAGATTCAGTGGCGCTGGCGGCGGAGTTTGACGGCGATTACAAAACCCGCGTCTACAACACCGATGGCTGGCAGGTTTCGGTGTCGCCGATCCCACCAAAAGAAGGCCGCGGGCTGATCCTGTGCGATCCGCCGTTTGAGGACGGCAAGGATTTTGACCGGATGATCAAGCTGCTCAACAATTCCAGCCGCCGCTGGGCCGGGGGCGTTGTGGCCCTGTGGTATCCGGTGAAGCGCCGCGATCACACCGACGAATGGCTCGGCACCTTGCGTGAGTTAAAATTCCGCGATCTGCTGAACATCGAACTGTATATCCGCGAACCGCGCTCGGCCAGCATGTTGAACGGCTGCGGCATTGTCATTTTGAACCCGCCCTATGTGCTGCGCCAGGAGATGGAAACGCTGCTGCCGTGGCTGGCGGAAACCATGAAGCAGGACCGCGGCTGGGGCTATCGCATTCAGGATCTGTCCGGACGCTGAACACCAGCCTGGCAAAAGTCTGGTATTTTAAACTCCCCTGATTGACCCACCGCGCAAGCTGGCCCATTTTAACGGCCAACGCGTGACGAACCTGCAGTGTATGGAGTGCCTCCGATGAATTTTGTCAGCAAAGCCCTCAAAACAGCGACGACAGCGGCGACGGCGGCGACGGCGACCACCCTCGCAGCCGCGATGGCGGTTTCTGCCCTGGTGCTGCCCAGCGTGCCGGCATCGGCCGCCCTGCTCGACCTCGTCATTCAGCACAAGACCTTTCCCGAATGCCACGATGACAAGGTGCTGAAGACCATCATCAAGCGCTTCAACTATGCCGAGCGCAAAACCTGGAACCGTGGCTTCACGCTGGACGAGATCGAGCGCACCCGCGAGAGCCTGGGTCAGAGCACCTATGAAAGCCCGATCCCGCGCCGCTATTGCCGTGGGCATGCATTGCTGTCGAATGGCCGCCACCCGACCGTGTTCTATCTGATCGAAGGCGGTCAGGGATTTGCCGGTAATTCTTTCAACGTCGAGTTCTGCATCAGCGGGCTGGACGAGTGGAACGACTATGACGGTTCCTGCCGGGCCATTCGTTATTAATCGCAGCAACGGGTAATCTCATGAAACTTCTCTACGCGGGCGCTTCGCCTTACGTTTCCAAGGCGGCGCAGGCTGCCAAAGTGGCCGGCATCGATGTTGAATTCGTCAATGTGGACGCNACCAATGGCGACCCGACCCTGGACGCCGCCAACCCGCTGTCGAAAATCCCCTGCCTGGTGTTGGACGACGGCACCGGCGTCTATGACAGCCGGGCCATCACCCGCTATCTGGACCGCCAGAGCGGCGGCAAGCTGTATCCGACCGATCCCGATGCTTTGACACGTGCAGAGCGCATTGAGGCCCTGTGCGACGGCATGAACGATTGCTCCGTCGGCTACATGTATGAAGGCCGGTTCCGTCCCGAAGAAAAGGTCCACGCCCCCTGGCAGGAGCGGCTGTGGGGCAAGGTCGAGCGGGCGCTGGATGCGGCAATGACCGATCTGCCGGCCACCGGTCAGGACGGCCCGGTCGACATTTCTTCAATCTGCCTGTCGGCAGCGCTCGGCTATCTGGACCTGCGGTTCACCGGCAAGTGGCAGGACGGGCGCGAAGCGCTGGTCGCCTGGCAAGAGCAATTTAATGCGGCAAATCCTGAACTTGCGGCCTTGAAACCACATGCCTGAGCACCCATCTGGGGCAAGCTGAAAAACACAGGGGCTTCGGCCCCTTTTTTTTGGCCNTTTTTTTAACCGAAATTGTTGCCTGGNATTNTTTATCAGATGTTGGTCTACCTGCTCTTTTGCCTCGGTCTCGTCCTGTTGCTTGTTGGCGGAGACCTGCTGGTAAAAGGCGCGGTGGGGCTGGCGGAGAAGTTTGGCATTTCACCGCTGATCATTGGCCTGACCATTGTTGCCCTGGGCACCTCGGCGCCTGAATTGCTGATCTCGCTGCAGGCGGCGCTCGCCGGATCTGGCGAACTGGCGGTCGGTAATGTGGTCGGCTCCAACATTGCTAATGTACTGCTGGTGCTGGGCCTGCCGGCAATCATTGCCAGCATTTCCAGCAACGACAAATCAATCCACGGCACGCTGTTTTTCCTGATCGGCCTGACCGCCATCTTCATGTGGCAGATGTATGCGAGCCCGATTTCCCGTCTCGACGGCCTGCTGCTGTTGCTGTTGCTGACCGCCTTCCTGGTGCAGCAATTCATCCATGCCCGCCGCAGCAAGAGCGTCACCGACGATTATCACGATGAAATCGGATCGGTGCCTGGCGCCAACTGGAAGATTGTTGCCATGCTGGTCGCCGGCATCATCGCCCTGCCCTTTGGCGCTGATCTGACCGTCGATGCCTCGGTTGAAATCGCCCGCCGCTGGATGATCGACGAAGAGGTGATCGGGTTGACGATCATCGCCATCGGCACCTCGCTGCCGGAACTGGCAACCGGTGTGATGGCAGCCCGCCACAACAACACGTCGGTGGCCATAGGCAATGTCGTCGGCTCCAACTTCTTCAACATTGCCGCCATCATGGGCGCCACGGCCTTCATCGCCGGCGACGTGACTGTGGGCGCGCATATCATCGGCTTCGACATGTGGATCATGCTGGCATCGACCCTGTTCCTGATCGCGTTGCCGCTGCTTGGCCTGACCATTGGTCGCAAGGGGGGTGTCTTGCTCCTGGGCGCCTACTTTGCCTATTTGGTCTCTACTGCGGCAATGTGAGAAAGACCATGATCAAGACAGCACTCGTCACCGGCGGCTCCCAACGGGTTGGCCGATCCATTTGCCAGGGCTTGGCCGCTGCCGGCTACAAGGTC
>JABSRX010000114.1:7641-13891 GCA_013214695.1 Rhizobiaceae bacterium | reverse complement strand
AAACCCGGCGTCTACCGCATGATGAATGCGGCCGGTGACGTGCTCTATGTCGGCAAGGCCAAGAACCTGCGCAACCGGGTGCAGAACTACGCCCGAGGCATTGGCCATGGCGGCAACCGAACCGCCCGCATGATTGCCGAAACCGCGGCGATGGAATTCGTCACCACCCGCACCGAAACCGAAGCCTTGCTGCTGGAAGCGAATCTTATCAAGCGCTTGCGGCCGCGCTTTAACGTGTTGATTCGAGATGACAAGAGCTTCCCCTACATCCTGCTGTCCGGGGATCACGAGGCGCCGGGTCTGTTCAAGTTCCGCGGTGCCCGCTCCCGCAAGGGGGATTATTACGGCCCGTTTGCCAATGCCGGCTCGGTCAATGTGACGATCAACGCCCTGCAGCGCATCTTCCTGATCCGCACCTGCACGGATTCCTTCTATGCCAACCGCACCCGCCCCTGCCTGCTGCATCAGATCAAACGCTGCGCCGCGCCCTGCACCGGCGAAATCAGCAAAGAGGGCTATGCTGAGCTGGTCCAACAGACCAAGGATTTTCTCACCGGCAAGAGCCAGGAGATCAAGACGCGGTTTTCCGAACGTATGCAAAAGGCCTCCGACGAGCTCGACTTCGAGACCGCCGCGATCTACCGCGACCGGCTCGCTGCCCTGTCGCATGTGCAAAGCCATCAGGGCATCAACCCGCAGACCGTCAAGGAAGCCGATATTTTCGCCGTCTATCAGGAAGGCGGGCAGTTCTGCATTCAGGTATTCTTCTTCCGCACCGGGCAAAACTGGGGCAACCGGGCCTATTTCCCGCGCGCCGACAAAAGCTTTGACGAGGCGGAGGTTCTGAACGCCTTTGTCAGCCAGTTCTACGACGACAAGCCGGTGCCGAAACAGGTGTTGTTGTCGGAAGACATTGCCGAGGCCGAGCTGCTGTCGGAGGCGCTGACCACCAAGGCCGGACGCAAGGTTCAGGTGTTCCGGCCGCAACGGGGCGAAAAGCGTGACCTGGTCAAACAGGTGCACCGCAATGCCCGCGACGCTCTGGCCCGCAAGCTTGCGGAAAGCGCCACCCAGAGCAAATTGCTGGTCGGCCTGCAGGAGGTGTTCGATCTGGAGTCCATGCCGCGCCGCATCGAGGTCTACGACAACTCCCACATCATGGGCACCAACGCGGTCGGCGCGATGATCGTTGCCGGCCCCGATGGGTTTGCCAAAAACCAGTATCGCAAGTTCAACATCAAGAACGAGGATCTGGTTCCCGGCGACGATTACGGCATGATGAGAGAGGTGTTCACCCGGCGTTTCTCCCGCCTGTTGAAGGAACATGCGGACGAAAACGGGGCCCGCAAGAAAGACGATGAGGCCGATTCCGATACCCTGCCGCCGTGGCCGGATCTGGTGCTGATCGACGGGGGTGCGGGACAGCTGTCGGCGGTTGTCGAGGTGATGGAAGAACTCGGGCTGACCGACCAGGTGAAGCTTGTCGGCGTGGCCAAGGGACCGGACCGCGACGCCGGGCGGGAGCGTTTCTTCAGCCCCGGCAAACAGGCCTTCTCGCTGCCTTTGCGCGATCCGACACTGTATTTCATCCAGCGTCTGCGCGACGAAGCCCACCGGTTTGCCATTGGCACCCATCGGGCGCGGCGCAAGAAGGACACGTTGAAGAACCCGCTGGACGAAATCGCCGGCATCGGCCCGGCCCGCAAACGGGCCATCCTGCACCATTTCGGCAGCGCCAAGGCAGTCAGCCGCGCAGCGGTGGAAGACCTGCTGGTGGTCGACGGCGTGTCCGAAGCCATGGCCCAGCGCATTTACGACCATTTCCAGAAGGGCTGAGCTGCAACAAATTGGGCGCCCGGCGTGTGCCAAAACGCACAGCTTGTTGGGCGTCAAACCTTCATCATAATTGCAGCTTAAGCTGCGTCCATCCGGGGCGCTTGGAGATGGGTGAAATGCAAAAACAACCGATTTTGAAACTGGCAATCGCGGCCGTGGTCATCGCGGCCTTCAATGTGGTTGTCGCCGTGTACAGTGCTGAGGCCCGCCCCAGCACCAAGTCTTACACCTGCAGCGGGGTGCAGAATCTCGTCAACCGACGTGGCGCGATCGTGATGAACCACAAGGCCAGCCACCTGTATCAGCGCTTTGTGCGCTCATTCCGCTACTGTCGTCGTCCCTATAACACGACGAAGCGCTTCAAGGTGCCGACCAAAACCGGTGCCTGCTACCTGCGGGTCTGCCACGAGAAGCGGTTCATCTTCCGCGACTGAGGCCGAACTGCAAGATCGCCGCTGCCTAGCCGTGCAGCGCGGCGACGGTCTTGAGGCTGGAAAATCCGTATAGGGCTTCAAAACCTTTTTCGCGGCCATGGCCCGACAGGCCGGTGCCGCCAAACGGCAGTTCAACCCCACCACCAGCGCCATAATTGTTCAGGAACACCTGACCGGACCGCAATTGCCGCGCCAGACGCATCTGCCGTGCCCCGTCGCGGGTCCACACCGAGGCGACCAGGCCATAATCGGTGCCATTGGCGATCTGCAAGGCCTGCTCTTCGTCGTCAAACGGAATGATCACCTGTACCGGCCCGAATATTTCGTCCTGGGCCAGAACGTGATCGGCCGAGACGCCGGCGAACAGGGTCGGCGCCACATAGCTGCCGCCCTCGGGCAGATCGGCGGCAAGGCTGGCCTGGGCGACGGTTTCGAGATCCACCCCCTGCGCCAGGAAACCCTCGACAATCTGTTTCTGCCGCGCCGAAATCAACGGCCCGATGTCGGCGTCCTGCATTGCCGGGGCCACCTGCAAGGCGGCGTAGCGCTCGCCCATGCGGGTGACGACCTGATCATAGACGGCGCGATGCACCAAAATGCGCGAGGAGGCCGAACAGGTCTGCCCGGCATTTTGAATGCCGGCATTGACCAGGAAAGGCAGCGCCGCGTCGATATCGGCATCATCAAACACCAGTTGCGGTGACTTGCCGCCCAGTTCCAAGGTGACAGGCCGCACGTTTTGCGCTGCCGCGGTCTGCACCAATCGACCGGTATTGACCGAACCGGTGAACGAGACATGGTGGACGCCCGGATGGGCCGACAGCGCAGCACCGGCTTCCGCACCGATGCCCGGCACGACACCCAGAGCGCCATCCGGCAACCCCGCCTGACGAGCCAGATCGGCAAAGGCGAGCGCGGTGAGGCAGGCTTCTTCCGCCGGTTTCAGAACCGCCGCATTGCCCATTGCCAGCGCTCCGCCGATCGAACGACCGATGATCTGCATTGGATAGTTCCACGGCACGATATGCCCGGTGACGCCATGCGGTTCGCGCAACGTGTAGACCGTGTAACCCTCGAGATAGGGAATCGTGCTGCCATGGATCTTGTCGGCGGCGCCGGCGTAAAATTCCATATAGCGCACCATGGCCAGTGCGTCGGCTCGGGCCTGTTTCAGCGGTTTGCCCACATCATGGGCTTCCAGCACCGCCAGCGCTTCGATGTTCTCACTGATCAACTGCCCTAATTTGTAAAGCAGCCGGCCGCGTTCTGCCGCCGTGGTGCGTCCCCAGTCGCCCTGCAAAGAAGCCTGCGCCTGTTCAACGGCCCGGTTGACATCTTCGGCATTGCCGGCGGCGATCTCGCAGAGCTGTTCACCGTTGGACGGGTTGATCAGCGGCAGGGTCTTGCCGGACAGTGGCGCGACCCATTGATTGTTGATGAAACATTTGCTGGCGTCGAACCACAATTCCTTTGGCTGCATGGCGCTGGCGTCTCCCCGCTGATCGGTCCGTATTTTCGTGCACCTTTGCTAGAGACAAGACCGGGCGCTGTCAAAAACACTGAAACGGCCAGAATTGCCAATGGACTTTCGACCGGCCAACCCATAGGCCTAGAAGATGATTTCCCTTCCCGCTCCGCGGTATTTTGATCGCCGCACGCCGCCCCATGTGACGACGCTTGTCTTTATGGCGGGCACCGGTGCCATGGCGATGAACATCTTTCTCGCCTCGCTGCCGGAAATGGCACGTTATTATGACCAATCCTATCCGGTCATGCAGATCGCACTGACCGGTTTCCTGATGCTGACCAGCGTTTGCCAGTTGATCATCGGGCCCCTGTCTGACCGCTATGGCCGACGGCCGGTGATCCTTGTTGCGCTGATGATCTTCATCGTCGCGTCGATCGGCGCCGCCAATTCCACAATGTTTGAAGTCTTCATGTTTTTCCGGCTGGTGCAGGCGGTGATCGTTGCCGGCATGGTGATTTCGCGCGCCTCGGTGCGCGATATGGTGGCACGGGAACGGGCCGCCAGCATGCTGGGCTATATCGCGATGGGCATGGCGCTGGCGCCGATGATGGCCCCTGCCCTCGGTGGCTTTCTGGCCGATCTGTATGGCTGGCAGAGCAACTTTCACGCCCTGACCCTGATCGGCTTTGTCGTGCTGATCGTCGTGTTCTTCGACCAGGGGGAAACCAATCAACATCAGTCCAGCAGTTTTGCCGAACAGTTCAGAGCCTATCCCGAACTGATCCGCTCGCGGCGCTTTTGGGGCTATGCCCTGGTCCTCGCCTTCTCCATCGGCACCTTCTTCGCCTATGTCGGCGGGGCACCCTTTGTGGGCGATCGGTTCTACGGTTTGAGCGCCTCGCAGGTCGGTCTGTATCTCGGCCTGACGCCGATGGGCTATATGATCGGCAGCGGCATATCGGGACGCTTTTCCCGCCGCATTGGCCTGTACCGCATGATGATCATCGGCGGATCGATCATTTTCTTCGGCATGTTGCCGACACTGATCACGGCCTGGCTGGAGGTGCAGCACCCAATGGGGTTCTTTGCCTTCACCATCATGATCGGCCTCGGCAACGGCCTGGTGCAGCCGGCTGCCAATGCCGGGCTGTTGGACGTGCGCCCGCAAATCGCGGGTTCAGCCGCTGGTCTGGGCGGCGCCCTGATGACCATGGGTGGCGCCGGACTGACGGCTCTGTCGGGCAGCTTGCTGAGCGATGACAGCGGTTTGTACCCGCTCATCTTCTGCGTTTTGGCCACCAGCTTCATCAGTCTGATGGCATCGATCTATACGATACGGGTGGAACGCAGTGTGCGTGGCGGTTGAGACGATCGGTTCAACGATTCTTGCATTTAATTGAGCCGATCCGACCCGCAGGTGCTTGAAATTGCCGCCGCAATCGGGTTTGAGAGAGGTATGGAAAGCACGACCAAAAAACCCCGGCAGGCTGGCCCATGGAGCGTTCCAAACCTGCTGACCTACGCACGCATTCTTGTCGTGCCGCTGGTCGTGCTGTGCTTTGATCTGGAAGAACGCGGCAAGTCGACAGACGCTGCCCGTTGGTGGGCGCTGGGCCTGTTTGCCTTTGCCAGCATCACTGATTTTCTGGACGGCTATCTGGCCCGCATCTGGGAGCAATCCTCGTCGCTGGGCAAAATGCTCGACCCGATTGCCGACAAGCTGTTGGTCGCCGCCTGCCTGCTGTTGCTGGCCGCTGACGGTGCCATTGCCGGTTGGTCGATCTGGGCGGCAGTGGTGATCCTGAGCCGTGAAATTCTGGTGTCGGGCCTGCGTGAATACCTGGCCGATCTGAAAGTCTCCGTTCCGGTGACCCAATTGGCCAAGTGGAAGACCACGCTGCAGATGTTTGCGCTCGGCTTTTTGCTGGCCGGCCCTGCCGGTGACAAAGTCTATCCTTATTGTACCGATACCGGCCTGGTCCTGTTGTGGATCTCGGCCGCTGTAACACTCATCACCGGTTGGGATTACTTCCGGGCCGGTCTGAAGCATGTGATCGAGGAATAGACATTGTCGCAAGCCCATCAGGTCAAGATGCTGTATTTCTCCTGGATCCGTGAGCGGGTCGGCATGGGTGAAGAAACCCTTGGCCTGCCCGAGTCCGTTGATACGGTGGAGCAGTTGCTCAGCTGGCTGCAGGGCCGCAATGACCAATTCGCGGCTGCGCTGGAGTTTCCCGAGATCATCCGTGTGGCGCTGGATCAGCAGCATGTTGATCACGACCAGCCCATCGGCGCGCCGCGCGAGATCGCCTTGTTCCCGCCGATGACGGGCGGTTGAGCACGATGGTGACGCCGGTCGTCAAGGTTCAGGCCGAAGATTTCGATCAGGCCGCAGAAATCCGCAAGATGACGCAAGGGCGCTACGATATTGGCGCGGTCGCCACCTTCACCGGCCTGTGCCGTGGCGAAGGTGACACCCTGTCGGCGCTGGAATTGGAGCACTATCCGGGCA
>JABSRX010000114.1:0-7631 GCA_013214695.1 Rhizobiaceae bacterium | reverse complement strand
GTTGGAGCGCTGGTGACATTCATCGGGCTTTGCCGCGACGAGGCCGGTACATTGAGCGCCCTTGAACTGGAACACTATCCGGGCATGGCCGAAGCCGAGATTGAACGCTCAGCCAGCGAAGCCATCGCGCGCTGGCCCATCGACGGCATCACCGTCATCCACCGCTACGGTGTCATCAAGCCGGGGGAGCAGATCGTGCTGGTGATCGCCACCAGCCGGCATCGCGACGCCGCTTTTGATGGTGCCCGCTATGTGATGGACTTTCTGAAAACCAACGCCCCGTTCTGGAAGAAAGAACACCAGGCCGACGGCACAGCCGGTGGCTGGGTCGATGCCAAGGAGAGCGACGAGTTGGCACGCAAGCGCTGGGACCAGGACTAGAGCCTTTTTAGGTCTTTTTCTTGCGCGTCCGCGATGCGGGCTTTTTGGCCGGTGTTGCGGGTTTCTCGACCGCAGCCGCCGCCGCACTCGCCGCACTCGCCGTGCTCGCCGCCGGTTCCTCGATCAGTGCGGCAATTTCCTCTGCCTTTTCGGCTTCTGGCGGATGGTCCTTGCCGAAATACAGGGTCTGGCTTGGGAAGGCGAAGTCGGTGCCGGACTGCTTGACGATATCCATGATCGACAACAGCATTTCTTCCTGGATCGTCAGGAAGTGCGCGTAATCATCGGCCTGCACATAGCCAAAAATCTCAATGTCGAGCGAATGGCTGCCCAGGCCGATGAACCGCACGCGGGCGGGTTCTTCGGTGACCTCCGGTGTCGCTTTGAGCAGCTGGTGCAGCTCCGCCAACAGGAAACGCACCTGCGCCGGTGTCGTCTCGTAGCGCATGGTCAGCACCGTATAGAGGCGGAACTCATCACGGCGCGAATAGTTTTCAATCTGCATCGAGGCAAAGGCGCCGTTGGGCACCGTGACGATGGTGCGGTCGAGCGTACGCACCTGGGTGGAGCGGATGCCGATGTCTTCCACCGTGCCCATCACATCACCGAACTTACAGAAGTCGCCGACGCTGACCGGGCGATCCACCACCACGGTGATCGACCCGACAAGGTTCTCGATGGTCTTCTGGGCGCCCAGCGCCAAGGCGATACCACCGATACCCAGGGCGGCGAGACCGGTGGAGACATCGAAGCCCAGAATTTCGAGAATGGCGATCAGCGCGATGCCGAGCACCACGGCCTTGGCCATGCGCTTCGCCAGCATCACCACGGCGACCGAATTCAACCGCTTGGTACGCGACATGCCGTAGCGCACGACTTCGGAAATGCCGTCCACCAGACGCACGCCGAGCCAGGCCAGGGCCAACATGCTGGCAATGGTGACGATCCAGGCAATGTAGTCGCGCGCCACCAGCTGCACACCGATATTGACGACGATCACCCGGTACAGCGAGACGCCGATGACCACGCCAAACGGGATGACGATCGCCGACAGGACACCCCGTCCGGGGACTTTGGAACGCCCGCGCAACATGAAGCGGATGATAAAACTCAGCGTCCAACTGATGATCAGGCCGATGGCCAGCGCAAACACCGCGGCAACAGCCAGGGCAGCCCAATGGCCGGTGGACACTTCGCCCACGCGTTCCGATTTCATGCCCTCCGGCAAAATACGGTCCAGCAGGCTCTCTTCGGAGGTCTGCAGCAGAAACGGCACCCGGTTGATCGTACCCGATTCAAACAGCCATAGCTGCAAATCGTTCTCACCCGGCTTGCGCTGCACCAGCAAGGGAACCTTGCGCTCCTTGGCATCCAGCACCCCGACTTCGTCGAGATCGGCATCCAGGCCGTCATCGACATTGCCATCGGGCGTCGGCGACAGCTTGTTGATGTCAAAAATATCGCCGTTTCTGTCGAGCAGCAGGATCAGCTCCTTGGCCCGCTCTTTGGCGATGAAGGTCTGCTCTTCCTCCGGGTGTTCTGAAACGTCGAGATATTTGGCAGCCTTGTCGATGTCCCCTGCCCTGATCGAACTGAGATAGCCTTCCACCGTGCCGCGCGGCGTTGTCCGGCCCAGAGGATCGACGGCGGCCTTTTCTTCGGCCGGTTTGGCCTCCGGCAGCAATTGCGCCGTGGCCTGTGGGGCGAGCCAGCCGAGGCTGAACAGCAGCGCCAGCGCCAAAGTCAAAACATGCTTCGTGACCTGTAGGGGCATCTGATGCGCAACCTGCTTTGGATTCTCAACCTGCGCTGATTCATACAACCGGCGGAGAAAAATATCTATCCGGCGGGTCAATTACTTGGCGGATCGCGCAAACGTGCCTGCAAGGCACAAAAAAGCCCGGCGCTGCGTCTTACAGGACCGGGCTTTCTCAAAATCAAAGGTTCGGCGAATTAGCCGACGATGTCGCAGCCAGCGAACCAGAATGCGATTTCTTCGGCAGCTGTTTCAGGTGCATCGGAACCGTGGACGGAGTTTTCGCCCAGAGACAGTGCGAATTCCTTGCGGATGGTGCCTTCGTCAGCTTCTGCTGGGTTGGTTGCACCCATGACTTCACGGTTTTTCAGGATGGCGTTTTCACCTTCCAGAACCTGAACAACTGTTGGGCCGGAAGACATGAACTCGGTCAGCTCACCGAAGAAAGGGCGTTCCTTGTGAACAGCGTAGAACTGTTCGGCTTCGCGCAGGCTCATGTGGACGCGGCGGGAAGCGACAACGCGCAGGCCGGCTTCTTCCAGTTTGGCGGTGATGACACCAGTCAGGTTGCGCTTGGTGGCGTCTGGTTTGATCATTGAAAAGGTACGTTCGATGGCCATCGATGGAGTTCCTGTCATTATGGGAGAGTTGTTGCGGCGGGCTATAGCCGCAACAACCAATTTGAGCAAGCGTTATGGCTGGCTTATGCCGGCGCTTTCACAGCGCGGCCCATGCCGTCATACATGTCGAGCAGGCGGTTGAACCAGTCGGCCACGGCACCTTCCTGTGGCAGATGATCCTGGCTGCAGGTTGTGCGCAGCCATTGCAGGGCGCCGAACACCACATAGTCGGCGAAGACAGGGCTGTCGCCGCCGAGGAATTTTTGGCGTCCCAACAGATTTTCCATCGGCACCAGCGCGGTTGCCAGGGCTTCACCGTTTTTCGGGAACTTGGCGTCAAACTCTTCCAGCGTGCAGCCAAACAGTTTTTCGCGGGTTTGCCGGAAAAACGCCTGATCTTCCGGCGCCAGGGCGTTGTGGATGTCATAGACGGCCAGCTTGGCAACGGCCGGGTGAAGCTGGGTCAGCGACCAGGAGATGACGAATTTGGTCAGTTCTTCACCGCCCTCACCGTTGAACAGGCTGGGTTTGTCGGGATAGGCGCGATCGAGATATTTGGCGATTTCATAGCTCTCCTCGATCACCGTATCCCCATCGCGCAGAACTGGCACGCGACGCCCTTCACCATTTTCGACCGTGGCGACTTTTGTGAACGGAACAGCCACCGTCTCAAAATCCAATCCCTTATGGGCCAGCGCCATGCGGGTTTTCCAGCAATGCGGGCTGAAAACGTGCTTTTCGTCGGCACCACAAAGTTCATAATGGTGAATGGTCATTTGCATATTCCAATTGTAAAGAAGTCTCGTACCGGGACTGGCTATCACTTCTTCGTCGAGGACAAAAGACAATGCACGAACACTTTACCCGTTTTGCTGCCTACAACCGCTGGGCCAATCAGCGCCTCTACGATGCGGCTGCCCAGTTGAGCGACGCGCAGTATCGCGAGGATTGCCAGGTCTTCTTCAACAGCATGCAGGGCACGCTGAACCACATTCTGGTTGCCGACACGGTATGGATGGGCCGTTTTCAGAACACGGAACATAGCATCACTGGCCTCAACGACATATTGCACGAGGATCACGCCGACCTGACTAAGGCACGGCTGGAAATGGATCAGCGCATTGCCGACTATGTCGGCTCATTGGATCAGGCGACCCTGGAGGCTGACTTCACCTATACGCCGGTCACCAGCCCTGATCCGGTCACCATGCAGCTCGCCATCGCCCTGTCGCACGTGTTCAATCACCAGACTCACCACCGCGGTCATGCCCATGCTGTGCTGACCCGCCTGGGCGCCGATGCTCCGCCGCTTGACCTGATCTACTTTCAGATCGAACAGCAGAACAACGGCTAACGCGTGGAAAGAAAGAGTAAAATTGACGCCTTCGGGGCGTCGAGCCTGATCCTGTTCTCGGCCCTGCTCGGCCTCAATCAGGTATTGGTCAAGATCGTCAATGGCGGCATGCAGCCGGTGTTTCAGGCTGGCCTGCGCTCGCTTTGTGTGTTTCCGCTGATCCTGATTTTCGCGCTGGTGATGAAGCGACGGTTGTCGATCAGCGATGGCAGCTTTTGGCCGGGCGTTATTGCCGGCCTGCTGTTTGCCAGCGAATTCATCCTGCTGTTTCTGGCCCTCGACTTCACCACCGTCGCCCGCGCCTCGATCTTCTTCTACACCATGCCCTTCTGGCTGGCCGTGGCCGCCCATTTTCTGATCCCCGGCGACCGGATGACAGGGATCAAACTGGTCGGCTTGGCCCTGGCGCTGGCCGGCGTAGTTCTGGCGCTGTCAAAGAACCAGGCACCAGCAACCGAATACGCCCTGATCGGCGATCTCATCTGCCTGGTCGGTGCGATGATGTGGGCCGGGATCGCCCTGCTCGCCCGAACCACGCAGTTGCAGAAATCCTCGCCTGAAATGCAATTGCTCTATCAGGTTGCCGTCTCCGCGCCGGTCATTCTCATCGCCGCCCTGTTCTTCGGCCCCTTCATCCGCGACCTGCAGCCCTATCACCTGGCGATCTTCTCGTTCCAGGTGGTGGTCGTCGTCGCCTTCGGCTTCTCCATGTGGTTCTGGTTGCTGTCCAAATACCCGGCGTCCGACATGGCCAGCTTCAGCTTTTTGGCGCCGGTTTTTGGGGTGGCCTGCGGCTGGCTCATTCTCAACGAACCGGTGGGCATACGCCTTTTCCTGGCGCTGGTGCTGGTCGGTACGGGGATCATTCTGGTCAATCGAAAGCCGGCCGCAAAGACCGGCTGACGGGCGTGATCTGAAAAACGCAACGGGCCCCTTGAACTCGCCGCCGCTTTCGCCCACAAGCCGCCCATGCTGACGATTTCTGACCTCACCTTTCGCATGCAGGGCCGGCTGTTGCTGGACAACACGTCGCTGACCGTTCCGGCCGGCGCGCGGGTGGGGTTTGTCGGACGCAACGGCACCGGCAAAACCACATTGTTCAAATTGATCACCGGTGAATATGGCCCCGAGAGCGGTTCCGTTTCGGTGCGCCGCAATATGCGCATTGGCCAGGTTGCCCAGGAAGCGCCGGGCACCGATATCTCGCTGCTCGACACGGTTCTTGCCGCCGACACCGAGCGCACGGCGCTGCTGACCGAGGCCGAGGAAGCGACCGACCCGTCGCGGATTGCCGATATTCACACCCGCCTGATCGATATTGATGCCCATTCGGCGGAAGCCCGCGCCGGGGCGATCCTGCACGGTCTGGGCTTTGATTCCGAAGCCCAGGCCCGCCCCTGTGCCGATTTTTCCGGCGGCTGGCGCATGCGCGTGGCGCTGGCGGCGGTGCTGTTTTCCGAACCCGACCTGCTGCTGCTCGACGAGCCGACCAACTATCTCGATCTGGAAGGCACGCTTTGGCTGGAAAACTACGTGGCGCGCTACCGCCACACGGTGATCATCATCAGCCATGACCGCGACCTGCTGAACAAATGCTGCAACACGATCGTTCACCTGGAGAACCTGAAGCTCACCTCCTACAAGGGCGATTATGACTTCTTCGAAAAAACCCGGGCCGAACGGCTGACGTTGCAAACCAAGATGAAGGCCAAACAGGACGCCAAGCGCGCCCATATGGAAGCCTTTATCAACCGCTTCAAGGCCAAGGCCTCAAAGGCCACACAGGCCCAGTCGCGGGTCAAGGCGCTTGAGAAGATGGCACAGATTTCCGCGGTTCAGGAAAGCGAAGTGGCGCCGCTGAATTTCCCCAGCCCGGAAAAGCAGATCGCCTCGCCGATCATCAATCTGGAAAAGGCCGCTGCCGGTTACGAAGAAGGCAAGCCGGTGATTGCCCAGATGGATCTGCGCATCGATGCCGATGATCGCATCGCCCTGCTCGGCGCCAACGGCAATGGCAAGTCGACCTTTGCCAAGCTGATCGCCGGACGGTTGCAGTTGATGGATGGCCGGGTTGTGCGCTCAGAAAAGCTGCGCGTGGCGATGTTTGCCCAGCACAATATGGACGACCTCATTCCCGAACAGACGCCGGTCGATCACGTGCGCAAGCTGATGCCGAACCATCCCGACGCCAAGGTGCGTGCCCGTGTTGCCCGTATGGGACTGGGAGCGGAAAAAATGGACACCAAGGCCAAAGACCTGTCGGGGGGCGAAAAGGCCCGCCTGCTGCTCGGATTGGCGACCTTTGACCAGCCCCACCTGCTGATCCTCGACGAACCGACCAACCATCTCGACATCGATTCACGCGAATCCCTGGTGCTGGCGCTGAACGACTATCGCGGCGCGGTGATCCTGATTTCCCACGACCGGCATCTGGTGGAAGCCAGCGCCGAGCGGTTGTGGCTGGTCCATGACGGCCGGGTCGGCCCCTATGAGGGCGATCTGGAAGATTACCGCCGGCTGATCCTGAAGGGCCCCGGCTCCCCTGCGCCAAAGGCTCAGAGCAAGGAAAAGGGTGACAAAGCGGCGGCAGAAAAATCCGCTGCCGAGCGCCGCCGCGAACAGGCGAAGTCGCGCGGCAACACGGCCGAAGCCCGCAAGCGCCTGCAGCACCTTGAAGCCGTCATGCAAAAGGCCAATGAGGCGATCAAGAAACTCGACAAGCTGCTGGCCACCGCCAGCACCGAACGGGACGCCAAGCGCATTCGTGATCTGGCCACCAAGAAGGCCGAGTTCGAACGCCGCCTCAACGAGGTGGAAGAGGAATGGCTCGAAATCAGCGAAGTTCTGGCAGACGCCTGAGCGGCCGAAGCGGCGAGTGCGACAAGTGCGGCGACGTTCGCCCCGCCGCTGCTCCGGCCGCTATCAGGTTGACATTACCACAGCGCCCTTGCCGCTGCCCTCGCCACCGGGTGGCCAGGCGCTTCTTTGCGGCTAGGCCGCTTCGATGGCGTCCAATACCGTTTCCAGCTTGCCAACTGCGCCGTCTATGCCGTGCAGTTTATCGAGGCCGAACAGGCCGATGCGGAAGGTCGAAAAATCGTCTGGCTCATCGCACATCAGCGGCACGCCGGCAGCAATCTGCATGCCCTGGGCGGCGAACTTCTTACCGTTCTGGATCTCCGGATCATTGGTGTAGCTGACAACAACGCCCGGGGCTTCAAAGCCCGGCGCGGCGACGCTTTTGAAGCCGCGCTTGCCGAGCAGCTGACGCACCCTTGTGCCCAGTTCGAGCTGTTCGTCTCGCACTTTGTCAAAGCCATAGGCCTTGGTCTCCATCATGGTGTCGCGGAACTTGGTCAGCGCGTCGGTGGGCATGGTGGCGTGATATGCATGGCCGCCATTGACATAGGCCTGCATGATCTGATGCCATTTGCCGAGATCCACCGCAAAGGACGTGCTGGTGGTTCCTTCCATCACATCGACGGCCCGCTGGCTGAGCATCACCAGACCAGCGGATGGT
>JABSRX010000113.1 GCA_013214695.1 Rhizobiaceae bacterium | reverse complement strand
CCCCCGAAAAACGCTGGGATACGAAACCCCAGCGGAACGGTTTAACGCATGTGTTGCGACGACCGGTTGAATCCAAGCCGCTTCTCGGACATTCGGGCCAGCACCTGAAGTTGAGCTTCGTAATGTCCCCATTGCCCAACGATCTGTTAGTTTGGGTGCCGTGTGGGAGCAAAAAACACTGGGCCAAGTCGATACGCCTTGAAACCGGCTGGGCCAGCCTGGATGACAATCGCTTAACAAATTCAATTGTCTGCAGTTCAATATGAAGCCGATTAGGGCGCTTTATGATACATCCCAGCCTAAATCATAATCCGCGTGTCGGGGGCTCCAGCCCCTCTCCCGCTACCATTCTTATTGCAAAATTTTCATGTGGTTGCAGCGCAGTGTCCCGTGTCGAGTCGATGCAAATTGAGTTCCGGGTGCCCCTTGGCTGGCGAAAGCTAAGGCCTACCCGTCATGACGTGTGACACCACGGCGATTGGTGTTCAGTTGCGGCGACAATGCCAAACCAGCCTGGGCCCGTTGCTCACAATGGCTGCGGGGGCAAATTCGGCAATTGATTCCAATCTCGGTTGCCCGCCCCGCGTCAAGGCCCAGCTCCTCGGCATAACCGATGGATTTAGCATGTTCCACGTCGCAGCCAACCGCAATCGCCAGCTTGTTGTCCTGGTTGTGACGGGTTGCGATGGGCCTATTAACCGTGCGGGCAAAAATTAGGTACCGACTGGAATCTGGCATTTCTACCAATTGAGGCGTAATGCGATCAGGCGTACGGAAGCAGTTGTGGACGTGCAACCGTGGACAGGCGCCACCATATTCGGCAAGCTGAAACTCTGTTGCGTTCAGCCGCTTCGAGACATTGCCAGCGCGATCAATGCGGAAAAAGAAAAGCGGAACCCCGGCAGAGCCAGGCCTTTGCAGCGTGGCCGCGCGGTGGCAGGCTTGCTCAAAGCTTGCTCCAAAACGGGTAGCAAGATGGTCAAAGTCATATTTGGACGACAAAGCTTCTTCGAGAAATGGACCGTAGGGCATTGTAATTGCGGCCGCGTAGTAATTGGCCAACTCGACACGGCACCGGGCCCGGCCGCGCTCGTCTGTAATGCCCGATTGATCAATGATGTCGTCGAGAAGATCGTTTTTTTCAACCAGGCAAGCGACATGCAGCAGTTGAAAGACTCGATTGGGGTAATCAAGCGCCTCCGAGAGCAGAATCTTGTTGCTGGCTGAATCATATAAACGCAGTGAGTTCTGCAGTTGATCAACCGAGGCAAGATTGACTTCAAGCCCAAGTCGATCGCGAAGCCGCTGCTTAACATAGGAATAAACCTCGTCTCGATCTGGCTCGGCTTCGCCAAAGAACTTATCAGCTTCAACTTCCAATGCCTCGAAGTAATTACTTCGGCTGCGGAAAAATGCATGCACCAATGCTTCAGGAGATGCGGACGTTAATTCTGATGCCGAACCTTCTCCCGTGCCGCTCAACAAGTGTTCCATCATTGACTGATACGATTGGTACAAAATTGCAAAGCTCTCCACGAGATCTGGACAGTGGGTCATGGCGGCGCGCAATTGATTGAGATCTGGACGCACCGATTCAAACAGAGGGTCATTGAATGACGCATTCAGATCAGCCAGTCGCGACGTGTCGGCGTCAGCGGCGATGTCGCGCCAATCAACACCATAGGTCTCCAACAGGCTTAAGAGTACGGAAGCAGATACACTTCTTTCGTTGTTCTCCAGCAGGTTCACATAGGATGTGCTGATGCCCAGGCTCTTTGCCAGCACCGCCTGAGTGGCTCCCACTTCGCGACGAAGCTTGCGAAGCCGTGGTCCGACAAAAATTTTCAAACTCACCCCTCCAGCCAAAATTTCACAATATTACGTATTGTATAAACGTAAATTTCTGTATTTACAAGTTGACCCAGATTCAGTGTCATTTGACTTATTTTTGTGAAATTGTCCNTNNCCACAGTTACGGGTAGCGAGGAGAGGAGATTTCATTGATGGCCGGTTACAACAAGCTGTTTGAGTTGAACCTGAGGGATATGGAAGTGATAGAGACAGCTTTGCGGGCTGTTGAAACCAGGGATCACTCTGGACCTTTGGACTCGAAAACCATTCACGATGTGCTGGGAAAACTTCACAACCAAAAACAGTTTTACCGACCCAAAGACCAAATCTACGTGAGTGGCTAGTCAGATTAGTTCGCTATCGACTTGTCAATTCAAAAACATCTGATGTCTCTGGTTTGTAAACCGGCTTGACCTTGCGGCACTTAAAGCGCCCGGCAAGGTGCAATCAAAACTCGCCCTAAAAGCAGTTTGGAAGATCAAGACAAGGCTGGATCGGGAGGAACTCATCCGGCTGAGAAAAAGCAATCGATCAACAGCTTCCGACGCGGGGCCGTCGATTTAAAAGCCCACGATGAGGCGCTCAATTTGTCGTCGCTGAAATCAGAGGCAAGTTTCCGGCCACATTGTGGGTGGCCAACAACATGGAGGAAGAAATGAAACTCTTGAAAACACTCGCTGCAGGTGCTGCAGCGCTAAGCATGATTGCTTCGGCCGCAGCTGCCGCCGACTGGAAGCCGCGCAAGCCAGTTGAATTTGTCATCATGGCCGGTGCCGGCGGTGGTGCTGACCAGATCGCTCGGCTTCTTCAGGGATTGATTGAGAAAAAGGGTCTCAGTTCCCGTCCGTTTATTCCAGTCAACAAGCCTGGTGGTTCTGGTGCGGAAGCTTTGCGTTACATGCAGGACAAGGCTGGTGATGATCATACGATTATGATGACGCTGAACAGCTTTTATACCACGCCGATCATTCAGCAGGGTCTCGGTGTGGATGTCACCAAGTTCACACCAATCGGATTGATGGCGATGGATACGTTCCTGCTTTGGGTTCATTCTGATCGCAACGACATCAAAGATGTCGACAGCTATGTGGCTGCGGTGAAAGCAGCAGGTCTTGATTGGAAAGTCGGCGGTACAGGTTCCGGTCAGGAAGACTCCGTTCTGACAGCAATGATGGAAAATCAGTTTGGCTATGACGTCACCTATATCCCGTTCCCGGGTGGAGGTACCGTTGCCAAGAACCTGATTGGTAAGCAGATCGATTCTACGGTCAACAACCCTGCCGAGCAGATGGAGTTCTACAAGGCAGGCAGCTCTAAGCCGCTTGTACAGTTCACAGGTGAGCGTATGGCCGCTTTCCCGGACACGCCGACTGCCAAGGAACTGGGCATTGACATTGAGTATTACATGCAGCGTTCGGTCAATGGCCCTCCAGGCATGTCTGCGGATGCGGTGGCATTCTACAAAGGCCTGTTCCAGGAACTTTTCAACAGCAAGGAATGGCAGGATTTCTGCGTCTCTGACGGCCTGACCTGCGAAAACATGATGCAGGGCGATGAATTGGCCAAATTCCACGCTGACAACATCGTCGCGCATAAGGCGCTGATTGAATCTGTCGGCGCGAAGGCCATTACCGGCGAATAAACCTCAACCTTCCTGACAGATACCGGAGGACACTATCATGGCCTACAAAATACTCATTTTGGGCGCTTCATATGGATCACTGTTGAGCACGAAATTGCTTATGGCAGGCCATGACGTCACGCTGGTTTGCCGTGCCAAAACTGCTGAATTGATCAATCGGCAGGGCACGGAAGTCCGGATCAAATTGCGGGACGAAGCGGATCATCGCAGCTTCTTCTCGCACCAAATGCCCGGTTATCTGGACGCTCAAACGCCAGAGAATGTCGATCTGTCCCAATATGATCTGGTTTGCCTGGGCATGCAGGAGCCACAATATGCCAATCATACGCTGAGTGCGTTGCTGGTGCGTATTGCACGGGCAGAGTTGCCATGTATTTCAATCATGAACATGCCACCTCTGGCCTATCTTCGCCGTATCCCCGGATTGAACTGTGAAATCCTGGAACCGGCCTATACCAATTCGTCGGTTTGGCGCCATTTCAAACCCGGGCTGATGACGCTCTGCTCGCCGGACCCACAGGCCTTCCGTCCGCCAGATGAAGCGGCAAATGTGTTGCATGTGGGGCTGCCCACAAACTTCAAGACGTCAAAATTCGCAGATGAAAAACACAACCGCATGCTGTGTTCTTTGGCGGATTCCATTGATGCAGTCCGGGTGGAGGGAAAGGAAATCCCTGTAAAGCTCAGGGTGCATGACTCCCTGTTTGTGCCTTTTGCAAAATGGAGCATGCTCGCCACGGGCAATTACCGCTGTGTAACCAGCAACGCACCACTCTCAATTCGCGACGCGGTTCAGTCAAACTTGTCCCTGTCGCGCGACGTTTACGAGTTTGTTGATCATCTGGTTATGCGCCTCGGTGCTGACTCCGCTGACCTNGTGCCATTTGAGAAATATGCCAAGGCAACGGATAGCTTGCTGAAACCATCTTCTGCGGCTCGGGCGATTGAGTCGGGTGCAGAGCTTATTGAACGAGTCGATAAGTTAATCATGCTCATTGGCCATTCGATGGGACTTGATCACAGGGTCATCATTGACGCGGTCGCAACTGTTGATAGCCGTTTATCGGCCAACGGCGCCCTGGCAGCTTAAACACTACAGATATTGGAGGAGTTTCCATGTTGGACACAGTCCATAAGTCGCACCGCTTTGGCTTTTTCTCAAGTGATGTGGCCGAAACTGACCCGGCAATTGCCGCTGCGGTTGGACGAGAAGCCAACCGACAGCAAAACGAAATTGAGTTGATCGCTTCAGAAAACATTGTCAGCAAGGCGGTGTTGGAGGTTGCTGGCTCTGTGCTTACCAACAAGTATGCGGAGGGTTATCCGGGCCGGCGCTATTATGGCGGGTGCCAATATGTCGACGAGGTTGAGGTATTGGCAATCGAACGAGCCTGCAAACTGTTTGGCTGCTCCTTTGCTAATGTGCAGCCGAATTCGGGAAGTCAGGCCAACCAGGGTGTGTTCCTTGCTCTTGCAAAGCCGGGCGACACGATCTTGGGCATGAGCCTCGACGCTGGGGGTCACCTGACCCATGGTGCGCGCCCCAACTTATCGGGAAAGTGGTTCAACGCGGTACAATACGGTTTGCGCAAATCCGACCACCGCATCGACTATGAACAGGTCGAAGCTCTCGCCATCGAACATAAGCCGGCGATTATCATAGCGGGAGGATCTGCCTATCCGCGCGTCATCGATTTCAAACGTTTCCGCGAAATTGCAGACAAAGTGGGTGCTTATCTTCTGGTAGACATGGCCCACTTTTCTGGGCTCGTTGCCGCCGGTCTGCATCCCAACCCGTTCCCGCACGCCCATGTGGCCACAACGACGACCCATAAGACCCTGCGTGGACCTCGCGGAGGTATGATCCTGACCGATGATGTTGATTTATCAAAAAAGTTCAATTCAGCGATCTTCCCGGGGCTGCAGGGTGGCCCGCTAATGCATGTAATTGCTGGCAAGGCCGTGGCTTTCGGCGAAGCTTTGCAACCAACATTTAAGGAATATTGTCAGCAGGTTGTATTGAATGCTGACAGACTGGCCAACCGGCTCAAGGAGCATGGCTTCGACATTGTGTCCGGTGGCACGGAAAATCACCTGATGCTTGTCGATCTTCGACCCAAGGGCATCAAGGGCAATGACGCTGAAAATGCGCTCGGACGCGCTCACATAACCTGCAACAAGAATGGCGTGCCCTTTGATCCAGAGAAGCCGACCATTACGTCTGGTGTTCGTCTTGGCACTCCAGCAGGCACGACCCGCGGGTTTGGCCCCGCTGAATTTGGGCAAATTGCCGACATGATTACCACGGTTTTGGATGGGCTCGCCGCCAATGGGACAGAGGGCAATCAAGTCATCGAAGACCAGGTCAAGGCAGAAGCCATAGCGCTCTGCAACCGCTTTCCAATTTACTGATCAGACGGAACCACAACACGAGAAACGGAGGAAAACACGATGCCCGGATTTAAGGGACTGGCCGTACCTGGACCAACCAACATGCCATTTGAAGTGCGCCAAGCCATGGATGTGGCACTGGAAGATCACAGGGCGCCAGACTTTCCTGACTTCATCATCCCGCTGATGAACGACGTCAAGAAAGTCTTCAAGACCACTACCGGCGAGGTGTTCATCTTTCCCGGATCCGGAACCGGTGGCTGGGAATCGGCCATTGCCAATCTCATGTCTCCTGGTGAAAAAGTGCTGACTTCCGTGTTTGGGCAATTCTCCCATCTGTGGGCTGATCTCTGTGAACGATTTGGCTTGGAAGTGGACGCAATTCAGTGCGAATGGGGCACTGGCGTCCCTTTGGAACGCTACGAACAGAGCCTTGCTGCGGACAAGGATCACAAAATCAAGGCGGTTCTTGTTTGTCAGAACGAAACGGCGACGGGTGTTACTTCCGACGTTGCGGGCGTCCGTCGCATCCTGGATGGTTTGGATCATCCTGCGCTTCTGCTTGTCGATGGTGTGAGCTCAATTGGGTCCATTGACTTTCGGATGGATGAGTGGGGAGTTGATGTTGCTGTTTCCGGTTCCCAGAAAGGTTTCATGCTGCCAACGGGCCTCGCCATCGTTGCTGTCAGCCAGAAGGCCCTGCAGGCGAAAAAGGACAGCACGCTGCCGGTCTGTTTCTTCGATTATGACGACATGCAGAAAAACAATGCGATGGGCTATTTTCCCTATACTCCGGCCGTCACGCTGCTCAGGGGACTGAGAGCCTCACTCGATCTGATTGATTCAGAGGGACTCGAAAGCGTCTTTGCGCGGCACAATCACTTGGCAGGTGGTGTCAGGGCCGCAGTTGATGCATGGGGACTGAGGAATTGCGCCCAGGCACCCAAGTGGCATTCAGACACGGTGACCGCGATTCTTGTGCCTGAAGGTTTTGACGCCAATGACGTGATCAAAACAGCCTATTGCAAATATGATCTGTCGCTCGGTGCTGGCTTGTCCAAAGTGGCTGGCAAAGTGTTCCGCATCGGCCATCTCGGCTGGCTCAACGAGATCATGGTTCTGCAGGCCCTGGGCGGCGTTGAGCTCGCGATGCGCGATGTCGGCATCCCGTTTGAGCCAGGTGCAGGAGTTGGCGCAGCCGTGCGGCACTTCAGCAATACAGCTGAAGAAATGCGCATAGCGGCCGAATAAGCACCTTTGTCGAAATCATTTTGAAAGACCTCGGTGGCGATGCGTCCAGTCGGGCGCAGCAGCCAAGGGGAGACCTCTATGACCCAAATTGTTTTTTTGGATCGCGGCACAATCGGTCCATCCGTCACACTCCAAAAACCCGCCTTTGACCATGACTGGATGGAGTACGAACGTACGCGTCCAGATCAGGTCGTGGAACGGCTTACAGGTGCGCAGATTGCAATCTGCAATAAGGTTCCTATTGGCAGGGATGCCATTGAGCAATTGCCNGATCTGAAAATGATTGCCATTCCTGCGACGGGCTATGANGCGTTTGACATCGCCGCCTGCAAGGAACGCGGGATCGTCGTCTCAAACGTGCGTGGCTATGCCACCAATACTGTTCCCGAACATGCGTTTGCCCTGATTTTGGCACTGCGTCGCAGTCTGGTGGGATTTCGTCAGGACGTCATTAATGGTGAATGGCAAAAGGCCGATCAATTTTGTTTTTTCACTCATCCAATCAACGACCTGACGGGCTCTACTCTGGGGATAATCGGAGAAGGTGTGCTTGGCCAAGGTGTCGCAAATCTGGGTCGGGCGTTTGGAATGCGAACGCTTTTTGCTGCGCATAAAGGAGTCGACGGTCTTGGGCCGCTCTACACACCCTTTGAGGAAGTGCTTGAAACGTCTGACGTGATAACCCTGCACAGTCCGCTGATGCCTGCAACTCGCAACATGATTGCAGCACCGGAATTCGCATCAATGAAACGCAAACCACTCTTGATAAACTGTGCCCGCGGAGGCTTGGTTGACGAACATGATCTCGTTGATGCGGTCAATTCTGGGCAGATTGCGGGAGTTGGTTTTGACTGTCTCACAAGCGAACCTCCGCAGCCCGACAACCCTCTTCTCAATATTCTAGACCGTCCTAACGTCATCATTACGCCGCACACGGCCTGGGCCAGTGACGAAGCAATGCAAGACCTTTGGCATCAGGTCATCGACCATATTGAGAATTTCAACAACGGCGCACCGACAAACCAGATCACATGACCCAAGCATGAACAACAACATCTGGTTTCGCTCCGCACGCTTGGATCCGAAGTATACACAATAGGAAATGCAACGATGAACATCGATACACATAGAATAATCTCATTTGCCAACCTGCTGATAAGCCCCAGTTCCATGGCCTCGGCAAAACGAGTGGCTGAAGAAAAGAATTGGATTAACGCAAATGGAATGCCAACTCGCTCGGGTATCGAACTGGTCAGGGCTCTCCAAGAGCAACACAATACGCGAAGCGTGTTTCGCTCATTCTCTTAGTGGAACCAGCTGTCTTCGATAACGCCTTTTCAACGATAAAAGTGTCTTAGGCTAATTGAATCAGTTGGCGCAAAGGCCATCACTGGCGAACAAGCCGAAGACTACAGGGCTGGCTGCAGCCGGCGTGGTTCCCTCTATTTTCGATTTCTAAAAATGAACCGCCTTGGCCGGCAATTTTGTTCGAGTTGAGTGTGTTTCAAGTCCGGTGGAGATCCGGCAGTGCGGGGAGATGTTGCAATGACCATGCGAACGGCCGAATTATGGATAGCTATCGCTCTTTTAGTTGGCTCGCTTGGGCTGATGTGGAGCATTCATTCAGACGGATTGAGCATTGAATGGATCGAGGGACGCGGACCGGGAGCGGGGGTGTGGCCATTTTGGCTCTCCGCGGGCATGGCGCTCACATGTGTGTGGACGCTGGTACGCTGGTTCAGATCGGAGACGGCAGAGAGCCACGACTTGTCCCACTACATCGATCCGGAAAGTCTGGGCCTGGTCGGTATTTCTTTTCTCTCGCTGACCGCCATGCTCCTGCTGGTCCATGTCGTTGGCACCTATATTTCCGTGGCGCTTTTCCTCGGGTTTTACATGCGGGTGATCGGCAAACACAGTTGGCAGATTGTTTCGTCGTTTGTGATTGGCGGGCCGATCTTCATCTACTTTTTGTTCGAATGGCAGTTGTCGAAATATCTGCCCAAGGGTTGGCCAATCTTCGAAGAGGGCTTTTTGTGGATCGACAATTATCGGTGGGAATACCTGATGTAATCAGGTGACAGAGGAATTTGACTGATGGTTGATATCTTTACACTTCTTGCCGCTGGGCTTGCTCAAAGCTTCGAGCCGCTCAACTTATTCATGATCGTCGTGGGCTGTCTCGCTGGACTGTTCATTGGCGCTATGCCGGGACTTGGCTCCGTTAACGGCGTCGCCATTTTGCTTCCGGTAACCTTTTTGGTGCCGCCCACGGCTGCCATCATTTTTCTCGCTGCACTCTACTATGGTGCCATGTATGGTGGGGCGATCAGTTCGATAACCCTCGGCATTCCGGGGGCTTCCACCGCGGTAGCTACCGTGTTTGATGGACGACCGATGGCCCAGGCTGGCAAGGCCGACCAAGCACTGTCAGCCGCCGCCGTGGCGTCGTTTATCGGTGGTACGATCTCCGTCGTATTGTTTACCTTCTTCGCTCCGCCGCTTGCCATCTTCGCACTGAAATTCGGACCGCAGGAAGAATTCGCATTGATGGTCCTGGCCTTTGCAACGTTCATTGGCCTGGGTGGCGACGATATTCCCAAGACCATATTCATGATTTTGCTGGGCCTCGTGATGGCCTCGGTCGGATTCGACATTATCACTGGCCAGCCGCGTCTTGTATTTTTCGACATGGTCGAACTACAACGCGGTATCGGCTTCCTGGTTCTAGCTATTGGTATCTATGGCATCGGCGAGATGCTTTGGACCCTGGAAACGACGAAGGGCAAGGTCGAGATCCATGCGGTGAAAACCACCTGGGGCCGCTTCAAAAAGAACCTTGGCAAAGTGAAGCAATATCTCCCGACAACGTCGCTTGGTTCCGTGGTAGGTTTCTTTGTCGGGACTTTGCCTGCGGCAGGAGCAACACCCGCATCGTTGATGTCATATGGTCTTGCGAAAACCTTCTCCAAGGATTCAGAAAGCTTCGGCAAGGGTAACGTTTCAGGTGTTGCGGCTCCTGAAGCGGCCAACAATGCGGCTTCAACGGGTTCGATGTTGCCGATGATCACACTTGGCATTCCGGGATCTCCAACAACAGCTATTCTCCTTGGCGGTATGATCATCTGGGGACTGCGACCGGGTCCGTTGCTGTTTACGGACAAGCCAGATTTCGTATGGGGTCTGATTGGGTCCATGTATGTGGCAAACCTTGTCACTGTTGTCTTGAACCTTGCCCTCATCCCGATCTTTGTACGTGTGTTGGCCATGCCGTTCACCATGTTGACTCCGATCATCTTCGTTCTCTGCTTTGTTGGCGTCTTTTCGACCACTGACCGCATGTTCGACGTCTGGCTGATGATGGTTTTGGGGGCAGGTGGCTATCTGCTGCGCAAGTTGAACTATCCCGTTGCACCGGCAGTACTGGCAATTGTTCTGGGACCGCTCGCTGAAAGATCGCTGCGACAATCGTTGATATCAAGCCGTGGTGATGTGATGACGTTCTTCGACCGACCCATATCTCTCGCCTGCATGCTGATTGCCCTGGCACTAATCATTTATCCGGTATATCTGGGGTTCCGTCGCAGGCGTGCTCGCGCAAGCTATGCAGATGAGGGCTAGCTCAGGGAGGCTGAACCATAGCTGAAGAAGCAGGCGAGTTTGGTCCTTGGAATCCTGGGCTGGAATCGAGTATTCCAGTTGATATCCTGCCACTTTCAACCATGTTTCGGCCGGAAAACGTCGAGACCGGATTTCAGCAAGCCCACGAATTGAGTGAGTTTTGTGGGCTATCGCCCTTTGACATCGTGGTGTTCAGGCCCAAACGGCTGCTGATACACAGCCTTCTCATTCGAGTAACCACGCAATTGTCTGTTCCCGACGGACCAGATTACGAGGAACTTGGACTAAACTTGCGCGGCATGGTGGCGCAAGTTTTCGATACCGCTGTGGTCCCAAACCTACCCCAGCTCGAGGAGCGGTTTGAATTCACTCGGTTCAAGGCAACCGAGATACTTGCAGGCCTGCTTAAAGATTTGCGATCGGGACCCGTGGAGAGCTCAAGTGCAGCGCGATGGAGCCCCTTCAATTGGCTGCGCGCTGCGAAACCGAAAAAGGTAGGCCCATTCTCCACGATCGATTCGCGCCTGGAGAGACTTCAAAGCGCCAGCATTTCATCGATCAAAGGACAGCGTGGTTTAGATGGCGCTTGCGTGAAAGGATTGCTGACTGTTGTGCATAGCATAATTGGTCATCGTGGTCGGCTGGTTGGCGACAATGATACAATCATTCAACTTGCCGTTGGGCAGGTATTGAATGATTGGGGAAGTTGGCTGCTTGATGCTGAAGTCTCACCTTTATTTGAGCATGCTGTCGATGAGTTGGGCTACAGATTTCTTCCTGCTCAAGAGAAACCTCTGATCATGAATGTCAAAGGGGCATCGGCCGCTGGCAAAAGCACCATTCGTCCTCAACAACGCATTTTGGCAGAACAACTGGGAGTGGATTGGCAGGACTTTGCGCTGATTAGCCCGGACTATTGGCGCAAGTTTCTGCTTGAATATGAATCGCTGGGTGAGCACGCGAAATATGGAGCTATGCTCACGGGGCATGAATTGGTGTTGATTGACCGAAAGCTGGACCGGCAAATGGCCCAACGCGCAGAAGCCGGCCAAATTCCACATTTGCTAATCGACCGTTTTCGTTTTGACAGTTTCAGCGTCGGCGGCGATCAATCGAGCAAGTTGCTGACCCGTTTCGGTCATACCGTCTACATGTTCTATATGATCACACCGCCGCAGGAGACGGTGACAAGGGCCTACACAAGGGGCTTGAGCACCGGCCGCTATAAAGCAGTAGATGATTTGCTCGATCACAATGTGGAGGCTTATACGGGCATGCCCTCGCTTTTCTTTTCCTGGGCGCAGTCGAGTAAGAAAGTTCACCATGAATTTCTGGACAACAATGTTCCAGAGGGCGAGCGTCCACGTACCGTCGCATTCGGCTGGAACGACGAATTGACGATCCTAGATATCTCGAAAATGTTGGACATTGATCGGTACAAGCGAATTGATATCGAAGCCCAGTGTGCTGATGAGGTCTATTTGGATGTCGATCTATCTGCCGAGGGAAATATGGGGTTTTTGCTGGAATGCGCATCGCTGATGCATTGCATTCGATTTGCAGATCAGCGCACCGGTCGGGTCTATGGCGAACTGGAAGCAGGGGCATGGGTTTATCGAAATTTTGACTTGCTCGATGCAACTCAAGCCGATGATGATGCTCTTGCAGCATTGGAGGCGTTAGGCTGGCGCAACGAGTTGCCTGTGACGACGAGCGAAATTTCTGAAGCGGCAAGATTTATTGACCATAGTGTTGAAACTCTGGGGGAGTGGCAATCCGAGACGCATCGGCTCTAAGCAAACACCAATCAACAGTTCCAGTCTGCTGCTTTCAATTTAAGCCAGTGCAAGCCTTCGGCAAACTAAATATCGGCGTGGGCCTTTGAGCAATCGTCTAGCAGGTTGGAACTGGACGATTTTGCAGCAATGACGCGCAGCTCGATGCGGAAATTGTGGATGCCAAGGCCGGTATGGAAAGCAGCCAGACCAGTTTAGCTGGGAAACTGCGAGCAATGCGGCGAAGGAGTAGAAGAGGCACCCTCTCGTCGATTGTCGCATGGGAGTTAATTCAGTGAAATGTTGAGCCAGAATTGACCGCCAAATGCGCGATAGTCCTTAAATCCAATTCCGTCATACTTCACCTAGAGCCAACATTTAGGTCATCAGTCTGCTGGACGATCCAGTAAGGCTCTGCGAGCCTCTGAGATCTTCATTGTTATAGTTCACCTCCGGAACTCTGGCATTGGTTTCAGCAAAATCCCAAGTGTTGGCCTGTTTTTTGTGCCCCGAGAAGTCGAGCAATTTAGCTACGCTTTGCCAAGGCAACGCAGACTTGTAATCTACCAAATGTGGACAGCTGTCGAACTTCCGTAAAGGGCTCTGAGCGGGCTTCCGGTCATCCACCGGTCACCGTCACCAAAATCGACATAACCTCACTAAGATGCGCCAAACTCTACATGACAACTTCGTGAGTACCTGGATGCTCAACTTTTAATGTGGTTCACTTTGATCAAGTTTGCTGGAGTATGCCTCACTATGTGAACAACCCAATTTCTACCATGGCATGCAAGAGGTCAGCGGTTCGATTCCGCTTAGCTCCACCAATTCTTCATGATATGCGATCTATCCGGCTTTCGGCCATCGGATCCGCATGGGATCACGGGTCTTGCTAATGGTCATCCTAATCAAGATCGGGCGTTCCCATTGGGTTGCCGGGTGCGACGAAGGTTTCGGCGACGGGCAGTGGGTCGTCTTGAGATTGAGCATTGCGTATTTCGCGGTAGCCCAGATACAGCCCGCAGGCGATGATCAGCGCCATGCCGATCAACGTATTGGTGGATGGCACCTCGCTCCACACAAAATAGGCCATCAAAGTGGCAAATGGCAGATAGGTATAGTCAAACGGAGCAACCAGACTGGCATTGGCCACCTGATAGGCCCGCGACAATAATAAAAACCCGATCGAGCCGTTGATCCCAACCAGAATCAAAAACAGCACCAGCTGGCCGTCCAGGGCTGGAAAATGCCAGCCAAGATGGACCATGTCCGGACCGATATCGACCACCTGGTTTAGCAACCATCCGGCCGGCAAAACCGCCAAACTCGAAAACACCAGCGTATAAAGGCCCGTGGTAAGGGTTGTTTCGCGTTCGCCGATGCGGCGGGCCAATATTTGCGCCAGGGCATAGCTAAAGGCACAGACCAGCGGCAGCACTGTCGCCCAGCGAAAATTATCGATTTGCGGATTCATCGCGATCAACACCCCCGCAAACCCAATCACAAGCGCCGCGGTTCGGTGTTTGCCGATAGTTTCCCCCAGCATGACAACCGACAACACGCCGATCATCAAGGGCGCGGAGAAGAAGATGGTCGATACCTCAGCAAGGTTCATGAACGGAAAGGCCGCATAAAACAGCGAAAATCCAAAGCCCAGCAGCAAACCGCGCAACACATGCAGCCGCCAAAGCGGTGTGAACAAGCGGTGGGGCTTACCCAGCCACAAAATCAGGGAGGTCAATACGACAAGGGCGATCAGCCCACGCACCGCCATCAATGTCCAGATCGGAAAAATCTCGAGCATGAACTTCATCATGCCGTCCTGACCAACAAACAACAGCATGCCGATAACGACGCAGGCAATGCCTTCCAGAGATCGGGAAGTTGCGTTGGTAGGAGCTGACACAGACGTCATCGGCGCAGTTTTGGTTTGAATTGATCGGGCGAGCGGAACAGCAGAATAGCACTTGCCGCCACCCTTCGCCTTCAAACCCGCGACGGGCATGTCGTATTTCTGGCGACCTTCAAATCACCTACGATGACAGAATTTCAGCGCCCTATTCGACCAAACGCTTAAGTCAAACATATACCGGCCGGTTGCCAAGTGCCCATCAAAGGCGCAAGCTGTCGTCATAATGCTCAGAAAAAGGAGCACGTGAAATGGCAAAGGACATAGTCGAACCGAATTCTGCAGAATCGAGACCCAGCAAGTCAGGATTGCCGGAAGTCAATCCAATCGGGTTTCATGATCTGCGCGATGTTCTCAAGCTTGGCATACAGGATTTTCTCAAGGCGCCCACTTTCGGTCTGTTTTTCGGTGCCATCTACGCCATCGGCGGGATCATTCTTGTTGGCAGTTTGGCCTATTTGGACATGGCCTGGTTGGCCTATCCGCTGGTAATCGGATTCGCCCTGATCGGCCCTTTCGTCGCCACTGGACTGTATGAAACCAGCCGAAAACTCGAAACTAATGCGCCCCTCACCTGGAAGGGCATCCTGGCAACGGTGTGGCAACAGCACCGGCGGGAACTGGGCTGGATGGCCTTCGTCACCCTGTTCATCTTCTGGGTGTGGATGTATCAGGCCCGCACCCTAGTCGCGGTGTTCTTCGGCTCAAAAGGATTTGCTACTTTCCCCGGGTTTCTCGAGGCGGTGTTCTACACCACCAATGGTTGGACCTTTCTAATCGCCGGTCACATTGTTGGTGCCATCATATCTCTGGTCTTGTTCACCCTGACAGTCGTCTCCTGTCCGTTATTGCTGGAACGGGAGATCGACTTCGTAACGGCCATGATCACTAGCATTCGTGCCGTTTTCGCCGCGCCTTTTGTCATGTTGAGTTGGGGAGCATTTGTCGTGGTGGCTGTGATCCTGTCCGCCTTGCCGGCATTCTTGGGCCTTCTGGTGGTTCTACCGGTTCTCGGACATGCGACCTGGCATCTCTATAAGCGTGCCGTAGCGCCCGAAGAGTAGGCGAGCAAGTGCACTACTTAACGGATCGAACCGAGATCGCAGGTCAGGTGCGATTTGCGCAACAGCCAACATCATGCAGAATCGAAATCGGATAGAGCCACGTGTTGGGGAGGGAAAGATAATGATCAATGTCAGGTTCTTGGTGACGGCATGGTTGTCCGTGAGTGCCGTTATGGCGACAGCGTTTCCAACGATAGCGCGTCCGCTGGAGCGTCACTTTGGGGAAAACAACTCCTGTTATGGGCGCGTCTACAGCGCCGAGCACCTCAAAAAGAACGGCTATCAACGTGTCGAAGAAATTTCATTTCATCACTATCCAAAAACCTTCGGCGTACACGACGGGAACGGCAATATCGCTTTCGATCCCGACACCGCAGAGCTGCACTTTCAGTTGAACGTCAAATTCAGAGATTCTTCTCAAGTGTTTTCCGACGGAGGTTCCTGCAGACCCGACGGCAATCGCTACAGATGTTTTATCGAGTGTGATGGCGGCGGATTTTATTTGGAAGACCGCGCGAGCGACAGCATTCTTTTGATCAACGAACGCGGCTTCTCCGTGTCCGGCTGCGGTAGCGAAGACTATCGAGAGGTGACGCCCAAAACGGATGATAGGGTGTTTCGGTTAAACCGCTTGCCAGCAGCCGTCTGTCTGCCCCCAGCCAACTGACCACCCCGACAGACAAAGATCGAACGCGAGCACAGCCCTGATGACGACAAACCAACTTATCATCATGTCGGATGAGCATACGCGCAAAATACTCGGCGCCTATGGCAACGATGTCGTGCAGACACCGAACCTCGACCGGCTGGCAGCGCGGGGCACGCTTTTCGAAGCTGCCTATTGCCCCTGCCCTATTTGCGTACCTTCGCGTGCAGCCTTTGCGACCGGGCAATATGTTCATGCAACGGGGCACTGGGACAATGCCCAACCCTATACCGGCACTCCGCATTCCTGGGGGCATGCTTTGCAGCAAATTGGGGTGGAAGTCGGTTCGATTGGTAAACTGCACTATCGAAACGATCAGGACGATGTCGGTTTCGACTTTCAACATCTGCCCATGCATGTGGTCGGAGGCCACGGCGACATACTTGGATCGGTACGAGATGAACTGCCGGTTCGGCAAAAAGGTTTGGCAATGGCCGAGAAAGTCGGGCGAGGCGATACATCCTATAGTGCCTATGACCGGTCTATCGCCGACTGCGCCGTCGACTGGCTGGCAACCAAGAAACCGGGCGGAGCCCCATGGATATGCTTTGTATCCTTCGTGACACCCCATTTCCCACTGATTGCGCCTGATGAATTCTACGATCTCTATGCGGCAAAGAATCTAAGCCCACAAAAGACCGACCCGGGAGATCTTCAGCACCCATGGATCAAACAAATGCGGCAATGTCTGAACATGGTGGGTTGGACCGAAGAAAGAACAACAACCGCACTAACTGCCTATTACGGGTTGGTCTCATTCATGGATGCCCAAGTCGGTAGAGTTCTGGATGCGCTTGAAGCGCAGGGGCTAACCTCAACAACCCAGGTGATCTACACATCCGATCACGGCGACAACGTCGGCGAGTGGGGCATGTGGGGAAAGTCAACAATGAACGAGGAAAGCGTCGGCGTACCGATGATCGTAGCCGGGCCGGGAATTCCCGAAGGCAAAACCAGCAAGACGCCGGTGAACCTGTTGGACATTCCTACGGCCCTGTTGAAAAGTGCCGGGGCCCAAGTTCCTGTCAAGATGATTGGTTCATCGCTTTATGATCTTGCCCAAGCCGAAGATGACCTAAACCGGGTGGTGTTCTCGGAGTATCACGCCATGGGTGCACCAACGGGCGCCTTCATGATCCGCAAGGGCAGGTGGAAACTGATCCACTATGTCGGCCATGAACCGCAGCTTTTTGATCTGCAGGACGATCCTGAGGAGCTTAACGATCTTGGCACGAATGCCGACTATGTGTCCGTGCGTTCCGACTTGATGCAGGAGCTGCATACTATTTGCGACCCGGAAGCAATTGATCGACAGACCAAGGCTGATCAAGCGGCGACGGTCGCACAGCATGGCGGCCGTGCAAGCGTGGTTGAAAAAGGCGGTTTTGGTGCCACACCGCCACCTGGCCAGTCCCCGGAATACGCATCTTGAGTTCTATGTAACGGTCGGATCCAGCGAAGACTAAGCCGCTTCAGCCTGTGCGAGGGGACCTGGTTCTTCGCGGATTGGCAGGTGTATAAGCCCGGCCAAAAGACCAAGTGCGACAGCGGCCCACCACATTGGCGTATAATCCTGATTCAGATCGTAAATGCGTCCACCGAGCCAAGCGCCAATAAAACTGCCCGTCTGATGGCTCAAAAAGACGAGTCCCGCCAAAGTCGACAGGAACTTCAGCCCCTGTGTTTGTGCGACAAGCCCCATTGTCAGCGGAACGGTCGACAGCCAAAGCAGTCCCATCAGGGCTGAGAAAATCAGCACACTTGCCTCGCTTATCGGTATCAAAATGAACGCGGTAATCACCACCGACCGGGCGAAGTAAATGCCACTGAGGACTTTCTTCTTTGAGTAGACCTGCCCGGACCAACCCGACAAAAAGGAACCGGCAATATTGAACAACCCGATCAGCGCAAGCGACCAGGCGCCGACCCATGCAGCAAGGCCGAGATCCACAACATAGGCAGGCAGATGCGTTTGGATGAACGCCACATGAAACCCGCAGACGAAGAAACCGAAGAACAGACAGACATAGCTGCGGTCAGAAAACGCCGCAGATACGGCATAGCCAAAATCACTGGCACTTGAATCGGCTGCGGTCGGCACGGAAACGCGGGAAATGAAGAAGAGAAACGGCAAGATCAGTGCGAAGCTGCACCCGATGGCAATCAACGACACTTGCCAACCCATGCCATCAATCATGAGCACCGCAGAAGGGGCAGCAACGAACATGCCCATCGAGGCGGCGGCGGTTCCCAGTCCAAGAATAAAACTGCGTCGTTGCGCCGTAACAATCTTTCCGAGTGCGCCGATGACAATTGGGAAAGACGCAGCTCCCGTGCCAATGCCGACAAGAACACCGGTCAAAACGAACAGGACAGGATCGGTAACAACGCCTCTGAAAACAAAGCCGACACCTGCACAAATGGCCCCAAAGGCGATGACCCGCGCCGTTCCGTAGCGATCAGCAATGGCGCCCGCGACCGGTTGAGCAACGCCCCACATCAGCGCCTGAACCGCAACGGACAAGGAAAAAACTTCGCGGCCCCAATTGAGTTCGGACGACATCGGGGCCAAAAACACGCCGAAAGTCGCGGCAAAGCCGAAACCGAGAAACGCGATGACACACCCGGCGAAAACCGCCAGGTTCACCTGTCCGCTTGATGGTGAAGTCTTTTCCACTTAATCGCCCCCGCTGGTCACGCTTCAGCGAAATGCTGGCACAAACCGGGGCGCGGCTCAATTGGCAAGCTGACCGGGGCGCTCGTTGTCAAAACAGGTTGCTGGATCAGCGTGTGCCAAAACGCACGGCGGGCTTTGAGCGCGAGTTCTATAGTGTGATCATCAACAAGGGAAATGGAACACCAAAATGTTTGCAACTTTCGTCACCGCCGTCTCAGCAGCCTTCTACG
>JABSRX010000112.1 GCA_013214695.1 Rhizobiaceae bacterium | reverse complement strand
CACACAGGGCGGTTTCGGTTACTTCGGCCTGGGCATAGGCGTGAATGAAGCTCTGCGGGCCCGACAGGATGCCGACATGTTTGGCGACGCTTTGGCGGCGCAGGCGGAATATCAACACGTCGCCGGGCAGACGCTGATCGATCGGGACTGCCAAAAAGTGGCGATGCCCGGCGTCGATCAACTGCTCGCGCTGGCTGACCTCCGACCAGGCCGCACAATAGGGCGGCGGGGTTTCGGGTTCCGTCCCCTCCACGTCCCGCCAGACACCGCGCACCAGGCCAAGACAATCGCAGCCCAGCCCCTTGTTGGACGCCTGATGTCGATAGGGTGTGCCGATCCAGTCGCGGGCTAGCGTGACAACACGTTGAGCCTGAGCGGCGCGGGCGGCGTGGGCAGCCGATTCCGAATTTTTCATTGAATCCTTTTCGGGGCTTAGCGCACCAATGCGCTGCCGTCGTGAAGCTGGTCGCGGCTCGCATAGCCAAACGCGAAATCCGAGCCTGGCACATGGGGGAAGCCGCGGAACATCAGCCGGTTGTCGAACTTCCGGGCACAGGTCGCAAAGCTCTTGTCGCACCCGGCGGTGACCTCGAAGCGGTCGCCGATGGCCGGAGCAAACGGCATCGCCTTCCACAGTTTCAACTGGTCGCTGCGGTCCGTCTGGCTGGCCGAGAGTTCCACCGACAGGCCGGCGTTTTCGCCCGTCAGCCAGGACAATCGCCCATGGGCGAACCAATTGGCCTCAAATTCGTCCAGCCCGCTGGCAACGAGGGTCAGCCGGTCGACCACCTCGAGCACCGCCGCTTCTGTGGTGAAGGCCGGGTCAGTCAGGTCAACGCCGCAGCGCTGGTCGCCCAAAGTCGCATCGCAGCTGCGGCTGAACGTGCGGCCGGTATTCTGGTCCAGCAGGCTCGACAGGCCGCGCAATTGGGCTCTGAACACATGATCCTCACGGGTGACCTCCCCGAGCACCGAGACCCGCATCAGATGGTTTTGCGTCGGCGCGGCCCAGTTGACCATCCACACTTCGACCCGGGCATTGTCGTAGAGCCCGGCCTGCAGATCCCGCTCGGTGATTGCATCGCTGCTCAGCGCCCCTTCGACGTCCTGATTGTCGCTCGACAGGCTCAATTCACTGAACGCCTCGGTTGGTTGAAAACCGGTGCTGGCTTCGCAGGTCACGCCGGAAATTTTCAGCGGCTGATCGTGGTCGGTGAAGCCGAGCACGCCGCCATCTTCACGACGGACAATCCAGCAGCTGCAGATGGTTGTTGCCGAGCGGGTCAGATGGGCGGCGAGTGGTTCTGAAAAATTCTTCACAGCCGCACCTCGACCATCGGGATGGAGGGGACCTCACCGGCTGCGAAGTTGGCCAGGTTGACGGCCAGATGATCGGTGTCGAAACGCACCGGCACGTCGAACTCGAACCCGGCGCTGATACGGGCGCCCGCCGCTGGTGGTGATTCAAAGCGGATCTGACCGGTGCTGGTTTCCAGCGTATAGTCGGTGTCCAAAGTCTGAAGCCGCTCATCCACAGCGACTTGCGTCGAGCCGTCAACCGGCAGCGTGATGGGGCGTTGATATTCGCCCCCCTCGCCGCCGCCGCCGCCCTCGCCGCCCTCGCCGCCGCCGCCGTATGCTTTGGTCAGTTGAAAGCGGGTCTCGATGCCGTCACCGATGGCGATGAGTTGATCGCGTGCGGTGGGTGCCTGCGACGGCAGGCAGGATTTGTGGTCGGCCGGATCGCGGAACCGGAAGGCGTAAAGCGGCCCCCGCCGGGCTTCGAAGAACGCGACGACGCGCTGCAGATTGTCGAGGCTCTTCACCCCATAGCCCGCATCGAAGCGGCGCCGCGAACTGGCCCAGCGTTGGTTGCGCTGCTCATGGCCGGAGCCGAGCGCAACGATTTGCGTGCTGCGCTGCGGGCCACCGGACGAGCCGAAGCCGATGTCGACGGGAAAGCGGATGTCATGAAAGTCGTCTGGATGAGGCATTAAACTCGATTTCTAAAGATTACGGCGGCCGCGGTTGACGGTGCGCGCCAATAGGCTGGCGATCTGGGCCTGGGACTTGCGAAACCCGTCGACGTCCGGCGTTGAGATGTTGAAGGTGACATTGACCGGCGCGACGGCGGCGGCGGCGGCAGCGCCGCCGGCGGCGACGCCTGTGGCCTGGACCCCAAGCCGGCCATCACTGCCCCGTTGCAAGGGCAAGACGGCTTCAGGCCCGGCCTCTGCCATGACGCCAATCCCGCCGCCAGCCTCGCCGCTGGTGCCGGAAAACAGGGTTGGTGTGTTGAAGACACCGCCGCGGGCCAGTTTGGCACTTTCGGGGAGCCAGGCGCCCGCCGCTTGGGAAGCACCACTCTGTCTCGCGCCAGTGCCCGCCAGGCTGCCGAACAGATCGTTGGCCAGGGACGCCACCGCATTTTCGATCGGCTGCCGGGCCATGTCGAGGGCAATCCTGGACATCTGGAGCGCGATGTTTTTCAGCGTATCCTCAAACGACTTGCCGTCGACAATGGCCCCCTTCAGCGCCTTGGAAAGCTCCTTTCCAACGCCTTGCGAAACCTGTTTGATCTTGGTCAGTTCTCGGGTGACCTTTTTTCCTGCGGCCTCAAATTCTGTCGTGTCGCCAGTGAAGTTGATTTCAGCATCGAATTCGCTGTCTGCCATCAAAGCCCCTCCTCTGGCTGGTCGGGATGCGCTCGCATCAACTGGTTCAACCGCGTCCGTGTCATGATGGGTGGTCTGCCGATCTGGTGAACCCGCATCGCCGCGTGCAGTTCGGGCAATGATAGGGACCAGAACTCCGTCGACGACAGGTGCAGCACGCCAAAGCCGAATTGCATCAGGCCCGACCAGGTGTTCGATGGATCGGTCGGGTTCATTGCCCCTGCCCGAAGGTTGCTTGCAGCAATTGCGAGACGATGCGGGCGTAGCCCAGCGCCCCGCCTTCGGCCTGCATCTCGGTGATTTCTGCGTCGGTCAGCGGATGACCGCCGCCGCGCAGGCCAGCACCGATGATCTTCAGCATGTCACCGGCCGACAGGCTGGCATCGGAAAACCGGGCGATCAGGGCGGGCAGATCGTCCACTTCGAAAGCCGTTTCCAGTTCGGCCAGGGCACCCAGGGTGAGGCACAGGGTAAAGGTGCGGCCATCCAGTTCAGCGGCGATTTCGCCGCGGTGTCGGTTCGCCATCAGACCGCCATGAAACTCAAGGCGCCGGCCGATTCCAGTGCCAGTTCGAAGGTGATCTCGCCGTCATGGTTGGCGCCATATTCCAGGGCGGTGATCTGGAAGGCGCCGGTCAGGGTGCCGAAATCAGGGATGGTCACCTCAAAGCGCTCGGTTTGAGCGTTGAAAAACAGGCTGCGGATGGTCGCATCGGAGGCCGCGTCCTTGAATATGCCGGAGCCGGAAATGCTGGCCCTTTGCGCCCCGGACCCGGCCAGCAATTCACGCCATCGCCCGGCGCTTTCAAAATCGGTTATGTCGACCACATCGGCGTTGAAAGCGATGCGGCGCGAACGCATGCCGGCGACGGTTTCAAAGGTGGAATTTTCGCTGTCATAGACCTTCAGCAGCAGGTCCTTGCCTTTTTGAGCAGTCATAAAGTGCCTCCTGGTTGGGGGAATGCGTCACGCGGGTTTGGGTTCGACAATGGCGCGGTAGCGCATCAGCCCGTGGACCAGCCCTCGGCCATAATCGCGTTGAATTTCTGAAATCTGCCGGCGGATCTGGATCAGTTCGTGGTCCTGCAGATCAGGCAGACCGGCATCGATTGTTGCGTGGATGAGCTGTTGCAGCGCCGCGACCTCGCCGCGTTTGGCGCTTTGCGACCAGCAGTGGATGAAGAAGGTAATCGCCGCCCCCTCTTCCGTTGCCGTGCTCCAGTCAGCCGTGCTGGTCCGGCCGATCACCACATAGGGATAGGCCACCTGTTCCGGCAGCCGGTCGAAAATCTTGGGCCCGCCCAGCGCCTCGCTCAGATCCACGTCTGCCTGCAAGGCGGCGAACAGGCTGGTCAGCAGGTCGTCTGTCGGGTCTTTCATCGCATCAAGTCTCCCGTTGTTTGTGGGGACGGTTGCCTATCCCTCACCGCGCCGCCTCTTCGCACAGGCAGGACAGAAAGCGCTGTGACTGATCCGGATCGATCACCGTCAGGATCGCCAATTCCCGCCCGTCCAGCAGAAAGCGCCAGCCGCTCGCCACGTCATTGCGGTGGCGGATGAGGACGCGATGCTGGGCCGTCTCCTGGTTCTGCTGGGCTTCCTCGCCGCGCACCACACGGCTGTCGACCAGCGCGCCCCAGATGCGGGCGACCGGGCTCCAGGTGGTGACCAGTTCACCGCCCTCGCCGACTTCATCGTGGCGGCTCTGCAGCTCCAGCCGGTGGCTGAGTGGGGCCGATAAGGAAAAGCGCGCCGCCATCACAGACCGAGGCGGCGGTAAGGGGCCATCAGATTGTCAAAGCCCGCCGGTAGGGATACCGGCTGCTGCGACGGCGGGATGGCACCGCGAAATTCATACCAATGGGCGACCAGCAACAGGACAGCCCGTTTCAGCGAATCGTCGATGTCGGGACCGATATCGCCGATGCCGACCTGCAGATCGATTTCCAATCCGTTGGCTGCCAGGCCGGCGTCAAAGTCATCCGCAAATTCCAGCACTGCCGGATCCGCACCGCGCAGCAGCTGGGTTTGATCGCTGGCCAAAACATGCGGTGCCCCGTCGGCGTCGAATGCGGTGACCGCCGCAATGCTCTGCACGGGGCGCAGCTTCAGTTCCACTGTCCGATCGGCCGGAAAGCAGGTTTCGTATTGCCGCCAGACCTGGGTGATCAGCTTGTGCCCGCTGGCCTGCTCGACATGGGTGCGGGCCGCTTTCAGCGTGTCCACCAACAGCGGATCTTCCTCGCTGTGGTCGATGCGCAGATACAGTTTGATGTCATCCAGACCGAGCGGTTCATGGGCCGGTGGCGTAACAAGTGCGAGTGTCATGATCGCGCTCCCTCAAAAGACAATGGAGAAAAAGAAAACGGCCCCGCTGTAGAAACGGGGCCGCACGCGGCGTGCCGCAACAGGCAGGGAGGGACCTGTTAGCTTTCGCCGAATTTGATCAGCTTGATGGCGTCGTAATCCTGGATGCCGCCACCCACCCGTTTGGTCGTGTAGAACATCACATAGGGCTTGTTGGTGTAGGGATCGCGCAGCACGTTGACGCCGGTGCGGTCGACCACCAGATAGCCGCGCCGGAAGTCGCCAAAGGCAATTGACAGGGAATTGTTGGACATGTCCGGCATGTCCTCGGCCTCGACAACGGCAAAGCCCATCAGAACGGCTTTCGCATCAGCGCTGGCCGGCGCCTGCCACAGATAATTGCCGTCATTGTCCTTCAGTTTGCGCAAGGCCGCCTGGGTCTTGCGGTTCATGACGAAATGGGCGTTTTGACGATAGCCTGCCTTCAGCGCGTAGATCACATCGACCAGCACATCAGCACCGTTGGTCGCGTCAAAGGCACCGCTGGCGCCGGTGGGCACAAATCCAAGCTTGCCCCAACTCCAGTTGGCCTCGATCACCGTGCTGGCGCGCAGGAAGCCGGACGGCTTGTTGTTGCCATTGCCGTCGACGAAAGCGGTGCCCTCCTGCTCGGCAAAGGCGGCCTCGACTTCCTCGGCGATCCAGCTTTCCAGATCGACGGCGGCGTCTTCGAGCAGCGCCGTGGTCGCCGCCGGCATGGCGTAGAGCTCCATCGCCGGAAACGACAGTTCCGCCAGAGTGGGCGAGTCGGTTTCGGGGCGGGCGTCGGTTTCGCCAACCCAGCCGACCGCAGGGCCGGTTTCGGCAAACGGTTTCTTGAACACCGAGCCTGACACCCGGCGCACCGTGGCCAGCGACCGGATCGGCGACAGGGCCGTCAGGCGGCGACCGATCTCGTTCGACAGTTCCTCCGGCACCAGATAACCGCCATCGGCATCGGAACCGACGCTCATCGCCTTGCCTTCCAGCGCCCGCATGGCCTGTTCATCGCCGCTGCGCAGATAGGTTTCAAACGCCGCCTTGTGCTCAAGCTGTTGACTGGTTGGGAGACGGTCGCCCCCCAGCGATGGCCGCTGCGCCTTCAGGATCAAGTGATCCAGCTGGCGCTTCTGCTGATCGATGGCGTCGTTGATGCGGTTGACCTTGTCTTCAGTGACAACATCGGCGCCCATGCGGGTTTCCAACTGGGTCAACCGCTCGTCATTGGCCTGCTTGAAACTGTCAAAGGCCTTCATGAAGTCATCGAAGGCGGTGGTGATTTCCGGGGAATTTGGGTGGTCCATGGGCTCTCTCATTTGGGTTGATTTATCTGGCTTTCAGCCGCCATGCGGCTGCAGTTAAGTGTAGGTTGAGGGCGGCTGCGGCGAGGCGATTTTCGGGGGACAAACTTTGCCCCTTCACCTGGGCGACCCGCGCCTGGGGCAGCATTGGGAAGGTGACAATCGAAATTTCCCACAGATCCGCCTCAAGGATGCTGCGCACCCCCGACTTGCGGTCGGTGCGGCTCTTCTGGGTGCGAAAGCCGATCGACAGGCCGTCAATGGCCCCGGCCCGCATCAGGCTGAGTACCTCGCGGCCGCGGGCCGTGTCGGTGACAATCTGCCCCTTCACGAACAGGCCGTTGGCATCTTCCCGCACCTCCGACCAGGTGCCGATCGGGGCGCAGGGGTCGTGCTGAAACAACATGCGGATCTGCTTGGCCGTGCGCTGGCGCAGCGATTTTTGAAACGCCCCGCGCTCGACCCGGTCACGGCCCAGATCAACCTGACCGAACAGGGTGGCATAGCCGCTGAACTGACCTTCTGGGCTGACCGCATCCAGCTGCAGCGCCCCGCGCTTGGTCTCCGGTGCCGCCAGGATTTCAGGTTTCACGGGCCGACCCTCCTTTTGGATTGTCATCCGAAGGCGACCAGCGCTCCAGCACCCGCTGCAGGGCACCCAGCCCCCACCAGGCGCTGAGGCTGGCCAGCGTGGCGCCCATCAGGGTGAATTCAAAGGTCGATATCTTGCCGAGCAGGCCCATTGTATCGGCGAGTTTGACCCCCGCCGTGCCGCCAAAGATCAGGCCGGTGACCACCCCAACCAGCAACCGCGACAGCGCCTCGCGTCGGCCGCGCGGCATGACATAGGCCAGCGACACGATGGAACCCATCAGAGCGCCCAGCACCTTGGCCAGCCAGAGCATCGGAAAGGCCTCGCCGAACCAACCGCTGAGGCTGGCAATGATTGTGTTGTCGCCCAACGCATCCACAGAACTAATCCTTTGATTTCGGGCCATATCCGACGGCCTCTCGCTTTTCGTCTTCGGTTAAAAAATCCGCCTCGGCGAGGCGCTGCCAGACCAGTTGACGCTCATCGGTCAGCCCCTCCAGCCGGTCCTCATCAACCGCCAGCACCAGGCCATCGCCGAAGCGGGGCTGCAGCCAGTGGGTGAAGGAATCGAGCGTCCGGTTGATCAGCGGCAGCAAGGTCTGGCGGGTGAAGGCCCGGTTGGCCTCCTGGTAGTTCGAATAGGTGTTGTCGCCGGGAATGCCGAGCAGCATGGGCGGCACGCCGAAGGCCAGCGCAATATCGCGCGCTGCCGCATGCCGGGCCTCGACAAAATCCATGTCACGCGGGCTGTATCCCATCGCCTTCCAGTCGAGGCCGCCGTCGAGCAGCAACGGCCGCCCTGCCCGCGCCGCGCCGCTGTAGCCATCTTCCAGTTCCGCCTTCAGGCGGGCAAATTGATCCTCGCTCATATTGGCGCCGGAGCTGGGCGCATAGACGAGGGCACCGGACGGGCGGGCCGAATTGTCGAGCAGCGATTTGTTCCACTGGCTGGCCGCATTGTGCACATCCAGCGCCATCAGCGCCGCCTGCAGGGGTGGGAAGCCCAGACAGTCATCAAGCGGATGAAACAACGACAGATGCAGCACATCACTGGCGCCATCGGCCGCGACCGCATGCCGTCTGCGGACTGCGCCGAGGACATATTCATAGGCCTCGACCCAGCCGTTGCGGTCACAGATCAGCTTCACCCGGTCGGGGCGCAGCCCGTGCAGTTCGCGCGGCTGATCGCCAATCTGAACCAGTTCAACATAGGCATTGCCCGAAACCAGCAGGTGCCCGATCAGCATTTCGCGGAATTCCTTGCCACCTTGACGCGGGTTTGGACGCATCAGCAGGTCCAGCATGGGATGCTGATCCAAGGCGCCCCCGGGCTGATGGATCTGCAACGGGATTGCTGCGGCCGTTTCGGCGATCAGGCGCACGCAGCGGAACACGATTGGGTTCGCCATATAGCCGCGCCGCGCCATGGTGGCGTAATCGGGATGCGACCAGCGGGCATAGCCGGAATGGGACCAGGCAATCAGATTGCCGAGCGCCACATTTTTGGTTTCATCCACAGGTCGCTGGTCCGCACCTGGTGCCAACCAGCGCAGCATTTGCTTAATCATCGACTGTTCGGTTCCGTTGTTACAGGTGGCGGGCTCTTGGCTGGCCACCCTGGTTCAGCATCAGATCGGTCAGCGCCCAGACCAGGGCATCGAGCCGGTCGGGCGACGCGCCGCTGGACAGGCCGTCGAGGCCAAAGTCACACATTTCATCTTCCAGTTCCGGCAGCGGCCCGACATGGGACACCAGTCCGCGCTCATAGAGATGGGCGACCGGTTCGGCGCGCAGATATTTGCCGCGGCTCGCCTTGACCTGGCGGATCGGCAGATGCGGGTTGGTGTGGCGCAAAACGCTTTCCACCATATCGCCCCCCTGATTGGTTTCCACAACGATGCAATCGGCCTCGTATTTCTCAAAAAGCTGCAGCACCATGGCCGCCCATTTGGCCGGAGACACGGCGGCCAAGGTCCTGTCCTCCAGCACATAGGCCCGTTTCTTGTGACAGCGCCCGGCGACGATGATGCCGCAGCAGTCCGATGTCGCTTTGCCGGTGACCGGCGGGTCAACCGCGATGACGATGCGCTGCAGCGGTGGCGGCACCTCTGCGGGAACACGGTGCAGATCCAGCCCATCGGGCTGCCACAGCGCATCGCCGCGGATATCGATCATCTCGGCGTCCAGTTCCTGCCGCCCCAACCTTGTGCCGCGATAGGTTTCGACAATCCGGTCAAAGAAGCCAGCGGCGAGATTGGCCCGGTTGGCATCCGTCGACATGCGCGACAGATGGGTGCGTGGATCGGCGATCAGATCCTTCAACAACTTGATCGGTCGCGGCGTGGTGGTGATTACCTGTTGCGGAAACCGTCCAAGGCGCAGGCCAAATTGCAGCATGTCCCAGGTGGTCTGGGCATTGGTCCATTTGCCCAGCTCATCACACCAGGCGGCGGAGAATTGCGGTCCGCGCAGGGCTTCGGGATCCTCCGACGAAAAGACCTGGGCAACGGCACCGTTGGGCCACTCGATGCGGCGCCGCGAACTGATCCACTTGGGGCGTTCCGCCGAACTGTGCACGGCCAGCAGGCCCGACTGCCCTTCCACCATGACCTCGCGGGCATCGCCATAGGTCTGCGCCACCAGCGCGATCTTGCCCGTGGGTTGGGCGGTGAAAAACCAGTCGCCAAGCGCCATGGCGCGGGTCCATTCGGCNCCGGCCCGAGTCTTGCCCGCCCCGCGTCCACCGAGCAGCAGCCAGTTGGTCCAGGGCGCCAGCGGCGGCAATTGATGACTGCGGGCACCGATCGGCCAGGAGCGGCACAGATGGCGCTTGAAGTCGACCGGCAGAGCGGCAAGTTCATTCAGCCTTCCCTGCCTGGACAAGATTGCTAACAAGCTGTGCAAGCTGGCGATCAAGCTCCGCCGTGTCACCTGCCTTGGATCCGGTTGCCAGACCGCCGGTTCCGTTNGATGCTGNGTCAAGATCAACGGCTCCTGCGGCGTTTGACTTGAGGATGGTCGTGACGGTTGAATCCAGTACTTTGGCCAACACCAACAGGGCACCCGCCCGCTTTTCATCACCGGCAGAGGCATCGCCGGCCTCGAACAGCGCGATTTGTTGCGCTACCACTTTGGCAAACTGACGGCACAGATCCGCCGTCGCTACCGATACGGTCTCGGTCATAGGGTCTTCCGATTTTTGAGAAATTTCGCTGGCAGGGCGTTGGCAACGCCCCATCCGGAGCGCCGGTCACCAACCCATTTCTGCGATTGTGCCTGAAGGCTACATCAGGACCGAATCCCTGTCAAGGATTATTTTCCTATTTCGGAAAATTTTCTTATTCCTTGTCGACCCAGTCCACCAGATGGTCTTCGTAGTCGTCGACATCCAGCCCTTCTTCGGAAATCGTCCTGCCGCGCACGCTGATGCCGGATTCGTGAACGCTTTCTGGGCGGCCGGTGATCAGCGGGTGCCAATCGGGCAATCCCCTGCCCTCGTCCAGCCGGCGATAGGCGCACGTTGGCGGCAACCAGGGGTAATTGCCGATGTCCTGGGGCTCGAGCTTGACGCAATCCGGTACGGTTTCAAACCGGTTTTCATAATCTTTACAGCGACATGAGGTGCCATCGAACAGGACACAGGCGATGTTGGTGAAGTGGATTTCACCGGTATCCCAATCCTCCAGCTTGTTCAGACAGCAGCGGCCGCAGCCATCGCACAGGCTCTCCCATTCCGCCGTTGTCATCTGCAGCAAGGATTTGGTCTGCCAAAAAGGAGCGTTTTTATCGTTCACGATATTATCCATTTTATCGTCACGAACTTGCCCCATGAAGAGAAATGTAAGAAAATGTCGGTTCGCAAATTAAGATTTGCCATCGCCAACCTCAACCATGAAGCGGAGCCCGCGTAAAGCCCATGCGCGATCCATTTGCCCCCAAGAAAAAGCGTTCGGCCACCAAGTGGTTGATGAGCCTGGATTCATGGGTCGATGACGCCATGTACCGCTTCAAGTCGGGCGGTGGCGAAACCTGGGAAACGCTGACCATCTTTTTCCGCCGCTTCCGGGTCTATGGCCTGAAGAAGGCCGGGGTCGAACTGGCCTGTGAAGGTCTGACACTCGGGGTGGTTGGCGCGGTGCTGATGCTGGCCTTGGCCAAGCCGGCCTTTGAGGAAACCGACAAGAACTGGCGGGCCAATCGCGAATACGCCATCACCTTCCTCGACCGCTTCGGCAATGAAGTCGGCAAGCGCGGCATTCTGCACAATGACGCGGAACCGATTGACCAGGTGCCGGACCACTTTATCAAGGCGGTTCTGGCGACCGAAGACCGGCGTTTCTTTGAGCATTTCGGCATCGATATTCTGGGCCTGATCCGCGCGATGGTGGAAAACGCCCGCGCCAATTCGGTTGTTCAGGGTGGTTCGACGATCACCCAGCAGTTGGCGAAGAACCTGTTTTTGACCAATGAGCGCACGCTGGAGCGTAAGATCAAGGAAGCGTTCCTGGCGCTGTGGTTGGAATACAACCTCACCAAGAAAGAGATCCTGAAGCTGTATCTCGACCGCGCCTATATGGGCGGCGGGGCATTTGGCGCGTCTGCGGCGGCGGAGTTCTACTTCGAAAAGGAGCTGCGCGACGTCAATCTGGCGGAAGCGGCGATGATGGCCGGTCTCTACAAGGCCCCGGCCAAATACGCGCCGCATGTCAATCTGCCGGCGGCCCGCGCCCGTGCCAACGAGGTGCTGACCAATATCGTGCAGGCCAAGTTCATGACCGAGGGCCAGGTGATCAGCGCCCGGCGCAACCCGGCCAGCGCGATCCAGCGCGACAAGTCCGAACTGCCCGACTATTTCCTNGACTATGCCTTTGACCGGGTGAAGGAACTGGCCGTTGGCATGCCGACCAATACGCTGATCGTCAAAACCACCATCGATTCCAGCCTGCAGAAGGCGGCTGAAGACGCGGTGCTTTCGCATCTGCGCCAATATGGCGAGGATTACGGCGCCAACCAGGCGGCCATGGTGGTGCTGGAAAATGGCGGTGCGATGCGGGCGATTGTCGGTGGCCGCGACTATGGTGAAAGCCAGTACAACCGCGCAACACGCGCCCGTCGTCAGCCCGGTTCGACCTTCAAGCCCTACGTCTATGCCTATGCAGTTCAGCAGGGATACCGTCCCGAACAGGTGGTGTCCGGCGGCGGCATCACGATACGAGGCTGGTCGCCACAGAACTACAATGGTCGCCGCTTCGGCAATGTCACGCTGACCACGGCGCTGGTGAAGTCGATCAACACCGTACCGGTGCGCATCGCCCACGAATTGGGTCGTCGGCCGATCGTTGACCTGGCCCACCGCATGGGGGTCGATTCTCCACTCAGCGCCGAACCGGCCATGCCGCTCGGCACCAATGAGATGACCGTCCTGGAACAGGCCACCGGCTATGGCGTATTCATGTCCGGCGGCATGTCGACCAACCGCCACAGCATCCTGCAGATCACCGACACCAGCGGCAATGTGCTGTACGACCACAAGGTCGACGGGCCGAAGCCGGAACGGGTGATTTCGGAAGAAACCACCGGGGCGATGAACATCATGCTGTCGCAGGTGCCGGAATGGGGCACCGGGCGCCGTTCCAAGCTCGACGGCATCCGCACTGCCGGCAAGACCGGCACGACGCAGGCCTACCGTGACGCCTGGTTCGTTGGCTATACCGGTAATTTCGTGTCCGCCGTCTGGTTCGGCAACGACAATTACGGCCCGACCAAGCGCCTGACTGGCGGTCGCCTTCCAGCCATGACCTGGAAGAAATTCATGACCTATGCGCATCAGAATATCGAGCTGCGTGACCTGCCCTTCGTTGAGCCAGAAGAGGCCAAGGAACCAACCGTCGCCAAGGTCACCGATTCAAGCCGCCCGGCCGACATTCCCGTCAACGTGGTGCGCCAGCAACCGCTGTCCATTGAGACCAGCGAATTGCTGCGGCAACTTGAACAGGACATGCGCAACGCCCCCAGCCTGCGCAAGCTGACGGTGACAGAGGCGTCGCTGGACACTGTCGAAGACACCGACAGCCCGTCGGGACAGGTTGTGCGCAGCCAATGATCCGCACAGCCATCAAACGCCCATTACACAGTCTTGGGTCGGAGCCGAGATAAGCCGGTGCGAGCCTTCAGCGAATTGTTTGCCATCCTGTTGATTGGCCTGTTTGTCGGCGGCGGCCTTGCCTGGCTGTCGATCCAGAACAACCATGGTTTCGGCACGCTCAGCATCGGTCAGTGGACCGCCTGGCCGCTGGCTGGCAGCGTCAATGCCGATCCCTATTCGAAGGCCAAGGTGGCTGCTGCCGGCGATGTGCCGCTTGGCGCTGCAGAAGGTCTTGCCTTCCATGCGCTGATCGACCGGCGCGGCAATGTCTTGAAACGCAATTGCCAATACCAGCTGTCGGGTCTCACCCCACCGGCGCGCCTGTGGACCTTGACGGCCCATGACATGAAAAACCGCGTGCTGTTCAAATCCGATGGCCGGCCCAGCCAATTGCTGTCGCGTCAGTTGATCCGTGAGAGTGATGGACGGTTTCGGATCACCGCCGGGCCGAATATCTCAGCGGAGAACTGGCTCGAAGTGGACGGCGACGGCCCCTACCAGTTGATCCTGCGCCTCTATGACAGCCCGATCACCAGCACCGGTGGCATTGCCGATGCTGAAATGCCCAGTGTCAGCCTGGTGGAGTGCGACACATGAAGCGCGCTTTTTACGCCCTGGCGGTCGCCTTTGTTCTGGCCGGTATCGTGCACATCCTGATCATTCTGCTGATCCCGAATTACGCCGCCAAGGACGCCTGGGCCAAGCTGGCCGGTGTTGCCGGTCCGTGGAAATTTGTCATGGTGGCCGAACCCGGGGGCCAGGACGGGGTTTTGCCGGTGGTCGACCCGGCCTTTGGCACCGCGGCCTGTCGCTATGACTTGACCAATGCACCGCTGCGGGTCAGCGCCGATGGTCAGTTGCCCTTCTGGAGCATCGCGATCTTCGATCGCCAGGGCCGCAACATCTACAGCTTCAACGACCGTACCGCCATCGAGCGGCGGCTGTCGCTGCTGGTGATCAACCCGGTTCAGATGGCACAGATCCGCCGCAGCCCGCCGCCGGATTCCGACAAGGCCGTGCTGGTGGAAACCAATGTCAGCCAGGGCTTCGTGTTGATCCGGGCGCTGCAGGAAAACCCCAGTTGGGCACCCGCCGTGCGCGACTTCCTGACCAACGCCAAGTGCGAGCAATATTTCGATTACCTCGCTCCACAGAGCGACAGTTGACTTGCAGGCCTTTCCAAACCTAACGTTAGGCAGGGGAATCAATCGTTTCTGATTGATCACGGGCGCCACATAAGCGCGTCACGTATTGAGTAGTTAGCGTTAAATTTGAAGACTTTCGCAGGGGGTATTTCGCCCGTTGCGAGACCATACAAGCATTTTTTAATGCGGGCGGGGTTATGGTTAACAAATTGCTAAGACTTGCAAGTCCATTGTGTAAGCAAACCATGCTTAGGAACGTGCGCGATGCAAGCTGCTCTTGACCAAAACACAAGCGAACCAAGACGCCCGATGCGCGTCACAGATNATCAGACTAAAGATGATATGCTGATTTTGGCCACCAACAGATTTTGCGACCTCGACACCCACTCCCGACTGACCATGGAGCAGTATAGCGAAGCGTTTAACCTGCTGATCGGTCAGGTCTCCAAAGCCACACGCCAGATCGTTGCTCGCCGCCTGGCGCATTCCAGCTTCACGCCGCGTGCGGTGGCGCTTTATTTGTCGATGGAACCGATTTCGGTGGCCATGCCGATTGTTGCCCACAGCGAAGTACTCGGCCAGTTGGATCTGTTGCGGATCATCGACCGGATGGGCCTCGACCACGCCCGCGCCGCGGCCAGCCGGTTGGACATCGGCCCGAGCCTTGTGAAGGCGTTGAAGGAACTCGACGACGACGAGGTGATGATCGCGCTGGAAGACAATGATGCCCTTCTGGGCAATCTTGAAGAGCGCAATGTCGATGCCATGTTCGCCAAGATTGAAAACACGGAAACCGAGATTTCCCTGGCGCTGGCGGATGAGCGGATTCAAGAGCTGGTCAGCGATGAGGCCGAAACTCACGAAGACGAAGCTTACGAAGCCAGCCATCTGGAACTGGAAGACGAAGGCAGGCTCGATATCGCGGGCTATGGCGGCGAAGGCGAAGCCGCACCGACGGTTGAGACCACGGTTCTCTCCGAGCAACAAACCGAAAGTCTCACCGAGGCCGAACCAAATTCTCTGCCACAGGCCACAACCGCGCCCCTCAACGAGGCTGAGCGCGCCCTGCTGGCGGCCGCCGGACGCGGCAACCGTGCTGATCTGCCTGCAATGGCGCAGCCGATGGAGAATGACTTCAACTTTGGCGATGCGTTTGAAAAAGTCGCCCGCGCCCACAGCCATCAGGGCATGGCCGTGCTGATGCAGAAACGTTTCAACCTGGCACTGGAGACCGCGCAACTGGTTTTGCAGGACAGAACCGGCGACACATTGGCGGTGCTGCTGAGCGCAGCAGAAGTGCCGGCCGCCCAGGCCAATCGCATTCAACTGCTGACCCATCCGACGGTAGGTCTATCCTCGCACAACGCCCTGCGCGCGGTGCGCTTCTATGCCATGCTCAACAGCCAGTCGTGCCGCGATGCGGTGGCCAAATGGCCGAAGGCCAAGGATCCGAAGATCCAGCATCAGCCGCAGCTGGAAGCCGGCCGCGAGCAGCGCTTCGTTACCGACACCAGCAGCAACCGCGACGTGCTCACCCAGAAGCCCTTGGAAGCCACCGGCTAGAGCCAGTCCTGTTCTGATTATTCGATAAAGGAACGCCCCTGGCGGTCTTCGATCTCGATCACCCAGATTTCGGGATCAAACGACCGTTCGCGCGCGATCTTCTGCTTCAGATCATCATCGGATGCCGCGTCCAGCACGCATTCGAACTGGCGCTCGGACGGGCTATCGAGCGAATAGTCGGTTTGGGGTGCCGGTCCGTACAGCGCGATCTGGTCGTTGAGATCGTTGACCACAATAAAAATGGCCCCTGCCTCGGCTGCCCCCCTGTGCAGTACCATGGCAAAGGCCCCCGCCGCTTCGGCCCGGCGGATCAGCGCTGAAACCCAAAGGCTGGATGTGACGCGCATCAGCCCTGGACGTAGGCACCGATGTCGCGCAGCTTCTCCAGAACTTTGTCGGATGGTTCACCGGTGATCTTCATGCCGTAATCCAGCTGGAAGCGCTGAATGGCGGTGGCTGTCTGCTGGCCCATCTGACCATCAACGACCAGATCATCATAACCGTAAGCGCGCAGGCCGGCCTGAATGCGGGCGACCAGACCGTCGGCTGTGGCTTCCGGCTTGGGCAGCACTTTGACGGTTTTGACCTTCTTGATGGTTTCAACCACCTGGTTTTCGGTTGGCACCGGGACCGCCTGTGGGCGGGAAGAGGCCGACAGCAGAACCTGGGTCAACAGACGCAGGCTGACCTTGCCGTCCTGCGGCAGGCTGTGGTCCTTCTGGAATTCGGTAATCGCGGCCTTGGTCCGCGAACCATAGATGCCGTCGAGCTTGCCGCCATAATAACCGCGAACTGACAGAGCTGTCTGAACTTCGCGCAGCAATTCGCCGGAATTGTCGGTGCCTGTCGCCGCGGCGACCTGGGTGCGCTGAGCCGGCTTGGTGGCCTGGGCGACGCGCTGGGTCGAACCGACGCTGTTTTCGTCGATGGTGCGGGTGGCGAACAGCGGTGCCGGGTGCTTGCCGGGCTGATACCAGATGGCGTTGACGCAGATGGCGGTCATCACCACGAGGGACAAGGCGGCTCCGGCGCACAAACGCGGATGACGCAGCAAGGCGTCCAAAAACTGCAAGGCGCTGTTGGGTTCTTTAACGAGACGATCAGGCTGATACGCGTGCATGGCGGTCTCCTTTACTGTACTGGGGGGCTACTGGAGGCGTTGTGCCGGCCGATCTGGCCGACTTGGCCGGTTCGAGATGAACCAGCTGATCTTGGGTGTCTGTGGGCACCGGCGTTGACCCGACCCGATTGCCGTGGGCGCCGGATACGGCCAGTGGAATGGTCACGGTGACGCTGGTGCCGACACCGACTTTGCTCTTGATCTGGAATTCACCGCCGTGCAGGGAAACCAACCCTTTGACGACGGAAAGACCGATGCCACTGCCCTCAAAGCGGCGATCATTACCGCTTTCGGCCTGCATGAACGGCTGGCCGATGGTCGGCAGGAAATTCTCGTCAATGCCGATGCCATCATCTTTCAGACGGATGCGCAAGGAACGGCCAAACTGCTTGGCGCTGAGCACCACATTGCCACCTTCCGGGGTGAACTTGATCGCGTTCGACAGAATGTTGATCAGGATCTGCTGGCAGGCCCGCTTGTCGGCCGACATTTCCGGCAGGGACGCATCAACACTGGTTTTGACGGTCACCCCGCCCTTGGCGGCCATCGGCTGCAGCATGGCGCAGGTGGCATCAACCACATCGGCAAAAGCGAAGCTTGTCAGGCTGAGCTCATACTTGCCCGCCTCGATCCGCGACATGTCCAGCATGTCATTGACAACATGCAGCAAATGACGACCGGAATCCTGGATCAAGCCGACATATTCGCGGTGTTTTTGCTGGTTGAGCGCACCGAACAATTCCTGATGCAGAATGTCGGAGAAGCCGACAATGGCGTTCAGCGGCGTGCGCAGTTCGTGGCTCATCGTGGCCAGGAAACGGCGCTGGGCATCGTTAAACTGACCCGCCGACTGCTGCGCCTTGTGGAGGTTTTCTTCCAGTTCATGCAGCGCGGACACGTCGCGCATGGTGCAGATCGCTTCCTGCTTGCCGCTCTGCTCATCTTTATGGGCGCGGCACTTGATTTCGACCTGCTTCCACAGGCGGCCTTCGCCACCCGAAACCCGCATGCGAATGCGTTTGATCTGCTCCTGATTGAACTGCACCGCATCCGACAGGGCCTTCAGCAGCACCACCCGGTCCTGAATGTGGACACGACCGACCAGACCACCATCAAGCAATTCCTTGCTGGCGACGCCGAGCAGCTCGCGTGCGGCCGGTGAAGCAAACAGCGTGGCGCCATTGGCGCCATGGCGGGTGATCAACTCGCCGCTGTGCTTGGAAAAAACATCCAACTGGCGCGATTCACGGGCCAGTTCGTTGCGATTGAACGACAAAAAGTGTTGCAGGCGGGCGGCTGTGAACAGCGAATAGGCCAGACCGCAAAGCGCCAGGATGGGCGTGCCCATGGCAAACAGCGTCTGCGCCATGCCGGCGACGGCCGATGCCGGGTTCAAGCCGATCAACATGGTAAGGATGGCGGCAAAGCCAACCAAAATAACCGACAGCTTCACCGGCGCCTTGCAGCGCCACAGGATCGCTTCGAATGGCAGAATGCAGAGCAGCAGCGCCATCGGAGTGGCCAGACCACCTGCCGATCCGATCACCGCCGCCAGGACACCGGCCAGGCAGAACAGGGCGATGCGCTTGCCCAAATCAATCTTGCCGGTCAGCGACACCAGACCGGCCAAGGCCAGGGGAGAAGCCAGCAGGGTGAAAACAACCAGATCCAGGCCGGTCGCCCCCTCTTTGATGGCCAGCACCACGGGAATGAGGGACAGGCCGATCATGCCGACAACCAGGTTGAGCAAGATGAAACGCGCATGTTCTATAATCTCATCGCCGCCCATTGGCACCGAGGCATGGACCCACGGGGTCGTCATGTCGCTCAACGACTGCTTAGATAACGAGAAACGCAATACAAATCCTCGACGCACGGGCGTGATACGGTTTAATTGGCGCCACTCTCGCACAGGGGTTTTAACGGAAAACTAAACATGGCGGCCGAGCCGCGTTTTTTGCGACATTTTTGCTGCACCTGAAGCGGGGTTTTAACGCGATTGGTGAACAAAACCTTTCGCCGGGCCCCTTGGGCGGGCTGAACAGGCCAATTCGGCCCAAGACCGGGGCCATTTCCTGACAAAAGCTTAAGCGGACCGCTCAAATTGTCCCGATTGCGGAAACCGGCTGCAAAAACAACTTGTCACAATTGCAGCCGGTCGCCAGAAGGCCTAATTGAGTGTCAAACGCGCAACCACAAGATCTGCCCATGGACCGTCCCCTCACCCTGCCTGACAGCATCGATGACATTGTTGAGAACTTTTCCTTCCTGGAAGACTGGGAGGACCGCTACGGCTATCTGATCGAGCTGGGCAACGCGCTGACGCCGGTGCCGGAAGATCAGATGATCGATGCCAACAAGGTCCAGGGCTGTGTCAGCCAGGTCTGGCTGATCAGCGCCTATGAAGACGGCAAGTTGCATTTCAACGGCGCGTCGGACGCCCATATCGTGCGCGGTCTGGTGGCGGTGGCGCTGTCGATCTTTTCCAACAAAACACCGGCTGAAATCGCCGAGCTGGACGAGCAGGAAACGTTCGTTGCCATCGGTCTGGCCGAACATCTCACACCGCAACGCTCCAACGGCCTGAAATCCCTGGTCGGCAAGATCAAGTCGATCGCCCAGGCGACCTTGGCCAACGCCTAAGGCCTGACATCAGGCATCTGCCTTGCGGCCCGGCACCGTTCCGTAGAACTGGGCC
>JABSRX010000111.1 GCA_013214695.1 Rhizobiaceae bacterium | reverse complement strand
CCCGGTTCGATTGGATGGGGAGTCAGTGGCCAAGCATGGGTGTCAGATCGAGACCCCGTGTCATCAGCGTTGAACAGGTTGTCTTTATGGCAGGCTGTAAAGATCCGAACTGGGTGCTTTCAGGCATCGCTTATACAAACTACCCACGGATTGGTGCCTGGAAGCATCCTCTCCGAGCCATAGCCGATGAAAGATGCGGCGGTTCAACACTTTCAAAACCCGGACGCTGGAAACAGCAGGCGCGGGAACGATGAGGTTTGCCCAAATGAACACACACGCTCAGCGACGACAAAACCGGCGGCGGCGCGTGCGGCGGCGCCAGCAGCTGCAAGAGCGGCGAGAGAACCAAAGCTGCCAGAGCGCCCCCTCCCCCTTCGCCGCTGCCGCCGCCACGCCACCGGCACAGCTCCTGTCCCAGGCCAAGCTGCTTCAGTCCATAGCCAAGATCGTCGAGAAACAGGTTGATCGGATGAGCCGGGAAGAGGCGAAAAGCAAGCCTAGAGCGGGCCTGTCGGAGTGAGGCACCATCCTGCAAACACCAGTGCCCGCGTGCTTACCCCAATCCAGAAAATCGATCCGAATGTTCAACGGAGTAAATTCAAAATTGAATAGCACTCTTCAGGGACGAACGCCTTTGGAAGCCATCCGCCGAGCCTTGGCGCAATCCAATTCAGGTTTTGGCCAAGCAACACGGCAAGATGACCAAAAGGCCGTCAGAGATAAGTTCAATGTTTTTGCCGGGCCGCTATTTTGGGGACCATGGCAACCTATCTGGACTCAATATGGTGTTGTCGGACCCAACGCGAGCCGTAATGTCAGCTCCAAAAAAGTAAGCTTCAAGGACGTGTCGCGCCAACGCTCCACTTTCGATGTCGAATTCAATGGTGGCGATAAATCAAAAAGGACGATGGGGCCAGGATCTCAAATCATAACAATCACAGGCAATGTCGCCACGACGGTTTATGTGCGCTTCAAAAGCCACAGCCCCTATGGCCTGAACATTGAGGTCAAACTGCTTTAGAGCCCATCCAGCTAAAAGTACCAGATCAAAAACAGGCTCCACAGACCAGTGAGGAAGGATATCTCACCGACCAAAATCCCCAGCGCGTTGAGCATCAGAGTCGGAAACAGCAACCATTTCAATTCTCGGAAAGCCCAGACATTCAACGCCTGAAAGGCCAGGAAAACCAACCAGGTCAACCCGTTGGTGTCGACATCCAGTTGCGCGGAAAATGCGCGGTCGGCGAATGGCAGGACGCCGTTGATCACAATCCAATTGATCAGGGTTGTTGGTGTGTCGTGCATTGCTGCCTTGCTCAGACTGGGCCTACCCCGGAGGGTCAGGTGTTTCAGGTCTTGGTGCGCGGCAGAACAATTCTGCTGCACGCGCGTGCCGCTGGCAAGCGATGATGGAGGGGTGAGTCTTGAGGGCGGAGGTTGGGAGGTTTTGATTTGCGCTCAGTTTCGAATTGGGCAGATCAAAACCCTTTCCAAAAAGTCGGGTCGAACAACATCCCCCAGGCCAGCATCAACCCGATCACCCAGACAAACAGAAAGAAGATCGGGGTCAGCCATTGGTCCTTGACGCTGATCACCTGTTTGGTTTCGGGCACATAATGCACCTTCACCACCGAACCGATATTGCGCAGGGTGAGGCTCGAGCTGACGGCGCCTTTGACCTCGAGGCCGGCATATTGCGACAGCAGGGCGAGCTTTGGATCGGGCATCAGCTCATAGACCGGCGTGCGCTCGCGCGAAAGGCTGTTGTCGCGGATGTGGCGGATCACCTTGGCCCGCATCGGAATGCCCCGGCGGCGCACCGAAATGGCGTTCCAGGCGGCAAACGGTGAGCCAATCACCATCACCGTCACCAGGGCGTAAGCGACCAGAGGCCCGATGATCGGATCCGCCCAGGCCCAGAAGGCGTCATACCAGCCGATGATGGTGTCAAACATGGTTTGTGGACCTTTTGACTACCCAATCATCTCGTCGGACTTGTCATCGGTCTCGCCGAAGCGTTTCAGCACGGCGGGTTTGGTGCCTTCATAGACCTTGGCGAGGTTTTCCGAGACCTTGGCGTTTTCGCGCTCAAACAGGCTGTTGCCCTGCAGGTCGCTCTCGACGATGAACGGCCCCATATTGTCCACCTCCAGCACCCACATGGCCTGGGCCAGGCCGAGCTCCTTGTTCCAGTGCACGGTCTTGACCCGCTTGACCCCGCGCCCGAGCAGGGCGCCGGTGCCGTAGCCGACGGTGGTCAGGTAGATCGCGCCATTCGGCACGAAGTGGTCCTTGTAGTCCTGGGCGCTCATGCCGCCCTTGCCGATGATCAGTTTGGCGCCGGATTTGGCCATCCATTCGCCGATCCATTTGGAAAAGCGGAACGAGGCGGTGGCAGTGACGGCGCCAAGTTCATAGCTGCCGTCATCGTTGATCCGCGCTGCCGGGGAGCAGTGGAAATTGGCCGCCGATTCGGTCGGCAGTTCCATCGGGATATTGGCCTTGTCCTCCAGCGCCCGCATGTAGACGCCTTCGCGGGCGGTGTAGATCAGCCCGTCGAGATAGACGACATCGCCGAGCCGCAGTTCGGCCAGCGCTTCGGGCGTCGGCGTGGTGCTTAGGCGTATTGTGCGGACTTTTGGGGCATTTCCCATTCAACCGTCTCCCTGCGTTGATAGTCGGTGAACCAGTCCGGGTCGGTGCGGTATTCGACCCGGCCGTCGCTGAAGATGCGGGCCACGGCGCGGCGTGAGGACAGGCAGAAGGCGTGGACCGACATCTGCATGCCGCCGGTGTGGCAATAGCCGACCTCGATATGGGCGTCGACGACCATCGATTTTCCGACAAAGCCCATGGCGCCCATGCCGATGGAATTGCCGAGCTCTTTCAGCTCGTCTTCGAGTTCGGCGATTTTCGGATCGGAATTTTTCGAGCCGACCACCCGCAGGCAGGCGGCGCGCTTGCCGAGCACCATGCAGGTGTCCTTGCAGCCGCCGAGGCCGATGCCGATGATTGCCGGCTGACAGGCCAGACCGCGCTTGCCGAAGGCGACGAGGCAGTCGAGATAGAAGCGCTTGATGCCCTGGATGCCGTCGGAGGGGAACAGCATGCGGTAGTCAGTGCCGAACAGGCCGCCCTTGTGCACAGTGATCAAATCGATCCATTCGCCGCCGGGCTCATAGCCATATTCGATTTCCGGGGCGCCGATGCCAACATTGTTGTCATGGTCGGTGCGCCACAGGGGGTGAACCCGGTTGGGGCGCAGCGGCACGCCGTTGGTGGCGTTGGCCGTGGCTCGGCGCAGCGCCGCTTCGAGCGCGATCGGGCCGCCTTCGATCTGAGTCTCGTTGCCCATTTTGACATACCAGCGCGGGGTGCCGGTATCGCCGCACATGGCGCGGCGGTCTTCCTTGGCGGCCTCATAGTTTTCCAGCATCGCCTGCAGCACGAAGGAGGACAGGTCGCCATCTTCCACTGAGGCCTGGGCCTTCAGGCCATCGAGATAGTCCTGAGGGATTTCAATGGCCGCCTTGTCCATCAGGATCTCAGCGGTTTCTTGGATCTTGTCGATAGAAATCATGGATTTGCCACCAGGGTTTCGGGTTCATGATCGGGCAGGATGGTTTCACCCGGTTTGACTATTGTGAACTGAACGTCTTCGCGTGTCACCTCGGGCTCATCCTCGCGCTTCTGAACCACGGTAAAATAGGAGCTCTCCATGGTGCCCGAACCGGGGAAGTCCTCGCGGTAATGGGCGCCACGGGAATTTTCGCGGGCTAGCGCTGCCTGCGTGATGGCGCGCGAAATATCGCACAGGCTCGCCATGTTGAGCCAGTCGTGCCAGGTCAGGTTGAAGGCGAGATTGTCGGCGGCGACGCCGATCTGCATCAATTCGTCCTGGATTTCGTCGATGCGTTTGGCGCCCCGCCGCAACCCGGTGCCGGTGCGCATCACGCCGACATCGTCCCACATCACGTCCTGCAGGGTCTGGCGCAGGGGATGGACCGGCGCCGGCTTGTTGGCAAAGGGGCGCTGCAGACGGTCGATCTCGGCGGCCAGCACCGCTTCATCGGGATCGCGCAGGCTGGTCATGGTGCGGATATCGGCGCCCATCACATCGCCGGCGACACCGCCATAGACGGTGGAATTGGCCACCCCATTGCCGCCAAGACGGTTGGAGCCATGGGCGCCGCCGGAATCCTCACCGGCCACATAGAGGCCCTCCATCGCGGTGCGGGTGTCGGGGTCGACCACCACGCCGCCCATGAAATAGTGGGCCGTGGGCACCACTTCGACGAGACCGGCGGCCAGGTCGAAGCCGCAATCGGCACAGCGCTTGACCATGCCTTTGAACTTCTGGCGCACTTCGTCGGGACCGAGATGCGACATCGAAATATAAACGCCGCCATTCTGAGTTGCGTTGCTCTTGCGCATTTCGTCATAGATGCCGCGGCTGACCACATCGCGGGTGGCACGCTCGCCCTTTGGATCATAGTCAAACATGAAGCGGTTTTGAGCGCCGTTGAGCAGGTGACCGCCAGCGCCACGCAGGCCTTCTTCCAAGACGGTGCCGGTCATCTTGGTGTGATCGCCGGCGAGTAGGCCGGTTGGGTGAAACTGTACCATCTCCATATCGCGCAGCGGCAGTCCGGCGCGCAGGGCCATGGCAAGACCATCCATCGTCTTGTCGCCGGAGGGAGTGTGATACTTGTACATGGTCGGGCCGCCGCCGGTCGCCATCAGCACGGTCTTGGCCCGAACGAAGCGCAGGGTACCGGTGCGCATGTCGATGAACAGCACGCCGGACAGGGCGCCGCCGTCCTTGGTCGGCACCAGGCCAACGGCGCGGTGTTCCTGCAGCTTTTCAATGCCCCCGGCCAACACCTTTTCCATCAGCCGGTTGATGATCTCGATGCCGGTCAGGTCGCCCTTGTGCACGGTTCGGTCGGCGGTCTGTCCAGCAAAGGCCTTCTGATGCAGGCTGCCATCGCTGTTGCGGTCAAAGAAACAGCCGACTTCGTTCTCCAGCTCGCGAATGCGCACCACGGCCTGTTCGCAGAGCTTCCAGGCCATGTCCTGATTGGGCAGCCATTTGCCGCCATTGATGGTGTCCATGAAATGGCGTTCCACCGTGTCGCCGCCGCCAAGCGCCACATTGTAGCCGCCCTGGACCATGCGGGTGCAGCCGCATTTGCCGATCAGGCCTTTGACGGCAAGTGTGATCTTGGTGCCTTCCGGTGCCGATTGCTGGGCATGTAGCGCAGCAAACAATCCGGCACCACCACTGCCGATGATCAAAATATCGGTGTCATGTTGTTCGGGTTTGCGGATCATCGGGCCCTCATATCGCGCTCAACAGGAAACCACCGGCGAGGAACAAAGCGCCGGCCACAGCGGCGGCGGCAAGGCTCTTTTGCGCTGATGTCCAAGGCAGCCATTCCAGCGCCATCAGGCGCAACCCGCCGAATGCATGCACGGCCAGCAGAAAGACCAGGCCGAATTCGGCTGCCTTGACCATCGGCTGCTCGCTCCAGCGCAGAAAACCATCGAGGCGTTCCGGTTGGTTGAGAGCCAGCGACAAAACATAAAAGTGGATCGGCAGGAACAGCGCCAGGGCGACACCGGAAATGCGATGCAGGGCGAAGGCGAGCCACAATCCGTGTTTGCGATGTCCAAGCCGGTTCATGCGGTCACCGCCATCACTGCGTAGAGACCAAGGGCGGCGAGACCGGCAGCAACAAGCCAGGTGAAAGCCGACAGGGCAGCGCCCTTCAGCCCCAGCATTTCATGCACCACCACCCGCAAACCGATGGCGCCATGCAGGGCAACCGCTATGGCAAAGGTGCCGTAGAACAGCATCCACCAGATGGATCCCTGGGTGCGGGCCAGGATTTCATCGGCCGAAAGGCCGCCCTGAACGGCATAGATCATCACCGCAATATGGCCGAGCGTCAGCGGCGCCATGATCAGCGCGGTGATCCGTTGCAGCATGTAAAGGCGGATATCCAACATCAGGAATTGCCCTTCCTGCCGAAGAAAGACGCCGTGGTCGCCCGTTTGAGCCCAGCGATTGCCTTCATCGGGTTCAGTTCATTGGGGCAATAATGGCTGCAGCCGCCCTGACTGTGACAGTTGTGGCAGCCCCCTTTACCCGACACGGCTTCCAATATGGCGGCTCGACCGTCATCCTTGGCGTCGTTGTACAAGGTCCAGGCCCGCTGCAGCGCGGCGGGGCCAAGATAGTCATCGTTGGCCGCAACGGTGTCACAGGCGGCATAGCACACGGCGCAATTGATGCATTCAATGCCTTCGCTGGCTTCAATGCGATGGGCGCTGGTTGGGTCAATCGGTGCGATCGGATCATGCCGGCTGCGCGACGGATGGTGCACGCCTTCCGCGCCGACCCATTTGTCGAAAAACGGATCCATGTCGGCGGCGAGGTCCTTGATTACTGGCAGGTTGCGCAAGGGCGCAATCTCCAGCCGATTTTCCTTTGTGGCATTGTTGACATGGGTTCGGCAGGTCCAGCGCGGCTCGCCATTGACCATCATGGCGCATGAGCCGCACATGCCGACCCGGCAGGCAAATCGATAGGTCAGGGTCGGATCAATATGCTGCTGAACATAAGCCACAACATCGAGCACGGTCTGGTTCTGCCGCGCTGGCACGGTGAATTGTTCAAATCTGCCGCCGCTCTGGTCACCGCGCCAGACGGAAACGGAAAGTTCTTCAGTCGCTGTTGCCAAATTCGAAACCGCAAGCCCCGTGTCATTCATGAAATTTGTGGCAGGTTTTTTGACGCGCAACAAGCCGCGTTCAAGCAGGTCACGCGGCCGCTGGCGCTTGACGAGGCCGATGACGCGAGGCAGTAAGTGGCCATTCGCACTCCAATCACAGGCAACCCATGCGCAAGCCCGTCGTCGGCGTTATCGGTAATGGTCACAGTCTGGAAGCCCGCTTCCAGGTTCAGATGACTGGCGAGGCCAATATGGCAGCCCTGGCCCGGGTCACCGACGCCTTGCCTCTGGTGTTTGCCGGCGATCCGGATATCTCGGATATCGGCACATTGCTGGACGCTGTGGACGGCATTGTGCTGACCGGTGCGCGCGCCAATGTGCACCCAACACGGTTTGATGCCGAGCCGGACCCTGCCTACGAACCCTATGACGAAAAACGCGATGAGCTGGCGCTCAACCTGTCGCGCATCTGCCTTGAGGAAGGTGTGCCCCTGTTTGGCATCTGCCGGGGTATGCAGGAGATGAATGTGGCATTTGGCGGTTCTCTGCACCCGGAAATCCGAGACTTGCCGGGCCGGATCAATCACCGCATGCCGCGGTTGGAAAACGGCGAGATTCACCCCGATCCGGAGGTTGTATTCGCCGACCGTCACAATGTGCATTTGACCGAGGCCGGTGAATTTGAACGGCTCTATGGCAAGCCATCCATCCGGGTGAATTCGCTGCACGGTCAAGGCGTGCTCGACAAGGGTGACCGGGTGATCATCGAAGGCATCGCGGACGATGGAACCGTTGAGGCCATCAGCATCGAAGGTGCCAAGACCTTTGCTCTGGGCGTGCAATGGCACGCGGAATATGATCCACACGAAAACCCGGTCAATCAGGTCCTATTCGAAGAGTTTGGCGCAGCCTTGCGCAACGCCAAGAACCGGTAATCTACATGGGCTGCGGGTGGTCTCGGTACACCGCCTGAATATCCGCCAAACAGTCCTCTGACAGCACAACGTCCTTGGCAGCGATGTTGGTTTTGAGCTGCCGCATTGATGTGGCACCGATGATCGCACTGGTGGTGAAAGATCGCTGCAACACGAAAGCCAACGCCATCTGAGCCAAATTCAATCCGTGCTTCTGAGCGACCTCATTGTAATGCGCGATCGCTGCTTCGCTCTGCGGGCCGTAACGCCCGTTCAGCCCGCTTTGCATGGCGCGACGCGACCCGGGCTCGATTGATCCGTTGACAAACTTCCCGGACAATCCACTGGCGGCGAGTGGTGAGAAAGCCAGCAGGCCAACATCTTCAAGGACGCTCAGTTCGGCCATATCGGTATCGTAGATGCGGCAGATCAGGCTGTATTCATTCTGCATTGAAACGATGCGCGGCAGATTGTGGCGCTCCGCCACCTGCAGGAACTTCATCGTTCCCCAGGCGCTTTCATTGGACAGTCCGAATGTTTTTAGCTTGCCTTCCTGTTGAAGCAGGCCGACTTCTCCAAGCATGTCAGCCACTTCCTGCTCCATGTCACCAACGCTCAGATTGATTGGATCAAATGTCCAATATTTGCAGAAATGATAGGAACCCCGATTGGGCCAATGCAGTTGGTAGAGGTCAACATGATCCGTCTGCAATCGACGCAAACTGCCTTCCAAGGCTTCGCGGATCATCGCGCCGGTGACCCGTTTGCCATCGCGAATGTCTTTGTTGCCTTCACCGGTAATCTTGGTAGCAACGATGAGATTGTCGCGATCCGGGCGCGCCTTCAGCCAGGAACCGATGAACGCTTCGGTGCGGCCCGTGGTTTCGGCCAGCCGCGGCGTCGTTGGATACATCTCGGCGGTATCAATGAAATTGACACCTTCAGCAATGGCATAGTCCAGCTGCTCATGGGCTTCTGCCTCGCTGTTTTGCGAGCCCCAGGTCATGCTGCCCAGACAAATTTCGCTGACCTCAATGTCCGTTCGGCCCAATTTCTTGAGTTTCATCAACTTCTCCACATGTTTGAAATGACCTTAGCGCGCGGCCAACTATCCGGGTTTTGGCAACAGAAGCAGCAGCAGCAGGCTTAAGGTCGCCCCTGCCGCCAGGATGCCGAAGGCGTAGAAATAGCTTGCTGTAACATCAAAAATCCAGCCGGCTACAATGGGGCCAATTGACCCGCTGAGCGTTCCAAAAAAGACGATCAGCCCGAAGATCGATCCCAAGGCTTTGACGCCAAAATAGTTTGCCGCTGTTGGATTGACGACGGTGAAGAATCCACCGTGTCCAAAGCCGTAAATGGCCATGATCGGGAACAATAAACTGACTTGCGAGACCCCCATCAGCGATACAAGTGCGATGACCAGGGGCACGAGGCAAACGGCGATACCGCCCTTGCCGCCAATGCGATCAACCGCAAAACCAGAGCATAGTCGCCCAACAACACTTGATGCGCCCATCGTCGACAGAAGCAAGGCGGCGACGGCGGGCGTGCTGCCCAGATCAATCGCATGCACGACAATGTGCAGTGGAATGGTCATCAATGTGGGAAAGACGAGAAACTGGATGAGGCACATCAGCCAGAGTGTTGGCAGACGGCGTGCTTGCGCCATCGTCAGGCCGTCAACATCCGCCCTTTGACCCTGCCCCTTTGCTTTGGGCGGATCCGACATGCAGGCCGAGGCGACGACCATCAATCCGATCGCGGCTGTGCCCAAAATGACCAAAGCAGTTTGCCAGCCATATTGAGTCAGCAGCACCGCCGCCAAGGGTGGAACCGACACCTGCCCGATGGCGGTCCCGGTTTTGACGATGCCGCTCATAACCCCCCTGCGGTTGGGAAACCAGCGGGCGACGGTTGAGAGAGTCACCACATCATGCGCCGCCATGCCCGAGCCAATGCAAAGACCGAACAGGATGAACAGGTGCCAGATTTCCGTCACCTGCGACAGCAGGGCATAGCCGATGCCGTACAGCGTTCCCGAAATGCCCAGTACCAGACGGGGGCCAAAGCGGTCATTGAGACGACCAATGGCGATGGCGAACACGCCCATCAAGAAGAAGGCGACGGAGGTGCTGGCGGACAGGGCGGTGCGGGACCAGCCATATTCACGCTCGAACTCCGCGAAGAACAGCCCGTAGGAGATCAACAAACCGATGATGGTGAACTGAGTGAGGCACGCGCCAAACACCACCCAGTAACGGGTTGCTCCGCTGCTTTGCGCACTTGCAATGGTCACGTGGTTTGGCTTTCCAGGAGGAACTGCCCGCTTGGGCTTCGCGACCAGTCTAGACCGGAAAGTCCACGCAGGTCATCGTATTTTTCTGTTCATTCCATGCGGCGAGCAGACTCAGACCTTTTCTAATCCAATAGCGATGCCCTGGCCGACACCGATGCACATGGTTGCCAGTCCATACTGCGAACCGGTCCTCTGCATCTCTAGTGCCGCGGTGCCCGCGATGCGGGCACCTGACATGCCAAGCGGATGACCCAATGAAATCGCGCCACCGTTTGGATTGATATGAGGTGCCGCTTCGTCGAGGCTGAGCTCGCGCAAGACGGCGATCCCTTGCGATGCGAAGGCTTCATTCAGTTCGACCACTCCGAAGTCCGAAGGATTGATGTCGAGGCGCGCGCACAAGCGCTGCGTGGCCGGGGCCGGACCAATGCCCATGATGCGCGGTTCGACACCCGCCACGGCGCCTCCCATGACGCGGGCGATCGGGGTCAGTCCGTGTTTTTTGGCTGCGGCCTCGCTGGCGATGATCAGCGCCGCTGCGCCATCGTTGACACCGGATGCGTTGCCCGCCGTGACGGTGCCATCCTTGCGGAAGGGAGTCGGCAGCGAAGCCAATTTGTCCAGAGTTGTGCTGCGCGGGTGTTCGTCATCGCTCACGACAATGTCGTCCCCACGACGCTGGGGGATCGTCACCGGCGTGATTTCTTCACCACGGCGCGCAACGCTCGCGGCGGCCTTTTCCTGGCTGCGCAGCGCAAAAGCGTCCTGATCTTCACGTGAAACATTGAATTGCTCAGCAACGTTCTCGCCCGTTTCCGGCATGGAATCGATGCCATATTGCGCCTTCAGCACCGGATTGACAAAGCGCCAGCCGATTGTGGTGTCATAGATTTCCGCATTGCGCGAAAACGCGGTCTGCGCCTTTGGCATGACAAATGGTGCCCGCGACATGCTTTCGACACCACCAGCCAGGATGAGATCCGCCTCGCCCGCCTTAATGGCACGCGCCGCATCGATTACGGCGTTCATGCCTGAACCGCAAAGACGGTTGACCGTTGAAGCGGGGACCGATTGCGGCAGGCCCGAGAGCAGAACAGCCATGCGTCCGATATTGCGATTGTCTTCGCCTGCCTGATTGGCGCAGCCATAGATGACATCCTCAACCGCTTCCCAATCGACATTGGCGTTGCGCTCCTGAAGCGCCTTGAGCGGAACAGCTCCCAGGTCATCAGCACGCACAGATGAGAGCGCACCACCAAAACGACCGATCGGGGTGCGGATGTAATCACAGATAAAGGCTTCGGGCATGGGTTCCTCGAAAGTAAGGTTCAGGGGGACCGAAAGTGTTCGGCGCCCCTTGGGAATATCGTTTTTCAGGTCAAAGGGCGAGGATCGATTTCATCACCTTGCGCAATTCTTCCGTCGCCGCTTCGGCGCTGTCACAAGCACTTTCGCGGCGCCATCCGACATGCTGGTCAGGACGCACCAGAACGATGCCGCCATCGCGAACTTCGCTGTTGCGGCCCCAATCACCAGCAAAGTCCTGCCAATGCTGACGCGGTCCGATCTTGTGGCAGACAATCTCGATACCGAGTTCCTGGCCAACCGTCTCGGCGGCCGAAGCCCATCCATCGCCACCAATGCCTGTCAGCACCGTGAATTTACCCTGACCGCAGAGGTCCAGGGTCGACGCCTTGTTGCCCTGGTCATCGAACAACCAGACATGGGGCAGCCGCGCGCCTGGCCAGGTGGTCGGGTGATAATGCAGCTCCGCATCCATGGCGAATTCCGGCTCATCTGTCCCATCGCCGACAATCGCATCGGATTGATAACGCTGGTTCATCTCAACGCCGTGGCAATCGAATTCATACTTCTTGAAGGCGATCGCATCGGCCACAGCTTTGCGTTGTTTTTCTGCCTCAGGCGTGTCGTCACAACGGGCATCCATATTGGCCTGCATCTTGACCGGATCGATCGAATCCAGAAGCCCCAGCGCACCAAAGATCGGTCCAAATTCATCAATCGACTGGTTGGCGCGGCTAACGATCTGCTTGGCGATCGGTGCGCGTTCTGTTTGGTAAGAGTCCAGCAAACCAGCATCCGCCTTACCTTGCAGAACGGCCGCCAGTTTCCAGGCCAGGTTGAATGAATCCTGGATCGACGTGTTGGACCCCAATCCGTTGGACGGCGGGTGGCGATGGGTGGCGTCACCGCCGCAAAAGACACGTCCATTGGTGTTGGTTGTGGCGTACATATTGTTGACGGTCCAGGTTGAGACCGAGGTAATGTCGATGTCCAGATCCGCGTCGCCAACCAGATCGCGAATGGTTTTTTTGGCAAAGTCGTCCGTGACCTCGGGAACAGGTTCGTTGATGTCATAGCCCCAGATGGCCAGCCATTCATTCCAGGGACGGATCATACGGACCACGCCCATGCCGATGCCACCGACATTGGATCCTGGCTGCAACACCCAATAGAGAACCGAGGGACGGTGGGCGACATATTTGGACAGGTCGGCCTTGAACAGCAGATTGATCGATCCAGCAACGCCCATCTGGCCTTCGAATTCCAGTCCGGCATGTTCGGCGACCATCGAGTTGCCACCATCCGCACCGTAAAGATACTTCGAACGGACCGTGAATTCCTTGCCGGTCAAGCGGTCCAAACAGGTGGTCGTAACGCCCTCGGCATCCTGTTCATGGCGCACATATTCCGTCGACATGCGGGCCTGCGTGCCGCGTGAACAGGCGGTTTTGAACAGCAGCGGTTCCATGAAGGTCTGTGGCAGGTCATTCATGAAACAAGGCGACGACAGCAAGTGCTCGGCGGCCGAGTTGGGAGATGTGCCCCAGGTCTTGAGACGGCCAATCTCTTCACCCGCCAGCGATGTGCAGAAGACGTTCTCGCCCATCAGCTCCTTTTCGGTGGCGTGCATATAGGCTTCCGCTTCCACCTCTTTGCCAAGATCGCGCAGCACTTCCATCGTGCGTTGGTTGGTGATGTGGGCGCGGGGTGTGTTGGCCAGCCAGCGGTAGCGATTGATGATCATGTTGTCGACGCCATAGGTCGACAGCAAAGCGGCCATTGAAGAGCCAGCCGGTCCGGTACCGATAACCAGAACATCGGTGGTAATGTCAGCCATGAAAAATCCTCCCAAATTCCATTGCCATGACGGCCCCGTGTCACACGGGGCGGCATGTCATGGCCCAATCACGCACAATAACGACAAACGCGCGAACGAGAAGATGGAAGCCGGAAATTTCTGCGGGGCGAGGCAAGTGGCGGGCTTATTGATCGAATGCCAAAAACTTCAAGCCCGCCAAACGGAAGTCAGGTATAGCTCACGACCTCGATTTCGATGCCGTCCTGGTTGTGGAAATAGAATCGTCGACCCGGCTCATAGTCCCATTGCGGCCCGGGCTTATATCCCGCCGCCTTGACCTTGAATTCCATCACGTCGATATCCGGGACGACCACGCCGATATGGTTGAGGCCCTGCTCGGTGGTGTAGCTGTCATCGTCTGAGCTGCCGGCCCCCTTTTTGGGCGCATAAAGCGCCAGATATGTGTCATCGGAACCCACATGATAGGTTTCCCCCAAACCATCCATGGCATCGCCATGCCAGCGCACCTTCCAATCAAAAAGAGTGCAGAGCTCTTCGGCAGTTGCCTGCGCATCGCGCACAGTGACGTTGATGTGTTCCAGTACAATCTGGGTCATGGTTTATCCTTTCCAATGGCTGAATTTTTCACACCGATGGACAAAGCCTAATTCCTCAAGTTAACTTGAGGTCAAGCTTTATTTCTGGGCAAAAGCGATGGCATCAAAATCAGGTAAATCCAACCAACTTCCCATTGGTGAAATCGCACGCCGAACCGGCCTGTCGGTCTCGGCGATTCGCTTCTATGAGGAACGGGGCCTGGTGGCCTCTGTGCGCAATTCAGGAGGCCAGCGCCGGTTTGCCCGTTCCGACATTCGGCGCCTGTCGATCGTGATGATCGCCCAGAATATGGGTTTCTCGCTGAACCGGATACAGGAAGCCCTCTCGGCTTTGCCGTCGCACAGGGCACCCAACAAGGCCGAATGGGCCAAACTGGCGGCAGACTTCAAGACCGATATCGACGCCAGAATTGGTGTGCTGGAGCGGCTGCGTGACCGCCTCGGCATGTGCATTGGTTGCGGGTGCCTGTCGCTAGAGGACTGCGCCCTGTATAACACCGAGGACAAAGCTGGCCGCAGCGGAAGCGGGCCGCGCTACGTTGTCGAGGACATCAGTAAAGTCGAAGGTTAGAGCGCTGTCTCGATCAGCTTCTTGGCATCGTCGCTGGCCCACTCAGCTGGCCCATTGAGCGCACCCAGAACACAACCCTTACCATTCACCAAAAGGGTCGCAGGCAGACCAAAGGCCAAGCCCTCGCGCTTCAGGATGTTGAGGGTCGAAAGCTCCGAGTCGTGATAGAATGCGGCATGCTGCATGCCGACATCCTTGTAAAACTTCTTCGGCTTGTCGTCCGCTCCAAGATCGACACTGACCAGAACGACCTCAAACTGGTCGCTGCCCAGATCTGCCTGCAGCTGATCCAGCGCCGGCATTTCCGCCCGACAGGGCGCACACCATGTCGCCCACAGATTGAACAGGATTGTCCGACCGCTCCAGTCGCCGAGGCTCTTGGCCTGACCGTCAAAATCCTTAAATCCCAGTTGAGCGACAGAAATGGGCCGGTCCAAGGCCTTGAAAGCGGCCACGTGCCCCCCTGAATTGTTGTCCAGCGATGCGCGCAATGTCTCGTCGATTGCGCAGCTGTCCGAAGCCAGCGGGCCGGAGTTTTCAACATTGCCAAAGCGATCGGAAAACGCGTATAGGCCAGCCCCAACGGCAAGTCCCAAAACCCCTGCCGCCATCGCCAGCCTGGCAAACATCAGGGACTTGTTACTCGAAACATCTTTGTCGGGTGTGTTGTCTTCGTTCATGCTCGTTCCAAATAAGGTATTGACCCATGGCCACCGAAAAAAAGTCTGACGGAAATTCCAGCGAAAATGCCATGTGGGGCGGCCGCTTTGCCTCCGGTCCCGACGCGATCATGGAGGAAATCAACGCGTCGATCGATTTCGACCAGAAATTCTACGCCCAGGACATTGCTGGTTCCCGTGCACATGCCGCGATGTTGCACGAACAGGGCATTTTGTCATCAGCAGATCATGCGGCAATTGATGCCGGATTGAGCACAATTTCGTTAGAAATTGAATCCGGTGAGTTCAAGTTCTCACGGGCGCTTGAAGACATTCACATGAATATCGAAAGCCGGTTGGCCGAATTGATCGGCCCGGCGGCTGGACGTCTGCACACGGCGCGTTCGCGCAATGATCAGGTGGCATTGGACTTTCGCATGTGGGTGCGCGATCAAACCGACGCCGCCCAGGTTGCCCTGCGCGCCTTCATCAAGGTGCTGCTGGCCAAGGCGGAAGCTCACGCCGATACGGTCATGCCCGGCTTCACACATTTGCAGTCGGCTCAACCCGTTACGTTTGGCCATCACTGTCTCGCCTATGTCGAGATGATGGCCCGAGACCTGTCGCGCTTCGAAGACGCTCGTGAGCGCATGAACGAATGTCCCCTCGGTGCCGCCGCTCTGGCTGGCACCAGTTTCAATATTGATCGACATGCAACGGCAAAAGCACTGGGCTTCCGGGAGCCCACCCGCAACTCGCTCGACAGCGTGGCAGACCGGGATTTCGCACTCGAGTTTCTGTCAGCGGCAAGCATTTGTGCAACCCACCTAACACGTTTGGCCGAAGAAATCGTCATCTGGTCAACGCCGCAGTTCGGCTTCGTCCAACTATCCGACAAGTTTTCAACGGGGTCCTCCATCATGCCCCAGAAAAAGAACCCGGATGCTGCAGAATTGGTGCGCGGCAAGGGCGGTCGCATCAACGGTGCCCTGATCGGCCTGCTGACCGTGATGAAGGGCCTGCCCATGACCTATTCCAAGGACATGCAGGAAGACAAAGAAGGTGTCTTCGATGCCGCTGACACCTTGGAACTCTGCCTGTCGGCGATGACCGGCATGGTGGACGACATGACGATCAACGCCGAAAACATGGAAGCCGCGGCCGGTTCCGGCTTTGCCACGGCAACCGACCTGGCCGATTGGCTGGTGCGGGAAGTCGGTATTCCCTTCCGCGAAGCCCATCACGTGACGGGTCGCGCCGTGGCGATGGCCGAATCAAAAGGCTGTGAACTGGCAGAGCTCGACCTGGTGGACCTGCAGCAGTTGCACGAGGGCATCACCGAGGCCGTCTTTGACGTGCTCACGGTGCAAGCCAGCGTCGCCAGCCGGGTCAGCTTCGGCGGCACCGCACCGGCCAATGTCAGAAGTCAGGTTGCCGCGTGGCGCAAGCGGCTGGATTGAGGCGGGTGGTATCCGGCTGAAAACGTGATATGACAGCGACAGACCTTTAATTCCTTCAGTACGAACGGGCGAAACGGTAATATTATGGCTTCAGGTTTGACCTCAAAAACTGCAACGTTTCTGGTGTTGTTGTTGGCGGTTTCGACAATTTTGTCGGCCTGTGGCCGCGTTGGACCACCATTACGACCCTCGCAGGCCGCAATCGAGCGCGCCAAGGAAGCTGGCGAAGAGCCACCACAGGCTCCCACGCCAAATTCTCAGAACGAGGACAAACGCTTTGTCCTAGATGGTCTGCTCGACTAGTCCGCGCCCACTCGCCCACAAACCAGCAGAATTCACATGAACCACTTCGACTATCGAGATGGCATTCTACATGCCGAGGATGTCAGCCTGCCCACCATCGCCGAGGCGGTTGGCACGCCTTTCTATTGCTATTCGACTGCCACATTGGAACGTCATTATACGGTGTTCTCCAAAGCCTTCGAAGATATCGACGCAATGGTCTGCTACGCCATGAAAGCCAATTCCAACCAAGCGGTTTTGGCGACATTGGCGCGACTGGGATCCGGGGCCGACATCGTTTCGGAAGGGGAACTACGCAGAGCACTTGCAGCTGGTATCCCGGCCGAAAAGATCATGTTCTCTGGCGTTGGCAAAAAGCCGGGCGAAATGGATTTCGCGCTGGAGCAGAACATTTTCTGCTTCAACGTGGAATCCGAACCGGAGTTGGAAGTGCTGTCGAGCCGCGCTGTGGCAATGGGCAAGGAAGCGGCGGTTTCTTTCCGCATCAACCCTGACGTTGATGCCATGACCCACGAGAAGATTTCCACCGGTAAAGCAGCCGACAAATTCGGTATTCCCTGGAAGGATGCGCCACGCATCTACTCCCGAGCCGCCGAACTGCCGGGTATCAAGGTCACCGGCATTGATATGCATATTGGCAGCCAGATCACCGATCTGGGCCCGTTTGATCGCGCCTTTTCGCGTTTGGCTGAACTGATCGGCCAATTGCGCAGCGATGGTCACATGATTGACCATATCGATCTGGGCGGCGGGCTCGGCATTCCTTACCATGAAGACAATCAGCCGCCGCCCGACCCCGACGCCTATGCGGAAGTGGTGAAACGCCATGTGCGTGATCTAAATGCCCAGGTCATTTTTGAACCTGGCCGATTGATCGCCGGCAATGCAGGGCTGTTTGTCACCCAGGTGACCTATGTGAAAGAAGGCGACGACCGCACATTCGTTATCGTTGATGGCGCGATGAATGATCTCATTCGGCCGACGCTTTACGAGGCCTATCACGAAGTCCGTCCCGTCGACATCAGCCGCGGATTCTCGGCACGAATCACCGCCGACGTTGTGGGGCCGGTTTGCGAATCGGGCGATTACCTGGCGAAGCAGCGCGAAATGCCAAAACCCCGCCCACAGGATCTGTTGGCTCTGGGGTCAGCCGGTGCCTATGGCGCGGTTCAGGCAGGAACCTACAATTCACGTCCCCTGGTGCCGGAAGTCCTTGTGAATGGAGATCAATTCCATGTGGTTCGTCCGCGGCTCAGCTATGACGAGTTGATCGGTTTGGATTCCGTCCCGGACTGGCTCGCCTGATCCATTCACATTTTTGCGACCGGTGCGACGAATTATCCCGGTGGTCTCGCCTTTGCCGCTTTTGGTGGTAAGGTGAGTGTATGGAAAGCAAGCAGCCTGATCCGAATGAAGCTGGCGGTGTAAGTCCATCGCATCAAACTTCTGACAACAGCAATATGGCGATGAGCCTCAGTCGTGCCCGCAGCTTCGCCTGGATGGCGGAAACGTGGGAACGGCTTTGGCCGCGTATCCTGCCCTTTATCGCTGTTGTCTGCCTGTTTTTGACAGTCTCTTGGCTCGGATTGTGGCCATTGATGATCAATGAGGTCCGCCTGGGTCTTTTGGTCTTGTTCGCCGCTGCGGCCCTGTTGTCGCTGTATCCGCTGAAGGGCATGACGCTGCCAGGCGCAACGCAGATCGACACCCGTATTGAGCGGGTTTCTCAGTTGCAGCATCGCCCGGTAACGGCGCAGGAAGATAATCTCGCCCATCTCGCTGGCAGCGATGATCCGTTTGCGCGCGCGCTTTGGAGCGAACACCGCCGCCGCATGGCGGATTCGCTGAAGAATTTGAGCGCCGGCACGCCCGTACCCAAAGTGGCTTCCAAGGATCCATTTGCATTGCGGGCCGTTGTCGCTTTGCTGCTGTTCATCGGATTTGCGGCTGGTTGGGGCAATTGGTCCAGCCGGATTGGCGATGCATTCCAGACCCATGGTGATCTTGCCTTGGCCCAAAGCGGTCGTATCGATGCATGGCTGACCCCTCCAGCCTACACAAACCGTCCGCCGGTATTCCTCGGCCCGGACACGCAGACGGCATCGGTGCCGGAAGGCAGTGAGCTTATCGTGCGCCTGTTGGAAATTGACGAACCGTCTTTGCAGCTTGCCAAGCAACAAAAAGGCGGGGCTGGCAACGGGTCGACAGAGGGCGAGCAAGCCGCCCTGGAATTTGTCGCAATTGCACCGGAAGCGGGCGATGAGCCGGACAACACTTCCGATACACAACGCCGGGACAGGCAAGCCAAGAGCACAATTTTCAAGTCCACCTTGAAAGACTCCAGCAGCCTGGTTCTCAGTTCCAACGGACAAACCATCCGCAACTGGTCGGTGACCGTCTTGCCGGACGAAGATCCATCGATTGCATTTGCCGAAGATCCAACGACATCGACACGTGGTGCACTGGAATTCGCCTATTCGGTGGAAGATGATTACGGCGTCGTTTCCGCTCAGGCCGAAATTTTGCAGGCATCGCCCGGTGCGGCCAAGGCTGAGCCGTTGATCGAAGCGCCGGAAATTGACCTGCCATTGCCGCGCCGCCGGGCCACGGAAGGGACGTCCCGCACCAGCCAGGATCTGACCGCCCACCCCTGGGCAGGTGCCGAAGTCAAATTGACGCTGATTGCTGAAGATGAGGCCGGCCAATCCGGTCGCAGCGAAACCAAAACCTTGGTTCTGCCGGAACGCATCTTCACCAAACCTTTGGCTCGCGCGGTTGTGCAAGAACGCCGCAACCTCGCACTGGACGCCAATGCCGCCCCTCAGGTGGCCGAGATGCTCGACATCATCACCGACACGCATCCTGAAGAGTTTATCAGGGACATGTCCGTCTACACGGCCTTGCGCGTTGCCTATCGCAGCGTTAGCCGGGCCGAAAACAAGGATGACCTGCTGGAGGCGGTTGAGCTGTTGTGGGAAATTGCCCTGTCGATCGAAGATGGCGACCTGTCGCTTGCCGAACGCCGTTTGCGCGATGCCCAGGAGAGACTTTCGCAAGCCTTGGAAAACGGTGCTTCGGACGAAGAGATTGATCGCTTGATGCAGGAATTGCGGGCCGCCATGGACGCGTTCATGCGCGAACTGGCGCAGCAAATGCAGCGTAACCCGCAGAACCAGCAAGCCATGCCGCTCGATCCCAATACCCAGGTTTTGCGCCAGCAGGATTTGGACCGACTGATGCAGCAGATCGAAGATCTGGCCAAATCGGGTTCACGTGATGCGGCCAGACAATTGCTGCAGGAACTGCAGCGTATGATGAACAACCTGCAAACTGCCCGCCCCAAGGGCCAACAACAGCAACAGGGGCAGGATCAGTTCAGCGAGCAGATGAATCGCCTGGGCGAAATGATGCGTCAGCAGCAGCAGTTGATGGATGAAACCTTCGACATGCAGCGCCGTCAGCAACAGGGCCAGCGCGGTCAGGAGCAGAACGGCAATCGTGAAGGTCAACGACCAGGTCAACGCCGCGGGCAGGAAGGCCAGGCGGGCGAACAGAGACCGATGACCGCAGAAGAGTTCGCCGAAGCCATGCGTCAGTTGCAGCAGCAACAGGGTGAGCTGCAACGCCAGATGCAGGAAATGCAGGAGCAGCTGCGGGGTATGGGCCTGGATCCAGGCGAAAGACTTGGCGAAGCAGGCGAAGCCATGGGCGAAGCTGAGCAGCAACTGGGACAAGGCGACAGCGGCCAGGCGACCGATCAGCAAGGGCGTGCGCTGCAAGCAATGCGCGAAGG
>JABSRX010000110.1 GCA_013214695.1 Rhizobiaceae bacterium | reverse complement strand
TTTCAAGGAACGGCTCAAGCCTGTCGCGACAGACACAGCATGACCACTGCAGCTTTAATCCGTCACACAAATAAACGGGCTCCCGGTTCAACCGAGGAGAAACCGCAGCCCCATCAACACGATCAGGCCGACCGCCACACTGATCATCAACGGCGCCCGCAATGCGGTCAGACCGGCGCAAACAAGCGCCAGTACTTCCGCCGGTCCATGGGTCACCAGAGACGGCGCCACAAGGGCCGTCATCACTGCAGTCGGCACAGCATCAAGAGCTGCGCTGACCCGATGGTGGATCATGCCAAAACTCGACAAGATCAGGTGACCACCAATTCGGGTCACATAAGTGGCCGCGGCGCAGGCCAGGATCAGCAGGACAATATCATCCATGGGACGTCTCCACAGCGGCCGACGGCGGCGGCGACGGCGGCGGCGGCGCGTCCTCCTGGGGCGGCTTGCTCAGGGCGGCGGCCAACAGCAGACCGGCCAGGCCACCAAGTGTGATGTGCCAGGGACTGCCAACGGTGAAATATGCCAACAAGGAACTGGCGACACTGACCAGCATGATGGGCAGAAAGTTGGGCCGGGTGTGAAACCCCATCACCATGCCGAGGAAATACAGGGGCAGAATGAAATCGAAGCCAAAATCCGCAGGATTTTCGATCAGTTTGCCAAACAGCGCGCCGACAATATTGGAGCCCAGCCAGGTCGAATACAGCACCGCGGCAAAGGCAAAGTAATAGGCTGGACGAATGGGCCGCGTCACCGAACGGGTTTCACAGGCGGCGAACTGAATATCGACCAACAGAAAGAAGGCGAGGATCTTTTGCCACCAGGAGAATTGCTGAAGCTTACGGCCCAAGGATGCGGAATAGAGAACATGGCGAAAATTGATGGCAAATACAGCCAAAACAATCGACCAAGGCGGCACTTGCTGCCCCATCAGATCAAGCATCGCATATTGGCTGGCACCGGCATATATCGTCATCGAGGCCAGGGTGATCTCGCCGAGGCTAAGCCCTTGCTCTATCGCCAGCGCCCCGTAGACGCCGGCAAATGGCAACACCGCCAAAGTGATCGGCAAAACGTCGCGAACCCCATCGGCGATCTGGTCAACCAGTCTATCGTCCGACAAGATCGAACCAACCATCTTCGTCGAGGGTTTCAATACCCAGGTCAGTCGCTTTCTTGAGCTTTGAGCCAGCGCCCGGACCGGCCACAACCAGATCCGTCTTGCCGCTGACTGAACCGGACACCTTGGCCCCCAAACGCTCAGCCATGGCTTTCGCCTCATCGCGGCTCATTTGTTCCAGGCTCCCTGTAAAGACCACGGTTTTGCCAGCCACCGGTGATTCCGTCGCCACCTGCTCCGCCGGTCGTGGCGTTACATTTATCAGCAGCGCATCTACTACCTTGCGTGAGTTGGTATCGGCAAAGAAGCGCACCAGCGCCCGTGCCGCCGTTTCGCCAATACCGTCGATATTGACCAGTTCCTCCCAGGCCGCGCCTTCAAAATTCACCGCCTCGTCCATCGCGACAAGAAGGGCTTCAATAGTTTGGTAATGCCTGGCAAGCAGTTTGCCATTGCCCTCGCCCACATGACGAATGCCGAGCCCAAAAATGAAGCGATGCAGGTCAATCTCGCGGCGGGCATCAATCGCATCAAACAACTTGCTGGCGCTGAGCTTGCCAAACCCATCGCGATTTTCTAGCCGGGTCAGCGACCGGGCATCGCGCTCACGAAGCGTGAAAATATCAGCCGGGTTCATCACCATGCCCCAATTGTAGAAGGCTTCGGCCTGCTTCTCTCCAAAACCATCGATATCGAACGCATTGCGCGAAACGAAGTGCTTCAGCCCTTCAACCGCCTGTGCGGGACAGATGAATCCACCGGTACAGCGGCGGGTGGAATCGAGCTTACCGGTTTTCTCATTCAGCTCGCGCACTGCATCACTGCCACATGCGGGGCATTTGTCGGGAAACACGTAGGGTTTGGCGTCTGCCGGTCGTTTGCTGAGATCCACATCCAACACTTTCGGGATCACGTCACCGGCACGATAAACAGTCACCGTATCACCGATGCGCAGATCAACACCGTTGCGGATCGGTTCACCGTCCGATCCAATACCCGCAATATAATCCTCGTTGTGCAGCGTCGCGTTGGACACCACGACGCCACCCACCGTCACCGGCTCCAGACGTGCCACGGGCGACAAGGCACCTGTGCGACCGACCTGAATTTCAATGTCTTTCAGAACCGTGATCGCAGTCTCGGCCGGGAACTTGTGGGCAATCGCCCAACGCGGGCTGCGCGAGACATAGCCGAGCCGCTGCTGCAGGGCCAAATCATCGACTTTGTAGACGACCCCGTCGATATCATAATAGAGATGCGAACGCTGTTCCTCGATTAGTCGATAGCGATCCAGTAAGGGATCCACGTCGTCAAACAAGCCCATTAACGGATTGATTTTAAAGCCCCATTCCTGGAACAACTCAACCATTTGCATTTGGGAATTGCGTGGCAGCTCGCTGACATCGCCCCAGGCATAGGCGAAGAATTTTAGCGGCCGACTTGCCGTAATGCGCGAATCCAACTGCCGCAGAGAACCAGCGGCGGTGTTGCGGGGATTGACGTAAGTCTGCTTGCCCTCCGCCTCCATGCGGGCATTGAGGTCGAGGAAATCCTGCTTGCCGAGGTAAACTTCCCCGCGCACTTCGACAACATCCGGAACATCGTTTCCCTCTAGTTTACGCGGAATATCTGCTATGGTGCGGGCATTGGCGGTGACATTTTCGCCCTCTGCGCCATCACCTCGGGTTGCCGCGCTCACCAGTTCACCGGCTTCATAGCGCAAGGCAAGCGACAGGCCATCGATCTTTGGTTCAGCGGTAATCGGCAGGACCTGACTTTCTTCCAACTTCAAAAAGCGACGCACCCTGGCGACGAAGTCGACAACGTCCTCATCGGAAAACGCGTTGTCCAGCGACAACATCGGAACCACATGGGTGATTTTCTCAAACTTGCTCTGGACAATAGATCCGACCGACAGACTCGGGGAATCTGCCCGCACCAGATCTGGAAACCGCTTTTCAATCGCCGTATTCCGGTTGCGCAGTGCATCGTATTCGGCGTCGGAAATGGTCGGCGCGTCCTCGCCATGATAGCGCGCGTCGTGTTCGGCGATCTCGGTGGCAAGACGCTCCAGTTCGACCTCAGCTTGCTCGCGCGTCAGCTTCTTTACATCACTCATGGGATACCCACTTCCGCCCCAACAATATCAACCGGCTTCCAAAAGGCGCGCAGCCGCTGCCCGTGCCTCCGCCGTCACCTGAGCCCCCGACAACATACGGGCAATCTCTTCCAACCTGGAGTCGCCATCAATGGTATGGATACGCGTTTCCACGTCTTGCTCACCATCCTTTGAAATCAGGAAATGGGCCTGCGCCCGCGCTGCCACCTGCGGCGCATGGGTTACCGACAGAACCTGAACATGGCGCGACAGATTGGAAAGCCGGCCACCGATCGCGTCGGCAACAGCACCTCCGACGCCGGTATCAATCTCATCAAACACCAGGGTCGGAGCCGAGCCCCGATCCGCCAACACAACCTTCAACGCCAATAGGAAGCGCGACAGCTCGCCACCCGATGCGACCTTCATGAGCGCTCCAGGGCGGGTGCCCGGGTTGGTTTGCACATGGAACTCGACCAGGTCATTGCCTTCAGAACCGATCTCGTCGCCCATAGATTGCAAATCGACAAAGAAGCGGGCCTTCTCCAGCTTCAATGCCGGTAATTCGACCATCACTTTATCAGACAACACCTCGCCAGCCTGACGCCGCGCCTCGGAGAGATCTGCGGCCTTGGTTTCCAACACTGCCCGCATTTTCTGGGTCTGTTGCTCCAATTCAAGCAGCCGGTCTTCGCCAGCATCCAGATCAGCGAGATCACGCCCCATCTTCTGCGAATGCGCGGCCAGACCTTCAACCGGCACCTTGTACTTTCGTGACGCCGCACGCAGGGCAAACAGCCGTTCTTCGGCGTTTTCCAGCTCTTGCGGGTCAAATTCGGAAAGGCGCAGCGCGCGCTCCAACTCCGTTTCGGCCTGCGCCAGGGCATCGACAGCGACACCAAAGCACTCAATGGCGGAATCCAATACGCCGGGTGCAGAATCCGATTTCCGCTCCAGCTTGCGCATGGTGTTCACCAGGGTTGGTATCGGCGAAGCCTGCCCGGCGAGGACCTGGTAGGCCTCATCTAGATCGGAGGCGATCTTTTCAGCTGCCATCATTGTCTGGCGGCGGCCGGCAAGTTCTTCTTCCTCACCTTCCTGAGGGGCAAGCTGCGACAATTCTTCAACACTGGAGCGCAGGTAGTCCGCGTCACGATTGGCTTGTTCGACGCGAGCCTTCAGATCCTTCAGCTCCCGGGCCGCTTGGCGCCAGTTTTGGTGCGCCTCCGCCACCGCATTTCTTTGCGGAGCAAGCCTGCCAAAGGCGTCGACAAGATCACGGTGAGTTGCTGGATCGACCATGGCCCGTTCTTCGTGCTGACCATGAATTTCAACCAGGGCCTGGCCGATCTGCTTAAGCAACGCCACACTCACCGGCTGATCGTTGACGTACGCACGGGTACGCCCATCGGCGTTCTGGGTTCGGCGCAGGATGACGCTGTCCTGTCCGCCACCATAGGCGAGGTCGTTTTCCTTCAATAACTCAAAGACATGATGGTCCGGCTCAACATCAAAAATAGCGCTGACCTGCCCTTGCTTTTGACCAACGCGAACCAGATCGCCATCCCCTCGTGCGCCAAGCGCCAGAGACAGGGAGTCCAGAAGGATAGATTTGCCCGCGCCCGTTTCGCCCGACAGCACCGCCAGGCCACCGTCAAATTCAATATCCAGCTCACGAATGAGCACGATATCGCGTATGGAAAGAACTGAAAGCATGCAACTCTCTGGGCAGACTTGGAGCGAGTCTTGACCCTGCTGTTTTAGCCAATCAGACGGTTCCGAGCCAGTATGTTTCCGGTTTGTACCAAAAAAATTCCGCAGAAGCCGCGCATTGCAACGCGCAAAGCGACCAGCAGCACCATCGAAATGCGCGGATCACCTCATACATTTTTCAGGAAGTTTGGTTCTAGGCGCCAGAAATCAATTTCGAAGCACGCGACAGCCAAGACCCTTGATTCTCCAAGGGCCGCAAGCCTCCCTTCTCAAGAAGAGCATAGGAATCTCTATACCATTGGCTGTCGGGGAAGTTGTGACCCAACACGGCCGCAGCGGTTTGGGCATCCGAAGTCAATCCCAACGCATAGTAAGATTCGGTCAAACGCGCCAAAGCTTCTTCGACGTGGCGGGTGTCTTCATATTTTTCAACAATTCCGCGATAGCGGTTGATCGCTGCCAGATATTCATTGCGTTCCTGATAGTAACGCCCCACCAGCATTTCCTGTCCAGCCAGCTGATCCTTTGCAATACGACGCTTGCGTTTGGCGTCTTCGACATATTCGCTGTCAGGATAGCGCTCGATCAACTCATTCATCGTGCGATAGGTGTTCTTGGCCGACCGTTGATCGCGGGTCACATCGCTGATTTGGCGATAGTGCGACATACCCACAAGATAGAGCGCGTAAGGCGCCTCTTTGTTGGCAGGATAAAGATCCACAAAGCGTTTTCCCTGCGCAATGGCTTCGGGATAGTCGCCTTGGCGATAGGCGATAAAGGTCGACATCACACCGGATTTCTTGGCGTATTCGGAATAAGGATGCTGACGGTCAAGCTTTTTGAACTTGCGTCGGGCCTGGGTGTAGTTGCCCGCATCAATATTGGCCAAAGCCTCGTTGTATGTCTGGTCGGCAGGTACTGTGGGGTCGACAAACGCGTTGACGTCTTGCTCTTTCGCACAGGCAGACAGCAGCAAGATCGCAGCCGCGATACCCACACTCAGCTTGCCAAATCCGCCCTTCGGCGTCCTGATTGGATGCTTATCAATCGTCATGCAATGTCTCTCAATAACTCAACGCCCAAATCACAACGGGGTGCAACATAGCCCCAACTCTCGGATTGGACAATGAATACACCCAAATGTGCTAACAAAATCGTTCATTTTTGAGGCAATGCTTAACGCACCAGCCAAAAAAACCAGGTTGCCAACGGCCTTGTCGCCTGAGCTTTAGTTTTTATCGGCCGCAAAAGTGGCAGCAGCCACCGAACGAAGCTCAGCACGGGCACCACCGCGAACCACAGGTTCTGCATCTGTCCACTCGTAGTTGGACGGGTCGGACAGCAATGCCTGCAAAGCCATGGCGTTTACCTTGTGGCCGCCACGATAAGAGCGGAAACAACCGAGGATTTGACCACCAGCGAGCGCCAGGTCGCCGACGGCGTCCAGCGTTTTGTGGCGCACAAACTCGTCTTTGTAACGCAGACCTTCTGGATTGATGATTTTGTTGTCATCGCAGATCACAACCGAATTATCGAGGCTGGATCCAAGCGCAAAACCGGCGGCCCAATAGCGTTCCACGTCTTTCATGAAACCAAAAGTACGTGCGCGGGAAATATCTTTGCGGAATACGTCTGGTGTCAGGTCACAGGCAAACTGCTGACGTCCAATAATTTCTTCTTCGAAGTCGATTTCAACTTCGTAGCGGGTCGTGTCATGTGGCTCAAATACGCCCCAGCTCGAGCCCATAGTGAAACGCACTTCTTTGAGAACGCGCAGATAGCGGCGACGGCGGCTCTGCTGAACCAAGCCAACCTGGTCAATCGCCTCGACAAACACCTCAGAAGAGCCGTCCATCACAGGAATTTCGGCGCTATCTACTTCGATGACCACATTATCGACATGAAGTGCGATCAATGCTGCCATCAGGTGCTCAACCGTTTTGACGTGAACGCCAGCCGGATCACCAAGCACGGTGCACAGATCGGTTGCACCAACGGAGCTTACAACTGCAGGGATATCGACTTGGTCGAGTACGGAAACATCGCTTCTCTGAAAGACAATTCCAGTATCCTCATCGGCTGGGAGGAGAGAGATTGAAACTGGCTTACCGCTATGAACACCCACTCCGGACAGGTCAATGCGACCTGCTAGTGTGTTCTGCTTCGTCGAAACTTGCGTTCCCATATACACCCCGATCCCACAAACCCACGTCTGCGGTACAATTGCGTTACCCAACTCTTAGAAGAGGCGGCTCTTGAGTTCGATTTGCAAATGCATCTCTGCATCGCCCCCTGGGAACTCTTGAGCGAGTCGCTTTCCCCTACTCTGACTAAATACCTACCCTGAGTGGGTCGTCGATCCAAATCACGCTTTCTTACCGAATGTTAACAAGTTAACGGCGCGTTAACCTTTTGTTAACCTCCTGCAATCGAACAAGAAAAAAGGTCGTAGAGCGAAGTACGCCCAACGACCTTTCAGTTTTGTTAACAAATGCAGCATCCTGCATCTTGATCAGCACGGCGCTCAAGGCGCCGCACCTTGAACTAGGCCTGCCTACGCAAGAAGGCTGGGATGTCCAGTTGATCGTCTTCGCTGATGGGCTTGGCGGCAGGCGCGGCGCGACCGTGCACATCCAAGGTACCGTTTTTCGGCGGAGCATATGGATTGTTATCCTCGCGGGCTGCCGGCGCCGGGCTCGGCATTGTTGGCGCAGCTGAAGGTGCTGTCGCGGCAGGAGCCGGTGGAGCAGCCTGCTCTTCTGGCGCATGCGTGCCACCAAGACCGGTTGCCAGACGCTTCAACAGGCCCATGGGACCATTTTCTTCGCCGGCAGGACGTGGCTGCGCGGCCATTTTCTGTTGCGCAACAGCCGGGAAGTCTTCCACCGCCGGCATGCGTGGGGCGGGTTCCGGGGCTGGCTCAGCAGGAATTGCCAGTTGCTCCTCGAGGGCGGATTGGAATTCGTCGTCCGAAATTGGGTCAACGAAATCAGCATTTTCGGCCTCAAATGGTACGGCGCTTGGAGTAGTTACAGGCGAACGTTCGATTTCCAGCGCAGGTGCTGCAGGAATCGTCAAATCTTCCTCGACGCGTCCGGCTGTCTCTTCTGCTTTCGACGCGGTTGCAGCTTCGTTCTGTGCTTCAGAGCGGGCGAGAGCCGACAACCGCAGTCTTTCCGCCGCATCGTTCATCAACTGGGTGTTCGGCGCAGCAGCTGCGCTGACTTCGCTGTCAATGCCGGTTGCGACCACGGATACGCGGATGACGCCTTCCAGGCTCTCATCGAATGTTGCGCCCAGAATGATGTTGGCGTCCGGATCAACTTCCTCACGGATGCGGGTGGCGGCCTCATCGACCTCAAACAGTGTCATGTCACGACCACCGGTGATCGAGATGAGCAGGCCCTGCGATCCTGCCATTGAAGTCTCGTCGAGGAGTGGGTTGGAAATGGCGGCTTCCGCAGCAGCCATCGCACGGCCTTCGCCAGAAGCTTCACCTGTGCCCATCATTGCGCGGCCCATTTCACGCATGACGGAACGTACATCGGCGAAGTCAAGGTTGATCAGGCCTTCCTTCACCATCAAGTCTGTAATGCAGGCCACGCCAGAATAGAGCACCTGGTCAGCCATCGAGAAGGCGTCAGCAAAGGTGGTCTTGTCATTGGCAACCCGGAACAGGTTCTGGTTCGGAATGACGATGAGCGTATCAACATTCTTCTGCAGTTCCTGAATGCCTTCTTCAGCAAGAGCCATGCGGCGCTTGCCTTCAAAGGAGAACGGCTTGGTTACGACACCAACGGTCAAAATGCCTGCGTCACGCGCGGCTTTGGCGACGACTGGAGCAGCACCCGTGCCGGTTCCGCCCCCCATGCCGGCGGTGACGAATGCCATATGCGTGCCCGACAGATGGTCGTTGATCTCGTCAATGCACTCCTGCGCCGCTGCGGCACCAACTTCTGGCTGCGAACCGGCACCCAGACCTTCCGTGACGGCCACACCCATCTGGATGAGACGCTCGGCCTTCGACATGGTCAAAGCCTGGGCATCTGTATTGGCGACAACAAAGTCGACGCCATCGAGGCCGGAAGAAATCATATTATTGACGGCGTTGCCGCCGCCTCCGCCGACACCGAATACGGTAATCCTCGGCTTCAGCTCGGTAATGTCTGGTTTATGCAGGTTGAGAGTCATGGGTCATTCCTCGTTGGTTTTGAGCCACTTGATCACCTCCCGACATCGAGAGAGCAGCCCGATTGATCATCCCCGTTCTGCACGGGGGCAATGGTTAAAAACTTTCCTTCAGCCAGCGGCTCACCCGTGAGAATGAGCCACCGCCTGAATGTGCGATGAGATTTGCGGTTCTGGATGTCCGGTCGGCGTATTCCGCACCGGCAAGCTGTGGATAGATGAGCAGGCCGCTTACTGTGGAGAAAGCGGGTCCTTTGGCTGTCTTCGGCAGGCCCGATATGCCCATCGGACGCCCAAGACGAATATTGGCAGACAACACGCGTGTGGCCACTTCACTGACGCCGACAAGCTGGCTCGCGCCACCGGTCAGGACAATGCGACGGCCGACAGCGCCAGCAAAGCCGGAGCGGTTGATGCGGTCGCGCACCATCTCAAAAGTCTCTTCAATGCGGGGACGGATGAACTGCGCCAATTGAGCAACCGTGATCTGATCCGGAATGACGTGATTGTCATCGCCGATCCGCGGCACAGCGATCATCTCGCTTTCATCCACCTGAGCCGGATTGGCCTTGCCGTGCAATACTTTCAACCGTTCTGCGTCGCTGACACGCATCGACAAGATGCGGGCGATATCCATGGTCACATGATTGCCACCAACGGCAATTGCGTCGGCATAGACCAGTTGCTGATTCAGGAAGATCGACAGGGTCGTTGTACCACCGCCCATATCGATACAGGCACAGCCCATCTGGGTTTCATCTTCAACCAGCGCTGCAAGCCCGGAGGCATAGGGCGCTGCTACCATGCCATCCACCCGCAGGTGTGAGCGGTTGATGCAGTTTTCCAAATTGCGCAGCGGCGCTGAATCGCAATTCACGACATGCATGTCGACGCCAAGCTCGTTGCCGACCATGCCCAGCGGATCTTTGATGCCGTGTTCGTTGTCGATGGCATAGCCGATCGGCAGCGCATGCAGAATGGCGCGCTGATCGGCCAACGCGTGCTTTTGGCCCGAAGCCAGCACGGAACGCACGTCCGAAGGCTCAACCTCTCTGCCGCCAAGCGTTATGCCGGAGGAATAGGTTTCACTGCCCAGCCGGCCAGCCGAAACGGACACGATCAACGATTCAACCGGCATTTTGGCTGAGTTTTCCGCAGCATCGACAGCCAGACGCAACGCGTCTTCCGCCTCGTCCATATCGACGACGACGCCGGACTTGATGCCACGCGAGCGCTGATGTCCAAAGCCAAGAACTTCAATGGAATGCGAACGGTTGGGCAGGATATCCACACCGGTGCGAGGACGCAGCTTGGCAATGATGCAAGAAATTTTGGTGCTACCGACGTCCAAAACAGAGATTGTGGCCGACTTGCCTGTGGGCAATCGGCCAATCCGGGAGCGCTCGGTGGGGGATCGAAACAAACTCATAGGTCTCGCCCCACCTTCTTCAAGGCTTTTAAGCGGTCTGCGACAAGGGTCGCTCGCGCCTTGGCCGCCTCCGGCGACATTCGGAAAGTCACGCGGTCCCCTAGCCTCAAATCGACCACATCTATTTGGCGTTCGAGCAGCCGGCTCTTTTCCGCCATGCCGGAGAGATGCCCGAGCGCTTTTTCCATTCCCGTTTCGGGCAACATGATCAGCATGCCGTTGGCCAAGCCGAGATCCCAGCGACGGTCGGCGACGCGGGTGTAAGAAGTGACCCGTCCCGACAGCTGCGGATAGCGACCGATAAGTGGGAGAATCTCACTGGCTGATTCAGAAGCGCCCTGCCCCACCAGATGGGGCAGATGAGCAAAACGATTGTTCAGAAGATCGGCGATTCCAAATTTGGCAATTGGCTTCCCGGTCTGCTCAACGACAGTCAAACGGTCCTGGTGCTGCCAGACCGCAGCAGCCCGCTTTTCCGCCAAGGCAACGGTCAGCTTGCCCGGATAGAGTTTGCGAATCGCAACATCTTTGACCCATGGCAGAGCCAAGATCCGAGCCCGTGCGTCAGCGACGTCATATCCCAGAAGCGATCCCTGCGTCGGCAAAGCCAGGGCTGCGACGATATCCTGCTCACTGGTTTCGACCTGCCCGGTCAGCACGATATCCTTTGACTGCAAGCCAACCGCGCTGCCGATCCCTGATACCAAGGCGGGCGCCGTGCCAGCGACCACCGAACCGTAAAACCATCCAGCAATGATGAAACCTAGGGCCAGGCTTGTTCCCGCTCCGGTGCGGGGCGCGGGAATCGCATCGAGGCGACGCCGCAGGGCCCGCATGCGCGATCTGAATGCAAGAACCAGCGGATTGACATGATCAGCGGACGCAGGTGTCCCGGCCGCATCGGCGCGACCAGCCCAACGTGCAAAAAATCCGCTCAGCGACGACAACTCGCGTCCTCCACCATCCATGCCAGCAATTCACCAAATGTATGCCCGGCGTGCTCGGCCAGTTCCGGTAACAACGATGTGGGCGTCATGCCCGGCTGGGTATTCACCTCCAGCCAGATCAATTCACCCGTCCCGTTTATGCGATCATCCAAGCGGAAGTCGGATCGGGTTACCCCGCGACAACCGATCGCCTGATGCGCCTTGAGCGACAGTGTCTGTATCTTTTGGTAAACATTTGGTAAAATTTCAGCCGGAAGGATGTGTTTTGAGCCCCCTTCCGCATATTTGGCATCGTAGTCGTAGAATGTGTCCCCCAGCGGCAGGATTTCGGTCACACCAAGCGCCACATCCCCCATCACAGCACAGGTCAATTCGCGTCCCGGAACGAATCGCTCGACCATGACAATGTCGCCATAGGGCCACTCGTCGGAGTACAATTCCTGCGGCGGTGTGGAGCGATCTTCGCCAACGATCAGCACGCCAAAGCTCGACCCTTCATTGACCGGTTTGACCACATAAGGCGGCTTCATGGCGTGTTTCTTCGCAGCCTCCAATCGATGCATGACGCGTGCTTCGGCGACTGGTACACCGACCCGCCGCACCACGGTCTTGGAGCGTTCCTTGTCCATCGCCAGAGCCGATGCCATGACACCTGAATGGGTGTAGGGAATTTCCAGATATTCAAGGACGCCCTGGATGGTGCCATCCTCACCAAAGGGACCGTGCAGACCATTGAAGGCGACGTCGGGCTTCAATTTCTCAAGCACCGACGAGATATCGCGGCCCACATCAACCCGCGTTACCTTGAACCCCTCCGCCTCAAGTGCATCGGCACAGGCGTTACCTGTAGACATGCTGACGGGACGTTCAGATGATAGTCCCCCCATGAGCATTGCAACATGCGTCATCAGCAATTCTCTCTCTTTCCCCTATGAGCCTATCGGCTCTGATACGAGAAGAATCACATGAGAAACGGGCATTCAAGCGACGAATGCTTGGCGATTCCAAGGTGATTTTGAATCACCATTTCAGAAGATTGTGGTAACGGATTCAAAAGACTCAACATTCACGCCAATGAATGTGCAGAGGCAAAAATTAACTTTTTTATCCTGCCGTTGCGTCAGCCAAGGATATTGCCGGATAATTCAGAGGATTTGAGGCGAAAGTTCAGACGCTAAGAGGTGATTCGTCAGATACCGCTTTCGACGATCTTTCCCGGTTCGAACCGGCCAAACCGCTTAATTTCCCACTCCAGCGCAATGCCGCTCTTGGCATGAACCTTTTTGCGAACCGTCTCGCCCAAGGTCTCCAGATCATGGGCAGTGGCGTTGCCGGTATTGATCATAAAATTGCAGTGCATTTCGCTCATTTGCGCGCCACCAATCTGGTGTCCGCGCAGCCCAGCTTCATCCACCAATTTCCAAGATGAATGGGGCAATGGGTTCTTGAAAGTCGACCCGCCGGTCTTTTCGCGGATCGGCTGGACGGTCTCGCGGTGATGTTGAACCGCGTCCATGGCTTGTTGAATTTCGGCCTTGCCCTTCGGCTCGCCTTCGAACACCGCACCGGTGAAAATCAGATCCTTCGGTGCCTCGGAATGGCGATAGGAATATCCCATATCGGCATGGCTCAGCACATTGCGGTTGCCTTGCCGGTCGAGGGCGTGAACTTCAACGACACGGTCCGTTGTTTCGGTGCCGTTTGCCCCCGCATTCATGCGCAGGGCCCCGCCGATGGCGCCCGGAATACCGTGATAGAATTCAAATCCCCCCAGACCGGCATCCAAGGCCGCCGCAGCGAGGCGTTTATCCGGCACCGCAGCGCCTGCATAAAGCCGGTTGCCGCCGAGGTCCTCAATCTTGCCAAAGCCGCGCCCTGACAGGCGGATAACAACGCCTTCAATGCCACCATCGCGGACCAGCAGATTGGAGCCAATGCCGACCACGAGTACCGGCACTTCTGCCGGCAGGCGGCTCAGGAACAGTGCCATATCTTCTTCATCGGCAGGCGAAAATAGCAAGTCTGCAGGGCCACCCACCTGAAACCAGGTGATTTTCGACATCGCAGCATCGGGTGTCAGTCGACCGCGAATACCGCTTACATCGAGACGGTCCAGCAATTCCTGCCCACTCATTTCAGCGCCGCCAATTCGCCAGGCAGTGCCTGTGCCCAAGCCGTGATATCGCCAGCTCCCAGGAACACGACAAAGTCGCCGGGTTTGGCCATCGACTGGATAATCGGCGCGATATCTTCGGGACCATCAATCGCCCGGACATTGCGGTGGCCACCGGACTTCATTGCCGAGACCAGCGAGTTGGAATTGGTGTTTTCAATGGGATCCTCACCCGCGGCATAAACCGGGGCGACGAGAACCGCATCTGCATCATTGAAGCAGGCGCTGAACTCATCGAACAGATCGTTGAGTCGGGTGTATCGGTGCGGCTGCTTGATGGCGATGACGCGTCCTTCGCCACTTGATTTCACCGCCGTGCGTGCAGCTTTCAAGACCGCCGAAATCTCAACAGGATGGTGGGCGTAGTCGTCGAACACCTCAACACCGTTCCAGGAGCCCATAGGCGTGAAGCGGCGGCGCACGCCCTTGAAATTCTCCAGGCCCTTGCGAATGGCATCAACGCTGGCGCCAAGTTTATGCGCAACCGCGATAGCAGCCGTTGCGTTTGAAATATTGTGAACGCCGGGCATGGGTAGGACCAGATCCTCGATCACTTCATCCTGTCCGGATTTACGGTCGTGAATGGTCACATCGAACTTCGACTTTGCCCCTTCCGGGCGGACATTGCGGAACCGGTATTCGGACTGCGGGTTGTTGCCATAGGTGACGATGCGACGGTCCTCGATACGGCTGACCAGCGCCTGTACTTCAGGATGGTCGATGCACATCACGCCGAACCCATAGAATGGCACGTTTTCAACGAAGGTTTTGAAAGCTTCCTTGGCCTTGTCGAACGTGCCGTAGTGATCGAGATGTTCTGGATCGATATTGGTCACCACCACCACGTCAGCCGGCAGGCGCAGGAATGTGCCGTCGCTTTCATCGGCTTCGACAACCATCCAGGAACCATCACCCATTCGGGCATTCGTGCCGATGGCATTGAGAATGCCACCATTGATGATGGTCGGATCAAGCCCACCGGATTCCAGCAACTGACCGACCATTGATGTTGTGGTCGTCTTGCCGTGGGTGCCACCAACCGCAACAGACTGTTTGAAGCGCATCAGCTCGGCCAGCATTTCGGCGCGTCGCACCAGCGGCAATCCACGCTCCTTGGCCTCAACTCGTTCTGGATTGTCCATCTTGATCGCGGTGGAGGTCACCACGACCTCACTGGCGCCGAGATTTTCTGCGCGGTGGCCGACATGCACGGGAATACCTTTTTCGCGCAGACGTTTGACATTAGCGCCATCCGCCTGGTCGGATCCCTGCACCGGATATCCCAGATTGTGTAACACTTCGGCGATGGCGCTCATACCAATGCCACCAATGCCAATAAAATGAATCAGGCCGATATCGTCCGCCATCCGCATAGGGATTTTCCTTTGATCTAGTGCGCGTGCTGGTCGACCAAGTCGGCCAATCGAACCGCGGCATCTGACACGCCAGCCTTTTTGGCGTTTTCAGCCTGTATTGCAAGTCTTTCCGGCTGTTCCATTGCCTCACTGAGCATATTGCCCAATCTTTCCGGCGTCAGTTCATGCTGGCGCACCAGATGGGCGGCATCTGCAGTAGCGAGAAATGACGCGTTCGCGCCCTGATCATCGTCCAGAGCCCCGGGCAGGGGAACAAGAATGCTGGGTACACCAATCAGCGCCAGTTCGCTGACCGACGAGGCGCCGGACCGACAGATAACCAGATGAGNCTGTGAAATTCGGTGAGGCATATCCATGAAGAAGTCGCTGACTTCCGCGCTGACACCCAATTTGTCCAACGAAGCTCTGGCCAATTCTGCGTCTTCGGGACGCGACTGCAAAACCAGTTTGAGCCGTTTTCTCTGATCATCGCTCAGATGCTTCAAGGCTTCCGGCATGACCTGCGAAAAGAACCGCGCGCCCTGGCTACCACCGAAGACAAGAAGATTGAAATGGCCATCCTTTTTGTGGACCTGATAAGCGTTGTTCGCAGCCGTATGCGCCACCTCACGAAGCGGGTTGCCGGTAACGGTGACCGGCGCGCTGGAGGGGTGAATGTCCTTTTCCAATGCAAAACCGGTGGCGATTGCCGACACGCGGCGCGCCAGAAACTTGTTGGCCCGCCCCATAACTGCGTTTTGCTCATGCAAAATGGTGGGATGCCCGCGGTGGGCTGCAGCCAACAGCGGCGGCACGGTTGGATATCCGCCAAAGCCAACCACAGCGTTTGGCTTCACCTTGGAAAGGACGCGCCAGGCCTGAATGTAGCCTTTCAGCAATCGATACAAAGTGCGCAACAAGGCGATCGGATTCTTGCCGCCAAATGTTGCTGAGGGAATGATATGGACTTGCGCCGCAGGAAACTCGGCGACAAAACGTTCGGCACGCGGATCGGTTGCCAGGTGCACCGTCCATCCCCGTTCGCTCAACTGCTGCGCCAAAGACTGGGCCGGAAACAGATGCCCGCCCGTTCCGCCTGCCGACAACAGCACCGTCTTAGACATCGCTTAAGCTCCTGCCTGCACCGCCATGATATGGCTGGGTGGCACAGTGTGCACCGACGGACGTCGATAGCTTTCGGCCCGCTTGCGGCTCAGAGCCAGAACCAGCCCCATGCCCAGAGCAACGGCCATCATCGATGAACCACCATAGGAAATAAACGGCAAGGTCATGCCTTTGGCGGGAATGAGGCGCAGATTTACGCAGATATTGATGATCGCCTGAAAGCCGAACATCAGCACCAAGCCCGACAGGGCCAGTTGCACGAAACGGTCCCGCTCCTGCAAGCCGTGATAGAGGCCACGCAGCACAACAAAGGCAAACGCAGCTACCAGGGCCATGGCCAGAACCACGCCAAATTCTTCCGCAGCAACCGAGAAAATGAAATCTGTATGACTGTCCGGCAGGCCGTATTTGACCTGGCCTTCGCCCGGTCCACGGCCAAACCAACTGCCAGATGCAATCGCTTCCAGCCCACGATCCACCTGGAAGTTGTCACCCGTGCCGGTGATAAACCGGTCAATACGGGTCGTGACGTGCGGGATGGTCAAATAGGCGGCGACAAAGCCGACAACGCTCAGGCCACCCAACATGGCAATCCAGATCCACGGCATACCCGCCATGAAAAACATGGTTCCCCAGATCAGCGCCAACAGCACGGTTTGACCGAAGTCAGGCTGCGTGACCAGAAGGCCGGCGCAGATGCCAAACAAGATGATCGAGAACAGATTACAGGGAATGTCCGGGCGTTTGGTGCTTTCCGCAAACAGAAACGCCGTGGTCACCACAAATACCGGTTTCAGAAATTCGGATGGCTGCAACAGGAAGGATCCCACCGCCAACCAGCGCGTCGCCCCTTTCGCCGAAAAGCCAATGAACGGCAGCAGCAACAGGGCTAGCAAAGTGCCCGCCAACAGGACGATCGACAGGCGCTTGACCTGTTTCAGGTTCAAGAACGATGTTCCAATCAAGATCACCAGCGCCGGCAAAAGGAAAATCGCGTGGCGTTTCACAAAGTGAAAGCTGTCGTCAATGTTCAACCGGGCAGTCACTGACGGGCTGGCGGACAGTGACAGCAGAAAACCACAGGCCAGCAAAAGCAAAGTGGCGGTCAAAAGGTATTTGTCGACCGTCCACCACCAGTCAGAAACCAGACTTTTGCGTGCACGTGACATCATGATCTCAGTCCTCAATCCCGACAAATCCGTCCAAGGCGGCTACCGCTTCCTTGAAAGCCTCTCCCCGCTTCTCAAAATTCGGAAACTGGTCGAAACTGGCCGCTGCTGGGGAAAGCAGCACAACGGCACCCGATCCGTTTCCGGCACCCTGCTCGGACGAAGCGTCCTCAGCAGCGTCTACAGCCGCATGGTTAACGGCTTGTTGCAGTGTGCCAGCAATTTCATAAGGAATCGTATCACCCAGCTGGGCCGCAAAAGTGCCGGCAGCTTCGCCGATCAAATAGGCTTTTGCGACGCGCGGGAAAAACGGCGCAAGCGCCCCAATCCCACCCTGTTTAGCGAGACCGCCGACAATCCAGTGAACCCGCTCGAAGCTGGACAGCGCTGGCGCGGCAGCTTCTGCATTGGTTGCCTTTGAATCGTTGATGAAGAGGACCCCATTGGCATGACCCACCTGCTCCATGCGATGCGCTAGTCCGGGAAAGGATTGAAACCCTTCCAACACCTGTTCTTCGGAAAGACCCAGTGCCTGGCACACGGCCAGCGTCGCCGCAGCGTTTTGGCCGTTATGGCGGCCACGCAGCGAACCAATCCCATCGAGCGAGATCAAAGACCTGCCGGCCTCGTCGACCAGCGTCGATCCGTCGTAACCGATATCCGCGCCCGGCGCCTGAAGCCCAGAAATTCGAAAGATCGGGGTCTTGTTGCTGGTCAGCTGTTCAGCCACCTGCACACAAATATCGTCATCGACACCGACAACGGCGACGTCGCTGGCCGCAACCAAACGTTCCTTGATGGCAGCATAGTTTTCAATCGAGCCATGTCGTTCCAGATGATCTGGTGTCACATTCAGCAGAACTCCGACATGGGGTTGAAGCGTCGGGGCGAGGTCGATTTGATAGGACGAGCACTCAACCACATAGACCTGATTGGCCGGTGCGTCATTCAACGGATCAAGATCAAGCACGGCACGACCGATATTACCGCCCATCTGGACGTTGCGACCGGCGGTAGCGAGCACGTGGGCGATGAGCGCTGTAGTGGTTGATTTGCCGTTCGTCCCGGTGATGGCAACGAAAGGCGCCCGGCGCCCTTCCTGCTGCAGGGTGCGGGAAAACAGCTCGATATCCCCGATGATTTCAACACCGGCTTTTGAAGCCAGTTCAACCGTCCAATGGGGTTGCGGATGGGTCAGAGGCACACCGGGAGCCAGCACCAGCGCCTGACAGTCGCTCCAGTCCATCTGGCGCAGATCACCGGTCTGAATACCCTCTGCCTTGGCCTTTTCAACACTGGTTGGATTGTCGTCAAAGGCAACAACATTGGCGCCGCCGGCCATCAGCGCCCGCGCCGTAATCAGTCCGGAGCCACCCAGCCCGAACAACGCAACTTTCTGCCCTTCAAACAGGCTAACTGGAATCATCTGAGCTTACCGCAGCTTGAGCGTTGCCAAGCCGGCCAGGGCGAACATGATCGAGATGATCCAGAAGCGGATCACCACCTGGCTTTCGGTCCATCCCAATTGTTCAAAGTGATGATGGATCGGTGCCATTTTGAAGACCCGCTTGCCGGTCAACTTAAAGGATCCGACCTGGATGATCACCGAAAGCGCCTCCATCACAAACAGACCGCCAATGATCACCAAGACGATCTCATGTTTGGCGGCAACAGCGATGGTACCGAGCATGCCGCCCAGCGCCAGTGAGCCGGTGTCGCCCATGAAGATCGCGGCGGGCGGTGCATTGAACCACAGAAACCCAAGACCGGCACCGATCACGGCACCGCAAATGATGGCGAGTTCGCCGGTACCCAGCACAAAGTGGATTTGCAGATAATCGGCAAACACCTTGTTGCCGGCCAGGTATGCAATCACGCCGAAGGAGGCGGCTGCAATCATCACCGGCACGATCGCCAGGCCATCCAATCCGTCGGTCAGGTTCACCGCATTTCCAGCACCAACCACAACAAAGGCGCCGAAGAAGATAAAGAACCAGCCCAGATGAAGGACCAGATTCTTAAAGAAAGGGAAGGTCAGCGCGCTCGACATGTCGACGCCAGAAACGGTGGATGTCTGGTCGCCCAGCAGCATGATCACGGTGCAGGCACCACCGGCAATAATGAATTCCAGCAGCAGGCGCATCCTGCCGGAAAGTCCGCCGTGGCTGGCCTTTTTGACTTTCAGATAGTCGTCATAAAACCCGATGGCGCCGAAAGATAGTGTGACGGCCAATACGGCCCAGACATAGACACTAGACAGGTCCGCCCAAAGCAGCGTCGACCCCATGAGGCCGACAAGGATCATCAATCCGCCCATTGTCGGCGTGCCCGCCTTCTTGAAGTGTGTCGCCGGGCCGTCGGCGCGAATGGGCTGTCCTTTCTTCTGGCGCCCGCGCAGGGAACGAATGATGCGCGGCCCAAACAGGAAGACAATCAACACCGCTGTAAACAGCGCGCCGCCGGTACGGAAAGTGATGTAGCGAAAAACATTGATCAGCGGGATCTGATCACCAAACTCGATTGCGAGGTAGTAAAGCATTTTTTCCTGTCCGGCGATCTGCTCGCCTGAGTTTCCTACATGGGCAGCGCGACAGTGCCGCCTGAATCAAATTAGTCGGCCTTTAACAGAGCATTTACAAAGGTTGCAAACCGCATTCCAAGAGACGCCTTGGCCATCACCACATCACCCGGGCGCAGATCGGCGAGAATTTCCGGCACCAATTCATCGATTGTCTGACGATGCTCGCTGTTGCCTCGAGAGGCCAAAGCCGCCTGCAAATGGGCCATTTCCGGCCCTGCCAGGAAGACTTTATCCACACCGTTTTCGGCGATCGGCTCAGCCAAACCAGCATGAAATTCAGGTGACTGAGGCCCCAATTCCAGCATGTCACCCAGCACGGCAACACGGCGCCCCTGCCCTTTGATCTTGGCCGCAGCAAGCAGCGCCAAGGCGGCGCGCATGCTTGTTGGGTTGGCATTGTAGCTTTCATCTATCAGCACGATGCGATCATCACCCTCGCCGATCGTGTGGCGTTCGCCGCGTCCTTTGACGGCACGAACCTCACCCATCGCCAAACCGGCGCGGGCCAGATCAGCACCGGCCAGTTTGCAGGCGGCCAATACACCCAGTGCGTTCTGGGCAATGTGGCGTCCGGGCGCGCCGACTTTGACAACAATTTCGTCGCCCAAAATATTGGCTGTCAGACAGGAGCAGGATCCGTGCAAAACCAGGCGCGACAGCTTGGCGTCGCAAGTGTCGGCTTCACCAAACGTTTTGATGTCTTCAACGCCCGCCTCTTTGGCCCAATCGACCAGCATTCCGATGCGCTCATCATCGCCATTGATCAGAGCCACGCCATTAGGCTCAACGCTCTGAAAAATTTCGGCTTTTGCCCGTGCGATTTCATCCACACTGTCAAAGGCACCAAGGTGGACGGCGGCGACAATGGTAATCATCGCAATATGCGGGCGGGCCATTTTAACCAGCGGCGTGATCTCGCCGGGATGGTTCATGCCGATCTCAATGACGGCGTAGTCCGTGTCTGCGGGCATGCGCGCCAGGGTCAGCGGCACACCCCAGTGATTGTTGAAGGAAGCCACCGCTGCATGCACCTTCCCGGACGAAGCCAAAGTCGTGCGCAAGGCCTCCTTG
>JABSRX010000109.1 GCA_013214695.1 Rhizobiaceae bacterium | reverse complement strand
GGTTGAATCATAATCGCCGCGTTATGTATCCAATCTGCGCATTAGGTGCTGACGTGGTGCGTGGTAAACCAATTGAATCACTCTTGGATGGTTTAAGCCGCTATGGACGTTGACATCGAAACAAGCATTTCGAAGTTGGAAGCATCTGCCGAAGGAAAAATGCGTCTCATTCGTGCCGAAAATGCCGGGCTTCGATTGGCTGTTTTGTGCCGGACAGCAGCGGCGTTGGCTGGGTTCCTCTGGTATGTGTCGGCGGTATCGTTCACCAATCAAGAGTTTCGAGGCTGGACATTTGTTGCATTCACTTCCTTCGTGATCATTGGTCTGGCTCATCTATCGGTGATCGGAACGCGGTTTGATCGTTGGTGGTTGAAATTTCTTCTCTACGCAATCGACATTTTGAGCATCTGCGCATTGTTCGTCATCGTCCCAGTTAGTACGGCAGATGATGTGCCCCAAATCGTCGCATTCCGATCCTATGGCATTTACTACCTTTTCCCTGTGTTGGCCTTGGCCACACTTTCCCTGTCATGGCGCCTTGTGCTTTGGTCAGGAGCCGTGATTGTTTCGGGCTGGTGGGCTGCTTTCTTGTGGATCGTGTCCCAGATGGATCGGACCCTGTCGTGGAGTGATGTGCCAGCCGAAGCCACTCGATCTGACTACGAAACAGTCTTTCTTTCCATCGATTTCATTGGTCGTGGCAACCGCATTGAAGAAACAGGTTTGATATTCATCGCGGCAATTGCCTTGTCAGTGGGCGTACATCGTGCGCGCCGACTCTTCTTCGCTCAAATCGTAGCAGAAGAAGGGAGGCAGAAAGAGCTTGTCGAACGACAACGCGTAACAGATGCATTTGGGCAATATGTGCCCGAGGTCGTGGTCAACCAGCTCATAGAATCCAAGGGCAAATTACCAACTCGCCAATCCTTCGGTTCTGTATTGGTACTGGATATCGAGGGATTTTCCAGCTTTCTCGCCAACGGTAAGCCGGAGGTTGTCGTCCAACGCATCGACGGGTTTCTTTCCGAAGCTGCAGATCAAATTGGAGAGCAAAGTGGCACCGTGATCAGCTACACGGGCGATGGATTGTTGGCTTCATTCAATGCCCCACTTGAAACAGATCATCCAGAGTTGATGACAGTGAAAGCGGCCACGTTGGTGGTGGAGATTGCCAAACAACACGACTTCAGAATCAGAATAGGGTTGGCTTCCGGAGAACTCATTTCTGGCAGTGTCGGTTCACGCAGCCGCATGGCCTTCACCGTTTATGGAGAGACCGTCAATCGTGCCGCACGGTGTGAAGCCCTTTGCAAAGAACTCGGACAGACTGTTTTGATGGACGAACGGTTTGCGCAATCAGTCAGCGATGAGGTCGAAACGATTGCCATGGGCCTGCACGAGCTCCGAGGGATATCAAAATCCGAGCCGCTCTTCGCCCTTGCCGAATTCGTAGAAAATACACCACACACCAAAAATCGATAAAGAGTTCCAGTTGTTCGTTCCACCGCGTCCATCAGATTGGCAACAACATCAGACTTCATGCCCAGTAGCCCCTTTGAAGCCCTAGGTGGGAGGCGGAAAGAGTCATTGTCATAAGCGCCACGTCTACGGCACTCATCATTACTTTCCGTCACTTTCCTGACCAAGTCTTGAATCAAGTTCAATTGTCGAAAGGTTGGGCAGAAATTCCCAAATCAACCGCATGGGCACTGCATCCTGCTCGCATCTATCTGCCCTGACTCTATTGATTGAGATGAGGCAACATCTAGCAGAGCCAATTCAGATTCTATTAATCCCGTTGATTGAGGCTTGGGTTCAGGTTGACACCAATTGATACCCGGCGCGGCAATCAGTTCCCCACAGCCAGGGTAGTCAAAATCTTGGTGGAACCAACTGAAGACATAACGAAGCTAGACCCAAAAGGCCTGAAAACTCAATAGAGTTAGAACATTGCAGAGCACGGACGAACTGAATATCGACCTTAATGAGCGACTACAATTCCTGGATATGGATGGAGAACAGCCTCAAAGCCTGGAATTGCTTAAATCTCTGCTTGAAAAGGAAATGCCGAATGGGCTGGACCTTTTTTATTCTCGAGTTCGATCCAACCCCGAGGTAAGTCGCTTCTTTTCTGATGACCGACATGTCGACAGGGCAAAGAACGCTCAAATCAACCACTGGGACTCAATTTTGAGCGCCAGATTCGACAATGACTACGTAGACAAGGCGCAGATCATTGGTCAGGTTCATTCCAAGATCGGGCTTGAGCCGAAATGGTATATCGGCGGCTACGCCATCCTCGCAGAACATCTCATTAAGTCGGTTGTCACGGAGTTTGTTCCTCGCAAGCGCATTTTCGAACGAAGCCAAATGGATCCCGATGTCCTTGGAGATGCCCTGGCCAACCTTGTCAAAGCCATCCTGCTAGACATTGACCTTGCAATATCGGTCTATCTTTTCGACGAGGCAGAAAAAGCGCGCAAAAGGGTCATGAGCGAAACAATAGCAGACGAACGAGCGCTCGTTACCGAGACATTTGCGGAGGCGTTATCACACCTTTCCCGTAAGGATGTAACTTACCGAATTAAGGGGGAAGTCCCGGATTCCTACGAAGGCCTAAAAGCGGATTTTAACAATTCGGTTGAGAGCCTTCAGGGAGCTCTGAGAGATGTTGGCGAAAATTCCGAAATGATCAATGCGCGATCAGAGGAAATTCAAGGATCGGCTGATGAGCTGTCCAAGCGCACCGAAGAACAAGCGGCAGCTGTTGAGCAAACGGCGGCTGCGGTCGAAGAAATCAACGCGACTGTGAAATCCACGGCAACGCGCGCCGGCGAAGCTGGCGAACTGGTTAGCAATGCATTGGGCAGCGCAGAACATTCTGGTCGGGTAATGAATGAAGCGGTGTCCTCAATGGAGGAGATCAAGAAGTCTTCGCAAGAAATCACCAGCATTATCGACGTGATTGACGAGATTGCGTTTAAGACAAATTTGTTGGCCCTCAATGCGGGTGTCGAAGCGGCACGCGCTGGCGAGGCAGGTCGTGGTTTTGCCGTGGTTGCGAAGGAAGTCAGGGAGCTCGCCCAGCGCTCTGCTACTGCGGCACAGGAAATTAAATCGTTGATCAACAAGTCCGGCGACCAGGTCAAGGTTGGGGTGGATCTCGTCACAAAATCTGGAACGTTGATGACAGAGATGGTCGATGATGTTCGAAAGATCGACAAAAACGTTTCAACAATTGTGACTATGGCGAATGAACAGTCTCTTGGAATTGACGAAATCAATCGAGCCATTACAAGCATCGACCACGGCACCCAAAAGAATGCGGCAATGGCCGAAGAGACCACTGCAGCAAGTATTGACCTTAACAGCCAGTCCAAAGCACTGGAGGGCCTGTTGTCTCAATTCAGCCTGGGCAACGAAGAGCGATCAGGTGTCCACCGCGAAGTCGTCAACTTTCAGCAAGAAACCAAAGCGAATGGCTCTTCGGCAGCAAAGCAGAACAAGCCGGCGCAGGCCATGGGCAATCTCGCGCTGGATCAAAATGATTGGCAAGACTTTTAATTTAGGGCCGACAAAAGTTTGCCTCGCTGAAGCGTTGGGATCCGTCGTAACACCCAATATTCTGATCTTTTCGATCAGATAAAACATCGTGGTATTAGGCCGCTAAACGGAGGCGCATACGATGCGCCTCCAAAAACAGCTCATGCATCGAACAGACCAGAGGGCTTCACCAAAGCCCCCTATTCCAGATATCCAGGCGTTCTAAAGCACTTTTTTGAAGGCCGGATACCCCATTTGGATATTGTTGCTCGATTTAGTTGCAGCGGCTTTTAGATTAGCTCACCTTATATCCGACCCGGAATCCGCCCCAATGCCGACCACGAACATAGATTGGAGCCGACAAGTCCTTCATCATCACATAACTTCCGCCGCCCATGTCCCGCCGATAAGTCTGCAGAACGAATGCCTGTGTGTTGCGCCCTGCTTTCAGGCCGGTTCGATCGTTAAATATCCTGCGGTTTCGGCAATTCGCTGCGTTCCAGATGGGGTCGTTGGACTGCGGTTTTGAGTACTTTTTGTTGTGAGTCGGCAAGTATCCATTTCGATCCACCGCGGCGCAAAAGACGACTCGGGGATCCGTGGCCAGAAACGGTTCTAGAATTTCAGGCAGATGCTGGTCCGTAAACTGCGTGTATTTTGTAACCACTTGTTGTGGGTCTGTATTGGCAATAGATCGGTAGTTCTCATCGAATATTTGTTGCTCGGACAACAAGCCCGACTGGATTGCCTGGTCAAACAGGTTGGATATCTGACGCGCAGCGCCAACAGCTTGGTCTATAAGCTCGGAGTCTTTTGTTTTCACTCCACTTTCTTCGACAAGCAGAATCATATCCTCGGAGAAGGAAAGGACATTCTCAACCTTGCCGGCCGTGCTATTTAGAGCCTGAGAGTTCAAGTCTGCAGTTTCGTTAAGATCCTGCATTTTGTCCAAAACTGAGGCGCAGACTTGCACATTTTTTTCGGCCGGTTGAGTGAGGGACGAAATCGACTCGGTTAGGCTCTTTACGTCTGTTCCAAACGCCCGAAACTTGGTGAACTCGTTGCTCATGCCTTCGGCCTGCGTGCGGGCATCGGAGATGATCTGTTCATTTGTTTCGCGATGCGCTTGAAGATCACCCAGGGTACTCTTCAGTTGTCGGAGCTCCTGCCCCATATTCTTTGATACATCAGAAGTTTGTTGGGCCAGTTCCCGTATGGATTCAGCAATGACGGCAAACCCCTTGCCTTCATCGCCAGCTCTGGCCGCCATGATCCCGGCGTTGATGGCCAGCATTTGAGTTTCAGTAGCGATTGTCTCGATAGACCTCGAAAACTCGTGAACGCCAGAAATTTTGCCCGCAATTTCATCCAGTTCGTTGATCATTGCGTCCGACGACTGGCCTATTTCGCCAATTGCGCGCGAAGACTCGGTGAAAATATTTTGTGCTAGTGAAACCGTTTCATCTATACCCGCACTTACCTGAACCGCAGAGCTGAAAACGTCATCCAAAACTCCCTGCATTTCTGCATTGGTGTTGTTCACACTTTGGATTGCTGTGGCGATATTGTTGAAGGCTTTGGCTTGTTCCGCTGTATGGACCGAAACATCATCAATTGTTCCATAGATGACCGCGATGTTCAGAGCCAACTCGCCAACTTTGCTGGCCAGCTTTGAAACCACTTCTCGATTTTGGCCGCCCTGGGGTTCGTGGCCGCTTTGATCGACGTAAGCAAGAGCCGGGTCGGCTGTTACTTCGGAGCCTTGGTTCCACTGCGTCTTCATTTGGAGTGTCATTTGATTCTTTGGTTCCAGTAGCAATTTTTCTCAAATTTAGATGGAAAAAATTGCGTGAAACTGGTGCGTGTTCATCTCTACGGCAGCGTTCGGCTCGTATCGAAGAGAAGCAGATAACAGGCCGTTGATGCTCACGAGCCGTGGCCGGCGGCCTGAACTGGGGGCACCCCGCCCCCAATCCGTTTTGGGACACGACCTTCGACCATCCGGTCGGATCTATGCGGCCTCTTTTTCGCTGCCCGAGAGGGCAACCTCAAAGTAGTCAACATGCTCCTTCAGCTTATTGGCGCTTGAGACAAGGTTTCTAGCCAATTCGTCGTTGCTCTGAACCATGGACTTGTTCTGCATAGCAACGTTTTCCAGCGAAGAAATTGATCGGTTAATTTCATCGATCGCTGAAGATTGCTTGCGGGCCGATTCAACGATCTCCGTAACCTCGGATGTCATCGAGTTCACCTGATCGGAAATGTCTTTCAATGCAGATCCGGTTCGGTCGACCAGCGACACCCCATTGTCGACCTCAGTCGTTGAACGATCAATCAGATCCTTGATTTCGCGGGCCGCTTGCGCGGACCGTTGTGCCAAATCGCGAACCTCTTGGGCGACGACAGCAAAGCCACTGCCCGCCTCACCGGCCCTCGCGGCCTCGACGCCAGCGTTAAGAGCCAAGAGATTTGTCTGGAACGCGATTTCGTCAATGACGACAATGATCTCGTTGATTTGCGATGACGACTGTTTGATGTGCGAGATCGCTGCGACAGTCTCATCCACTACTTGGGAAGAGTGGTTGGCAAAACGAGCCGTTTTTTCGATTGATTCACCGGCAACATCTGCACTCTTGGTTGTGCTCTTTACCGTGTCAGAGACCAAATCCAACGTCTTGTTGGTGCGGACCAACGATTCCGCCTGTTCATCTGTGCGGGCTGAAAGACTTTTCGACGCATTTTGCAGATCACTAACGCCAACCGTTATGCTGTCCACCACCGACTTCACGTTTGCAACAGTACCGCTCAACTTGGCTGCAGTGTCATTATAGTTTTGGCGCAAGGAGTCCAAGTGTGGAGCGAACTCGCCAGAAATCTGGTGGCCCAGGCTGCCCTTTGCCATCAATTGCAGACCATTGGCGATCTCTGTCATTGCGTGCTCAATCTCAGCCGCCTTCTCCTGGCGCTCCCGATCCAGTTCAGCTTGCTCTTTGGCTTTGATTGCTTCGAGCTTTTGTTGCTCGGAGGCTTGTGTGGCGAGATCAACCTTCGCCTTGTCAATAAACCCCCGGACAGCTGTACCCATTTGGCCGATTTCGTCCTTACCCTCGGAATGAATGAGTTCGGTTTCGGTATTGCCAGCCACCAGCTCTCTCATTGCCACGCAAAGCAAGCGGAGAGGTCGGGTCACGGTCCAGGCCAACGACAGCGAAATCGCCACGGATACCAGCAGAATCAATCCAGTGGTTATCAGAAGAAGGCGAAACTCGAACCACTTTGTTTCACTCAACGTTTTAGCAGTGGCGCCGATCTCCGCCATGTTTTCGTCCTGGAGGTTTTTCATGACGACTATTTGTTTGGTGGCTATGTCAAACCAATTGGCCGGCTCAATATTTGAAATGTCTGTGTTCTTTCCATATTCGAGCATTGAGAGGCGCAATGCTTCTAGCTTCGCCTTTCCATTAACCTTAAATCGCTGGCGATAGAGTTCGGCACGCTCTTTTGGTTGCAAAGCCAGATAACTGTCCAACAAGGCTTGCTGCGCGCCACCTTTGGACAAAAACACCGCAAACCTGGCTTCATCAAACTTTCCTGCACCCAGCACACCCGCGCCGATCCCGCGTTCCTGACCCGCCAATTCTTTGGCTGCCAGCAATTCGGAATAAGCGACAAGGTCGATAGCGACATTGGATTCCCCGTTCGACAAGATTCCCTGATTGATGAATTCTGAGAGCAAAGCGATCGTCCCCGTATAGTAACCAAAGCTCTTAGCGCCTTTGACTTTCAGCGCCGAGATACCGGAACGCATTTCTGACAGTTCGGACAGTGTAGCAACAATCTTTTCAAACTGCTTGCGCGATGACACGTCGTAAAATTCTGCATCCTGCAAATTGAGACCTTCAAACGAGGCCCGCATTTTGTCGGTATTCACCCTGGCCTTTGCAACAGCATCCCCAAGCTTGGCACCATTACTCCCAATGAAACCGGCTGTGGTGCCTCTTTCTACCTGGAGTGTGTGTATGAGATTGCTTGCACGTTCGATGGAGTCTGTGCGGCTTACCAACTGATCCATTCGGCTATAAACTTGGTAGCTTTCATGAAGCTTCATGACTCCATAGTAGAAGAGTGCGATCAGAGGCACGCAAACTGCAACAGCCAAACGAACGTTAACGGGGACGTCGATAATTCTCATGTGAATGATCCTGCAACTGCTGTCCGCACTAACATGTGCAGCATACGGAGTGATTCATTCACCTGGTTTCAAACCAGCACACACTTGGTTAACAACCCCTGAATTCGAGCCTGCAAAAAAGCGCACACGTAGTTGAATAAAATAAAAACTTAAATACTTTTTTTCATTTTTCAAAAAGAAATAATTATAATATTTGAAATATTTTGGAATTTCGGAATATATAGAATTTACCAAAATGAATTATGATTATTTCGAACAACGTGCTGAGCGACGCATGGGTCAGTCACATTTCGGAATCGGTTCCTGAACTCCTCGCCGCTCCCATTCTTTAGCGCAGATTTGACATGCTTAATTTAGCCTTAACCAAAAGTTGTTTTAGCTGCTTGAAGTCGGGAGTAAGTGTCCCGCAGCAAACATGAAGTTTCGCTACACCGCCTGAGGGCATGTTACCGTCATCTTCGTGGAAATTGCCCAATGCTACTCTCCAAAAAACTGCCGATCACCATTGTTTCGATCTCGTTGCTGTCCATTGCGATAGCCAGCTCGGCTGGCCTCTATTTGGGATCTTCGAGCCTCACGGCGGCTGCCTATGACCGTCTCAGCGCTGTTGTCGATGGCAGGCGAAACGAACTAAAAGCTTATTTGGACAGAATAAAATTTCAACTGAGGGACGTTGCAGAAAGTGCAACCACCCGCCAAGCGCTGTTGGACTTTTCGATCGCGTGGCCGATAGTGGAAGGTGACAAAGTCGCGGAACTCCAAAGACGATATATTGGAGATAATCCACACCCAACAGGAAAGAAGCAGCTTTTAGATTCCGCGCAAATTGACACTTATGACAAGATGCATGCCCGGCACCATGCCTTCTATCGCTACATGGTCGATGCCTATGGCTACTATGACATCTTCCTGATCAACCCCGAAGGAGATGTGGTTTATTCAGTATTCAAGGAGTTGGACTACGCCACCAATCTGGTTTCGGGAGATTGGGCCTCCACCGATCTTGGAAATGTCTTTCGCGAAACGATGGAGAGAGCCGATCCCAATGCATTTATTTTCAGGGACTACGCAAAGTATGGTCCATCAAACGATGCGCCAGCCTCGTTCATAGGTAAAGCGGTTTCAAACGGTCATAAAATTATCGGCGTTCTGGTTTTTAAGATGCCCAGCGATCGCATTCAGGCGATCATGAGCAACAAAACGGGTTTGGGTCAGACTGGCGAAGCGTTCATTTTCAACAAAGACGGATACTTTCTTTCAGACTCGCCATTTACCGACCAAGCCGACGCGCTGGCAACGCGATTTGTCAGCCCGCTGACAGAGCAAACATCTAAGGCCGAAGTCATTACAGGACTGGCTTCCGGGCACAGAGAAGGCGACTTTAAGGTTGCTATGATTGATATCGAATTTCTCGGTTCAACCTGGACTCTGGCGTCGATCATCAGTGAGTCCGAGGCTTTGGCTGGCCTGACGCAGATGAAATTTTGGATCCTCATTGCCTCATTGGCTTTGTCCGTTGCCATCGTGGCATTCTCGATATGGTTTGCAGGAACCATCACTGCGCCAATTGACCGACTTGTCAGAAACATGTCGAAGCTGGCCGACGGCAATCTCGATTTTGAGTTGGATTCTCAAAGTCGAGCAGATGAAATCGGCAAAATGATCTCCGCTGTTCAGGTGTTCCGGGATGCTGCCATTGAAAAGAACTCGCTGGAGGCCAACGCAGAAAGAACAAAGTCGGAAATCGAGGAAAATCGCCAGCGACAAGAGGCAAAGGACCGGGCCTCGAGCGAGGAACTCAACAACGCTGTTGCTTTGTTGGCTGATGGTCTTGACCAGCTTGCTGAAGGCAACCTGACTGTCCAGATCACAGAGCCTTTCAAAGACGATCTCGACGATTTGCGTGTGAATTTCAACTCATCGATTGAACGGCTTAGACAAACCCTTCTCTCGATCACCGATGATACCGTTTCCATTAACGAGTCATCCGGTGAAATTCGAAATAGTGCAGACGACTTGTCCCGCCGAACCGAACTACAAGCTGCGACCCTGGAGGAAACGACAAACGCCCTGACGGAGTTCAAAGCCACCGTAAACACAACGTCCGACAGTGCAAACGAAGCTTCCGAAATGACGAAGCTTGCTGCGGTCGACGCTGAGAAATCGAGCGAGGTTGTCGAAAATGCGGTCAAAGCAATGCAGTCAATTGAAACGGCTTCGTCGGAGATCACAACGATTATTACCGTCATCGACGAAATTGCCTTCCAAACCAACCTACTCGCGCTGAACGCTGGCGTGGAGGCGGCAAGAGCTGGAGAAGCCGGATCTGGCTTTGCGGTCGTAGCACAGGAAGTACGGGGCTTGGCTCAGCGATCTGCCGAGGCCGCCCAGGACATCAAGGCACTGATTTCGAAATCCAACAACGAGGTCAAGTCTGGCGTTGGGCTGGTGAACGAAGCCGGCAATGCGCTGGAAGCCATCGCCGAACATGTCGCCAGCATCAATGGAAAAATTTCCAGTATTGCAGAGTCCTCAAATCAGCAAATGGTGAGCATTCAAGGTCTATATCAAGCCGTGAGCGAAATGGACGCTGGCACTCAACAAAACGCCGCGCTTTCAGAAGAATCCAACGCGATGAGCCAAAAACTGGCGAGCGATGTGAGCAATCTTCTCCAGCGTATTTCGGAGTTTGAGACCAACTCGTCAGAAGCAAACTGGGCGGAAAACAAATCAAAGGCAGCTTAATTACCTTTGATGAAACTGGCCTGACCAGAACCATAATTAAACTGGTCTGGCCAGGTGCCAGCGCGGCAACCTGAAAACCCAACCGGCCGGGCACAGGTCGCTTGTGCCATTGTCAGCAAATCACTGTGGCTGAGCGCCGCGGATGAAAATTAGGGACCAGTACCAGTCGGGACCTCAGCACTTTGGAAGCCTCCAAGAGGCGAAGAGGCAGTCCCCCACCCCGCCAATCCGGATTGCGGCCAACAGGTTGCTCTACAGCATACAAGCACGGGCATTTGGCCGTTATTCCGCCGATCAAGAGTTAGAATTGTCGGTGGAATGGGAACTTCGTGGCAGCGACAAACTTTTTGCGCTGCGCAACTCTTCAGTGGATCACCAGACCTTGCCCCCAAGTGGTTGAAGGACCCCTTGATTGCTTGCAGGGATCCGATTCCCCGAAGACACCGCCTAATGGAAAGCTGAGGAACACCGCTATCGCGCATAAGTCCCAGGCCGAATGATTGGCGGCGGGATACCGGAGATTGGGCTGCCTGGGGCGAGCGCGATCCGCCTTATGTAAAAGCTGCACCAGGGAACAAAGCCGGCTGGCATAACAGAAATACCCCTAGGGCGGGTGCGATACACCGGCAGACCACGCTTCTGTCCCAAGCCTTATGAGCAGCCAATCACAAATCCCGCCACTGATGTTGCAAGGGAGAAGGCCAAGCAACAGGTATACAAACGCCAAATTCAGCATCCGATTGCAATTCCGAGTTGAGTGGGAACTGACCCCACTTCCACCAACGGTAACAGATAGGGTCTGCGATACGACTCGTCCGTAGGACAGGTCGAGGCCTAACTTCCCCCTGGGGCCTTCATTTTCTGGAAGGCAGCGGGGAAATCTCACCATCCTTGTGATTGTGAACAGTAAATTTGTGGGAGCTCAGCTCCCTCGCTAAAACGTCACCCGCAACTTCGACCCAGTGCATTCATGCCTCTTGAAAGAGGCCCACAAGCAGGATCCCAACTCACCAAAGAATCCCTTGTACGGGGGTTGCATAGAAAGACAGATCGACCTGTTCAGCCGGTAGAGCCTCCAAGACTTGGCTTATGGGTCTTGGGGCCCTTACACCGGTGAATGCATCTCAAAAATCCAGCCTAACCGGGCAATCAGATTTAGGCTGCCTCCTGGTTGCCCCGATGAGTGCTATCGATCACAAAATTATCGACAATGCGCGACAACTTCACGGCGTCGCCAGCAAGATCCTGCACCACTGCTGTCGACTCCTCAGCCATGGCTGCGTTCTGTTGTGTTGAACGATCCAACTTGGCGATAGACTGGCTGCAAGTGCCGAGGCTCTGAGATTGCTGCTCAGTTGCTGATGCAATTGACTCAATAAAGCGCGCCACCTCGGCAACCTGTTCACCAACTGCACCAAGAGCGCTTTCTGTCGAGGACACCTGCTTCACACCACCCTTTACTTCCGATCCGGAACTTTCAATCAACTGCTTGATCTCATTCGCCGCACTTGCGGAACGTTGAGCAAGCTCGCGAACTTCCTGCGCGACGACGGCAAACCCCTTTCCGGATTCGCCGGCCCGGGCAGCTTCCACACCAGCGTTCAATGCCAACAGGTTCGTCTGGAAGGAGATCTCGTCCATTACGGTGATGATGGAAGCGATCTCATCAGACGCTTTTTCAATCCGGGCCATGGATTCAATCGCCGAACTAACCACTTGCTGAGTTTCCAAGGTGCTCTTGCGGATTGCCGTCGCCATGTCTTTTGCTTCTGAGGCGTCTTTGGCCGAGTTTTGAGCGGCTTGGTTGATCGTCTCGATTGAAGACGCCACATGTTGCAAGGAACTCGCTTGATCTTCAGTACGACGACTGAGTTCCGCAGTGGCGGATTTCAGTTCGCCTGAACTGTTCGATATCGTATGGATCGATCCGCCTACTTCAGACAATGTCTGAGCCAAGCGGCTGATGGAATCGTTGAAATTGAGCCTCAGTTCGTCCAAATCACCGCTGAATTCATCCTTGATTTGGCCAGTAAGATCGCCTTGTGAAAGTCGATTCAAGGCTGCGCCGATTTTGTCGACGGCAAATCGCGTTTGTTCAGATGCGAGTTTGCGTTTGGCTGCGTCAGCCTCTTTTGCAGAGGTGGCACGCTCCCGCGCTATCCTCGCATCCTCTTCGATGCGGCCCTTTTCAGAGATTTTCTGGTGGAACACTGCGAGTGAGCGCGACATTGAACCGATCTCATCACCGCGGTTCTGTCCTTCAATCGACAGATCTAAGTCTCCGTCAGATATTTTTTCCATGCTGTCGACCAACTTGCTCAAGGGGCTGGTAATCGACTTGGCCACAAGAAAACCTATCAACAGAGACGCAATGGTGACGGTGAGACCCAAGATAGAGCTAAACAGCATGCCGTAAAGGGCAGCCACACGGATACCATTAGTGTCCTTGAATATATCAGAGGCCACCTTCTTTTCGAGGTCCCGCAGCTTTATGATTCGGGAAGTTGTCTCTTCAAACCAACGCTTTGGACTGATGCCAAGTCCGCTGAGGTCAAGTTCAGCACCAGAAATAGCTGACCGGTACTGTTCCAGTTCCTTTGACTGGGTGTTGCGCAAATATTGTTCATATTCTGCACGATGAACCTTAGGTTCGTTGGCCAAAAAGTTGGCCAGCATCAACTCCTGGACCGCCACGCTTTGATGAAATTTGATCTTTTGCTCTTTACTGATTTTGCCAGCGGAAAGCGCACCGTTGATGGCACCGCGCTCGCGGCCAGCATATTCCTTGGCCTCACCCAATTCCAACATCGCGATAATTTCTAGCGCAATCTTGGCGTTGCCAGCCAGTTCAGAGGCATGGAATCCAACTTCAAAAATGTGATTGATTATCTTTGTGTAATAGCCAAGCACGTTGCCGATCGACATGTCCTTGGAGGCAATGAGGTTACGTGTTTCATCCAAATTTGCGAAGTCGGCCTCAATGGATTCCAGTTCATCTAGAATTTCTTGATCCAGAACGCCGCGCAGGCTCACTATGACGTCATGAAACTTTTTCAGTTCGACATCGACGTCGGCGCGGGCTTCCTTAAGGGAATCCGGAATCGCGCGACTTGCGCCACCAACAAACCCCGCAGAGCGTCCCCGTTCGACCTGCAGTCTGTGGGTCAACTCAGCCAATTCGTTAATCGTCGTCACCACTTCGTTCAAAAACTTGGCATTGTTATATTCGTTGTAGTTGCGACCAACTAGCACAGACGACAAAATCAAAAGCCCGATTAAGGGAACTCCAATCACGAACGAAATGCGTTTCGAAATATTGAAGTTGGTGAGAAAACTTTTCACGACGAATTCCTATGGTATGCTGCATTCGCCCTCATTGCGTCGTCAGGAATCGTCATGATCCGCCCATCTATTCATCGCCTCCTCGTGGTAAAATTTGGGTTAATTGCCATGATCTCAAGGGCAATTTTTCGCAAAAGATGCGCCTTTTTTCAGATAGTTAGATCATTTCGCTCAGGGACGAGGTCGAAAACACGGCTCCACGCCATCGCAAGAACAAGCATCCAAGCTGAAGCAGTTTTTCAGCCCTTTGTGTTCAGTGCAGACCTACTGGAACAATAACCGCCTGATCAGCCAACTTCCCGAACGCAGTCGTGGCTCAGAATTCTTCCCAGCCGTCAGATTCCAAGGCCGCATTGCCGGCAACGACAGGCACAGGTCTGGCTGCCATCTTTTCAGCCACGGTTTGCTGCATAACTTCTACAACTGACTTGGCAGGGCGATGAACTTCGGGTTGCGGCCGGTCCATGACTTGGTTGACGGCATCTGGCCCCAGATCGAAGTGCCGCATGCTGTCTTCCAGATGCGCGACCTCGCTGTTCAGTGAATGGCAAGCAGCTGTTGCCTGTTCGGCCATTGCGGCATTCTGTTGAGTGCCTTGGTCCATCTGTCCAACCGCAGTGTTCAATTCCACCAGAGATTGGGACTGCTCCACGGAGCTTGCGGCAATGGCGTCAACCGCGCTACTGATCTGCAGGACTTGGTCGGCAATTCGTTTCAACTTGTCACCGGCCTCGCCGACCAGCTTGGAACCGCTCGTGACCTGCTCATCAGATTTGGAAATCAGTGCTTTGATTTCCTTAGCGGCGTCGGCAGAGCGTTGTGCCAATGCACGAACTTCTGACGCGACAACGGCAAACCCCTGTCCAGCGTCGCCAGCCCGGGCTGCTTCCACACCGGCGTTAAGTGCCAACAGGTTTGTTTGGAAAGCAATCTCGTCGATGACCGAAATAATCTGGCTGATTTCGTTGGCAGATCCCTCAATTTCGCCCATCGCGGTAAGGGCTCGTTCAACTACTTCGCCGGAAGTCTGCGCATCTTGTTTGGCCTCGAGAACGATCGCTTGGGTTTTTTCCGCACTTTCGGTCGACTGTTTGACGGTTTCCGTAATTCGATTCAGCGTGGCGGACGTCTCTTCAAGTGCTGCCGCCTGGCTTTCCGTTCTCTGTGACAGATCGTCTGAGGCCGAAACAATTTCACGAATTCCTGTGCCGATACTCTCTGATGTGCTTTGAATGTTGTTTATTGCACCAGCAAACTGATCAGCAGCCAAATTCAGGTTTTCTCTCAGTCTCTCAAGACCACCTTCGAATGTGACGTCATCAATTCTGGCTCCAATATTGCCTTTCGATATTTCGCTAAGACAATCACCGATGCGATCTATGGCTTGGATTCTGTCGGTGATGTCGTTAGCAATTTTGACGATGCCGACGACTCTGTCGTTTTCGTCCTTGACCGGCGAATAAGACGCCTGAATTGCAACGTGCTTGCCGTTTTTTCCAAACCTTTTGAATTGTGAAGAAAAAACTTCTCCCTGACCCAGGCGCTGCCAAAAATCTCTGTATTCGACTGAGTCCGCAAATGCCGGATCCACAAACATCGAATGATGTTTGCCAGTGATCTCGGACAATTCATAACCCATCGCCTGGCAAAAGTTTTCGTTTGCTGAGGTGATATTGCCGTCCACATCGAATTCGATCATGGCCTGCGCGTTGTTCAAGGCCTCCATTTTGCGAGAAAGTATCGACGTTTCGCCCTGTGTGGAACTGCTGCATCTGGCCATGAGCACAACCTGTTCCAGTTCGCCTTTGCGACCTTCGATCGGCAAAAAGGTTGACTGCAGCACGATGTCGTTGTCTTCACCGTCCGTTAGACGATAGCTGCCCTCGACAATTTCGCCCATCGCGAGCTTTCGCCAGACCTGGCGGAAGCCGTCATTCTCATCCACATCAGACGAAAGCAAGCTGCTGACATGTTCGCCCTTCAATTGATCTGATGTCGTTCCCATCAACTTACAAAATCTATCATTCACACCCCTGACTTCACCGTCAGCGTTGAATTCGACCATCTCCATTGTGCTTTCAAGCACCGAGAATAAGGCTTTTTGATCGATTCCTGGTTTGATGGAAAATCCGAACATGAACTTGCTCCATAGATTATGCGTGTTGAGCGTTTTCGCCGCCATTACTGCGCGACACCCATGGGTCGGCCTGGCCACAAACACTTCAACAAAACTACTTACTGTTCAGAGGCAGATTTGACGGCTACGTCCGGTTTCAACTGCCTTTAGAAGAAAGAACGCCGCCCGCATCGTCATGAATTAGGAGGGATGGTTGGATCAATTCATTCAATCCAAATGTTGGTGAAAAGCACTTTAGGTTTCGAATTGTTTCCGGTAAATTAAAGCTTCGTTATCCAAGCGATTTTCTTTTATTGATTGAGCAAAATAACCAAAAATGCTCGCTCAATATTCTACCCAACCCGCAAAGAGGTCGCGGTTGTGTTCCAAACGCGCCTTTTGGGACAGACGCTCATTTAACCCATCGGGCTGAGTTTCAAATTCGGAATTCAAATGTCTCAGCAGATCCGCCAGGTCATTTAGACGCTGACTACAGAAGTCGATGTTCTGCAACGCCACCATTCGCTTTTGCGTCAGTTCGCCGACTGGTCCATCTGAGAGCGCCTCCACTTCGACAGCGATTTTGGCCAACTCGCTTGCGAGGATGCTGAAAGCTGGCTCGGCATCTGTTTTTTCGCTGGTGTTTTCTAACTTTGCCTGCATCAAAACAGCTCCAATTCACCCGATGCGACCTTTTCGGTTGCCGGTACGGATAGTTTGGTGGTCTCCACAGGTTGCTCTGACAGGAATCTCTGCCTTAACCTCCCGGAAGTGGGATGAAACTCGATCTGACGTCCTGACTTTCCACCAAGACTGGTGGCAACGACGTCCAAACCTTCATTGGCGAGAAAGTCTTGGAGAAAATCGATGTTTCTGCTTCCCGCATCAAACCCAGATTCAAACATCTGCGCACCACCAAAGAGTTTGAATTTTAGATGGCTTTTGCGAGCTCCTTTTTTGTAGAGGTCATTCAACAACAGCTCCATCAGATTCGTCCCAAACATTGTCGATTGATCGGCAAGATTGTTGTGACCGGAGCCTGGCAACAAAATGTGATTCATTCCTCCAATTTGCATCCCCTCGTCAAAAGCACATGCTGCCACACATGAGCCCAGTACCGAAAATAGGACAACGTCGGCATCGGCAGAAACCACATGACTGCATTGAGTCACGTTAATCCGATTGTTGCTTGCGAAGGTCAATGAAGCCTCCCAACGACGGATTCAATCGCCGATTTCAGCTTGTCGACGGTGAATGGCTTGGCCAGAACGTTGTTGACGCCGATGGTCCTGGCGGCCTGCACGACGCGCAGGTCTTTCTTGCCTGTGATAAGAATCGCGCCTGTTTTTCCGAGCTTTGGATGTTTACGAATGGCTTTGATCAGCTGGAGACCATCCACTTCCGGCATATACAGGTCGGAGATGATTAGGTGGACTGGCGATCCCATGATTTTCGTAAATGCTTCCCGACCATCTTTCGCATGCACAATGTTCACAATTCCGAGTTGATTCAGACTATCAACAGTCATCATTCGACTCGTTATATGATCATCGACCACGATTACTCTGAGCATATCCTTTACTGACAAGTCGGGTCTCCCTAATTGATCGTGGGCGAAAACAGCGCGGCGCCGATTTCGGTGATTGGTAGAACATGGCGCGGTGCGCCTAAATTTTTTGCGACAGCCGGCATTCCGTAGACCAGACTGGTCTGTTCATCTTGAGCAATCGTGACTGCCCCGGCCTGTCTTAAACTCAAAAGGCCTTGGGCCCCATCGCGGCCCATACCCGTAAGGATGGCTGCCGAGACCTTGCAATCCTGCAATTCAGCCACCGATTCGAACAGAACATCGACGGACGGCATATGGCCACAGACAGGTTCTCCCGACTTGACCCTCAACCGCAGTACATCAGCTTTGCTTACCGTTGTGTGGCCCACCGAGCCCGGCGCAATATAAACGCATCCACGTTCTAGCGCCGCCCGGTTTTCGGCTTCCTTGACCGTAGGGGCACAATGGCGATTGAGGCGCGAAGCCAGACTCTTGGTGAATGCAGCGGGCATATGCTGAGTAACAACTGTTGGAGGACAGTCCGCCGGGAACGATGCCAAAACTGTGGTCAATGCTTCGACACCACCGGTGGACGAGCCCAAAACGACAAGGTCTTGGTGCGGCGATGAGCAAACACTGACGGGCGCGGCTACGGGCTGGGACGTCGTCCCGGAAACCCGCTTGACAGATTCCTTGGAACGACCTGCAAGCTTGATCATCTCGCAGATTTCTTTCAACGTTGTCGTATCGTCAAAGCGCGGTTTTGGAAGACAGGCAAAAGCTCCAATGGAAAGCGCTTCTACAGAAAGCTGAGTGCCGCGGCCGGTATGACTTGAGATCATAACCACCGGCATTGGACGCAGCTTCATAATCTTCTCGAGAAATTCCAGACCGTTCATTCCAGGCATCTCGACATCCAGGGAAATGACGTCCGGATTTAGACGCTTAATCATCTCCCGAGCCTCTAGTGCGTGGCTTGCCTCACCGACAACTTCGATCTCTGGATCGGAGTTCATGACAGTGGCAAGCAGCTGACGCATGGATGCTGAATCATCGACTACCAGGGCTCTGACAATCATACCCTTCTCCTCTCATCTTCCAATTGGTAAGTCGTGAGTCCAATCGAAGAAAACCGAGAATTTGCCGGGCCAATCACGCGTTCGGAGTGCCCAATATAAAAGTGCCCCCCTGGCACCAAGCGATCGGCAAACTGGCTGAAAAGGGTCGTCTGTCGTTCTTGCGAAAAGTAAATCAACACGTTTCGGCAAAAGATCACTTCGTAGTTTCGCCTCAACGGCCACGGCTCCATCAGGTTCAAATATTTGAACCGGACCAACGACCGCACTCGCTCGGATACCTGATACCCCCCCTCGACTGCCTCAAATCCGTTTTGAATTGTTTTGGACGACAGTTTCGAAACGAGATCCTCCGAGTAAATTCCTTGTTGACCTGCCGCCAGCGAATATTTGTCAATGTCGGTTGCCAGGATCAAAAAGTCTGCTCGACTGACATCGGGAAACGCCTCAATGACCGAAAATGCCAGCGTGTAGGCTTCGCTGCCGTTGGAACAGCCTGCCGACCAAAGTCGAACCGACTGACCCCGCTTGAGCTTCTCGATCAAGCCCGGCAGGACTTGACCGCGGAAATGTTCGAAATGATGCGGCTCGCGATCGAAGCTGGTTACGTTGGTGGAGATCGCACAGATCAGTTCCTCGAGCTCATCGTGACCTTCGCTCGACTGAACATATGCCACATATTCGGCAAACGAACTCAACTGCAGCGTTCGCAGGCGTTTTTGCAATCGCGACTTTACCAGACCCCGCTTCCGGTCATTGAGTTGAATTCCGGATGCTTCGTGGACCAGGCTTGCAACAACTTCGAAGTCCTTTGTCGATAGCTCATCGGGCTCCCCCGGCAACGCAAACTGCACATCTTTTCGAAGAGCAACACTCATGCCGCAAGCATCTCGTCGCTGGGGACCAATTGCGCCAGCTTCACTTCACAGATTATTCTGTTGTCGAGAACAATCACACGACTGAAAAAGTCGGCCGAAACATCGGTTTCGAATTCGGGCACCGGCCGCAGGGATTCTTCGTCCACTTCCAAGATATCGGAGACTGAATCCACCAACAGCCCAAACGACTTTTCGTTTAGCTGGACGACGATGATGACGTGTCGTTCGGAAGGCTCGTTCGACGGCAATCCCAAGCGACAGGACAGATCGACAATTGGAAGAATCGTGCCGCGCAGATTGATCACACCGAGCAAATAGTCGGGGGAATTGGGAAGCACAGTGGAAGGGGTCCATCCTCGGATTTCGCGAGTCGAGGTAATTTCCAAGCAAAATTCCTGCTGTCCTATTCTAAAGACGATAAACTCTTCTTTCGGTTTGCTGTTCATTGTCATTGCCTTAATTCCTTATGCGATAAGGTCCAGCGCCGCTGGACCGGCACCTTCCAAAGAATTTCGATTAACTATTTCGTCGACGTCCAAGATCAACGCGATTCTGCCACTACCAAGGATGGTCGCTGCGGCGATGGAGGGAATGCGGCGGTAATTGCTTTCCATGCTTTTGATCACCACCTGCTGCTGACCAACAATTGAATCAACAACAAACGCGCACATATTGTTCTTGCCAGATTCGACCACCACAACTGTTCCTTGAGTAAACTCGCTGCGTTTGGGGACAAATCCCAGCTCGAATCCGACATCCACAATGGGCACCAGATCCTTGCGGAGCTTGAACACCCGTTGATTTTTGCCAATCGCGTGAATGTCTTGTGGTTTCAACACCATTGTTTCCAGAACGGATGTCACTGGCAGCACCAGCACCTGCTCACAGCACTGCACCAACATGCCCTCAAGAATCGCCAGCGTGAGCGGCAGATGGAGCGTGAAATGGGAGCCTTTTTCGGGTACGGAAGCAATGTTAACGCGCCCTCCCAAACTTTGGATGGATTGGCGGACAACATCCATGCCGACACCGCGCCCGCTCACATCTGTCACTTTTTCTGATGTAGAAAAGCCCGGAGCGAAAATCAGATTGTCTATTTCATCATCTGACAATTTGGCGTCGGCTGAGATAATGCCTTTCTGGATTGCACTGTCTTTTAGCTTCTCTCGGTTTATGCCAGCACCGTCATCCTTGATCTCGATAATGATTGAGCCAGAACTGTGGGAAGCAGAAAGCGTGATGTTGCCAACTTCGGATTTCCCGCGCTCCAGTCGGATGTCCGATTCCTCGATTCCATGATCAACGGAGTTCCGGATCATGTGAGTGAGGGGATCAATCAGACCTTCAATAACGGTAGTGTCTACCTCGGTGTTTTCCCCCTCCAGTATCAGATTGGCGCGCTTTCCAGTTGAGGCGCACACCTCCCGAACAACCCGGGACATTCTCATAAACACCGGCTTAATCGGCTGCGCTCGAATGGCCATAACGCTGGACTGAATGTCCCGGGTCAAATTTTGCAACTCGACCAGCGCCAATGCCGTTGGAGAACTGTTACCAATTTCGCTCTCATCAATTTGCATGGATAGCATGGATTGGCTGATCACCATCTCACCCATCAGGTTGATCAGGCGATCAACCTTTTCCGAGTCCACGCGGATTGTGCTTGCCACTTTTGCAGCATTTTTGGCGGATCCATCGCTGCTGGACGCAGCGGACGCCACCTTCTTTGGCTCCTGCGCGGCCAGTTCAAGAACTGGTTCTGGCGCCACAGCTTCCTCTGTTTTGTTCGGGGGGGCAGT
>JABSRX010000108.1:16765-21508 GCA_013214695.1 Rhizobiaceae bacterium | reverse complement strand
GCTTGTGAGGGCATGTCCAGTGTCCACGGCTGGTCGATCAGCAGAACGAGTGGCAGGATCAGCAGCGATGACATGGTCAATTGTCCCCGAGATGTTTCAACCGGAGGCACGTTGGCGAAACGTCGCCCGAAAACCCCGGCGCATCCGTAGGAGATGGTTGCGCCGAATACCGCCAACTGGCCGATTGTGGAGGCTTGCCAGCCGTTTTGAAGCGATGCGCCAATGAGCACCGCAACACCTATGAAGCCCAAAACGACGCCGATGATCTTGTGGGTGGAGATCTTTTCGTCACTTGTGCCGAAATTGGCGATGACAACGGTCCAGATCGGCGTCATTGCATTGATGATCGCTGCCAGGCCAGCGCCGATTTCAAGTTGACCGTAGAAGATGAGGCCGAAGGGGATGATGTTGTTCAGTACCCCCATTGCCGCAAAGTTGCGCCACATGCTGGCGCTGTGGACATAGTCAGTGGACCGCAAGGCGAGCAACAGATTGAGCGCCAAGGCCGCCAGCGCAACCCGAGCGAATACCAGGGTCAGCGGCGGAATTTCCAACACGGCGATTCGCGCAAACAGAAAAGAACTGCCCCAAATCGTTGCCAACACAACGATCAGCACCCAGGTGTTGAGAGTCATTTTTGGTGTGCTCATGGTGGAACCAGGACGTTAGATCAGTTTGTGGGCACGTCCTGCGCCTCACTTGCCGCAAATGCCACCCGAATCTTGCACTATTCGCAGATTCGGTATGGGTTTTTTCGTCCCTTCGAGCGGCCGAGGTCAAAATGAAAATGGCTGGAATGTGCCGCATTCGAGCCGGGCCCCAGCACGGTTGTGAAGGTACCACAGGCGGCCGTGCGAACGCTGTCCAGGAAAGCTGCTTCGTCTTCGGCCATCTCGTCGGTCGATTTGATGGCCAGGCGGCTGCCGTCGACAAAGGTGAAGCCAACCCAGTCGGTGGCGTTGCCAAAGGCGTGTTCTGACAGTTTGCCAGTCAAGGAATTGTTGCGGCGACGGCATACAAATCCCTCGCCTGAATGAATTTTCTCAATTGCCGTTCCAAGGTGGTGGCGCGCCAGCGGCTGCGTCGTGCCGCTCGAAAATTTGGCAAGAGCCAAGGCGAAGGGGCAGTCGAGTGTCAGTTTGTTGTTGAACTGGACCGGGAAGGTGGCGCGGGTTTGCGTCATCACCACCGGATCTTCGATGACGCAGGCTGAATCCTTGGCCTCAGGTGTGGGAACCTGTCTGGCCTCTGCGATTTGCAACAAAGCTTGAAAACAGGCGCTGGGTTCGCTTTGTGCAGTAGCGGTTGGTTCAACAGGGGTGTCATCAGTCTGCTGGATTGACTGCGAAGTGTTTTGCGCCGTCGCGTCGGTTCTTGGACGCCGGCGGATTTTGCCGTCGCGGGAGCGGTCAAGCGGATTCGGTAAGGCGGCTTCCGGGGCGCTGTTGATTGTTGCGCGGGTCGGTCTTTGTTTTGGAAAACCAACATCGCCGCCTCGGGCCTTCAGTTCACGCTCAACTGGCCCGGCTGCAACGGGTGTCACAAGCCCGATTGTCAGGCAAAAGGCCAACGCGGGAACCACGGCAACGCAATGTGTTATAAGCGGCGGCGCGCTGGGTGCGGCTTTTTTTAGTCTCATCACGGTCTGTCAATGTGACACAGTGAAATTCACGGCAACCGTGATAATGAAGGCGTTCACGCTTTTTGACAAAGGAAATCTGGGTGTCCTTACGGGAACTTCGCATTGCCATCGTTGGCGCCGGTATGACCGGTCTGGCTTGTGCGGACCGTTTGGCGCGTGCCGGAGCGCGGCCGGTCATCTTCGAAAAGAGCCGAGGCATCGGTGGTCGCATGGCGACCCGCCGGGCTGGTGACGACGGAGAATTGTCATTCGACCACGGGGCCCAGTATATCCGATCAAGACAAGGTGCCTTCTCAGATCTGTTGGAGAGGTTGGAAGCGGAGGGCAGCGTCGGGCACTGGACCGCTAGGCGCTATGACACGACCGAAGGTGATGACCGGGCGCTGTTTGTCGGTACACCGAGCATGAACAGCCTTCTCAAGCCCCTGGCGAAGGGGGTGGACATCCGCTTGAATACGCAAATTTCGGGTATCCTATCCGCCGCTGATGGCTGGATATTGTCAACAGATGATGGGCAAGTTGAGACGTTTGACTGGGTGATCGTAACGGTTCCTGCCGATCAGGCCCGGAATTTGCTTTCCCGGCGTTCGGATATTCTCGACACCATCAAGGATGTCGAGATCTGGCCCTGTTGGTCTTTGATGGTGGGTTTGGAAAGTAAGATTGCGTGTGGTTTTGATCAATGGCGCTATGTCTCTGGCGAAGTTGGCTGGCTGGCGCGCAATGGGTCAAAGCCGGGCCGAGGGTCGGCCGAATGTTGGGTCATGCATGCGCGTCCAGAATGGAGCATCGCAAACCTCGAACGCGACAAGGACGATGTTTGCCAGGAAATGCTGGCCATGTTCACGCGTCTTATGAGCGAGGCATCGGGCCAGGAATTGCCTCAAGTGATGCATGCGGCAGCGCATCGTTGGCGCTATGCGCAAACCGGCAAGGCTCTGGAGGCGCCCTACGCGGCAAGTGAAGACGGGACTCTACTCGTCGGCGGGGATTGGGCGTTGGGCGCCCGCGTTGAATGTGCCTATGAAAGCGGCGCGGCAATGGGCGATGCCTTGTTGGCCGCAGCAAATCTGGAAAAGGACGTCAGATGAATTCAGTGCTTTTGTTGGGCAGTGCACCGGACGCGGTACGGGCCCGAGACTTTGATCTGAGCCAGTTTTCTGCAATCGTTGTATTGAACAATGCCTGGCGCATTCGGGAGGATTGGACGCATATCGTCTATCCGGAAGACTTTCCCGAAGACCGTCGCCCGACCGAAACAGCTGGTCGCCAGGTCATCGAGTATGACCAGTTTGTCCCCGCCAACAACGCTTTTGGCGGCATTGTCTATGCCGGTGGGACCATGGCTTTCACCGGTGGCTATTGGGCGCTCGATGCCCTGCAACCCGACCTGCTGGCATTTCTTGGTTGCGACATGGTCTATGAGGGCGATCCCGCAAAATCGCATTTTTATGGCCAGGGCGAGCCTGATCCTCTGCGGGATGATCCAACGCTGCAGAGTCTGGAAGCCAAGTCCAATCGTCTGCGCTACATGGCTTTTGAGCGCGATTGCATTTGCTTCAATCTGTCGATCAAGGCGCAATCGCGGATGACATTTGAACGTCTTGATGCAGACTTGCTGTCAGGTTCGCTTGAGCCAATCCGCGAGATGGCGAAGCGGCGTCACGTCACGGCGGTCAATCACACGTTTGTTGACCAGGCTTTGGCAGCAGAGGAACAAGCCGGATGTTACTACCCATCTGGCGATTATTGGAACTCAGAACCGCCAATTGATGCGGCCAAGCTGGCGCAGATCGATGACCTATGGCTGAACGTCTTCAACTGAGCCGGGGCAGAACCAGCTCGACAGTCGATTTCGTTGGTCCATTCTGCGTCAAGTGCACACGGCCGCCATGGGTTTCCGCAATCTGGCGTACCAGAGCCAAGCCGAGACCATAGCCCTGGACATTTTGCCGGCCCGGTGCGCGGTAGAAGGGTTCGAACACGTGGTCGCGGTGGTCTTCAGCGATCCCGTCTCCAGAATCCGAGATTTGGATGCACACATCGAAATCGAGAGCCTTGATGTTCAGAGCCACGGGTGGTTCACCGTGTTTGTGGGCGTTGTCCAACAAGTTGCGGATCGCCCGGCGCAACAATTTGCTGTTGCCCCGCACTTCGCAAACATCACCAGATAATTCGCAACCTTCGTAACGGCTGCATTCTTCAGCGGCGAGCGCCAAAACATCAATATTTTCATTGAGTTGCGGTGCTGAATTCGTGTCGAGACGGCTCATCAGCAGGATCTCGTCGATCAACTGGTCCAATTCAGCAATATCGTTTTCCAGCGCTTCCTGGCGTTTTGGATCCGGCTTGGACTTGAGCAGTTCAACGCCCATGCGTACCCGCGCTAGCGGTGTGCGCAACTCGTGCGACGCGTTGGCCAGCAATTGCCGGTTCGAATTGACCAGGCGTTCGATTTTGGAGCTGGCATCGTTGAAGCTGGTTGCCAGTCTGGCCACTTCGTCTTTGCCTTCGACCTCAACCCGCGCTGACAGGTCACCGGCCCCGAGCTTTTCAACACCGCCCTGCAACCGTTCTAGACGGCCGGTCAGTTTGCGTACAAAGGGGTAGGCCGACAGGCCAATGCCGATAGACACGCAGGCCAGCAGGATGATCAGACCGACAATCGGATGTCCGTCGCGCCGCTGGCGCAAGTCGACGGCAAACAGGCGGCCGTCGGGAAACCGGGTGACCCAAACCGGACCAAAGCCGCGAATGCCCTTGTGCCGATGCCAGCCGTCACCGCGTATTTTTCGGCGCGGTGGCGGTAGGGGAATGCTGGTCGCGGCAATGACCTCGCGATTGGCATCAAACAAGGTGACCTGCATATCGAATTCCCGCACCAGGGCGGTCAGCGCGTCGGCTTGTTCCTCGTTTGAAGCGGTTGCCGGGGGCAGGGCCTTCCAGGTCAAATGGGCGGTGACGTCAAACACCCGTTCGTCAAAACCGCCACGGTCGAATATCGTGAAGACGATGCCGGATACCACAACGACCATCACCAGGCTGGCGATGATCGTGAAGTAGATTTGCAGGTAGAGGCGGCGCAGCATTGTATTGGCTCA
>JABSRX010000108.1:0-16670 GCA_013214695.1 Rhizobiaceae bacterium | reverse complement strand
CCGCGACGCCAGTGACGGCGCATGGATTTGAACTGATCAAGACGCTCATTGACGATTTCGCGCTGCTCAGGGGTCAGCACTTCGGCAACGTCGGCCAAGGCATTGACCAGTTCCTTGCTGACACGGTCGGCTTCGGCCAAACGTTCGGCACGGACTTTTTCCAACGCCGCCCGATCGATTGTTGGGGCGGTCAGCAATTTGTGCATCTCTTCACCGGCATCGCGGAAATCGCCCTGCAGCGGCTTCAGGTCGGTGGCAAATGCCGTGGCAAGTGCCGTGATCTTGGCAGTCTGTTCATCGGTGGCGTCGATCTCGATTGCCAGATGGCGGACGGCGCGGTTGATGCGTTTTTCGATTTCTTCATCGCTCATCTCCGAGAAACGCATGCGGTGCTTGCCGCGGTGTTTGCCCCAGGATGCCTTTTCAACAAAGGCTCCTTCTTCGGCATAGGCCGGGCTGCTCACATACAGCTTAGCGTGTTGATACATTTTGCTTTCTGCGATTGCCTGGACACCAAAGGAGGCGCCGATCAGCATTGTGGTGGCGGCAACGATGGCAGTCAGCTTGACGGCGCCTGACTTCGTGGCGCGGGCAACTTTGTCGTTGTTCTTGGTCTCATTGGTCATGTCTTGTTCCTTTGTTCAGTTATGCGTCGACGGCAACGCACCCGGGGGACGGGGTGGCTCAGACGGGTTTGGGAGGAGTTGGTGTCTGGCCACGAAAACAAACTAGGCGCCCTGCGTTTCGCCCGTTCGTCTGCACTGTAAAGTTTTGTAAAGTTGAGTTGATTGGCCCTTTGGCTGGATTTTTACCAAGTTCAGTGCTTCAACTCCCCGGATTGGGGATCCGTGCTAGGAAACGCAAAGGCGATGGTGTGGGCCATCGTATCGGCGACTGGGTGAGGATCCAGCGCCATGGAATTGGGACCATGCAGAAGAAATTGTGCCATTCGAGTTTTGGTCGTCTTGTTGCGAGCGTGTTGACGGTGTCGGTTGCCTTGCCAACCGGCATGACGTCGTTTGCGCCGGTTGCTGCGACCACAGCCGTTTTGGCAACCGTGGCGATGTCGGGCGATGCCATGGCTCATCATGGATCCGCAAAACGTAAGAGAGCACGTGCCGCAAGGGCAAAGGCGGCGCGAAAGGCGCGCCGGGCACGCGCTGCACGAAGAACCAAGGCCCGACGTGCAAAGGCGGCGAGAGCGGCTCGGGCGGCTCGGGCGGCGAAAGCGGCGAAGGCCGCGAAGGCTGCGGAAGCAGCGAAGCTCGCGAAACTGGCCGAGGCCAAAAAGCAGTTTCAGTCTCCGGACATTCTGGTTCTCGGAGACTCGCAGATGGCCTTCGGGTCTGGTCGCGCTTTTCTCGAGTTCTTCCAGGATATCAAAAATCGCTGCCAGCCCAATTCGCGTCAAAAGATGGATTTGGAACAGCTCAACGAACGATCAGTCGGCGTCATCGGCGTACGTTCCTCATCGTTGCACTCCTGGGTGGCGCGTGAGGGTAAGCTGAAAGACAAGGTCTGCAAGGTCGACCGCAAATGGCGCTCCAACGCGGCGACCTTTGGCACAATCAACACAACCCGCAACAAATATGTGCAGATCGGGGAGGGGGCCCAATATCAGTTCTGCGCCAAGGACCGGTCGCCTTTTGAGGTGATGTTTGAAAACGGCTACTACAAACCCAAACTGCTGGTGCTTTCATTCCTCGGCAATTCGGCCCATCGCTGGGCCGGCAACAAGAAGAATGCGCTGCAGGACGTTGAACGCACGATGGCTCAGTTGCCGTCGGATACGCCCTGCATATTCATGACCACCGCTCCTGCCTATAAGAAGAAGACCGTCAAATTGCGCCACAAAGCGCAGCAGAACATCAAATACGCGTTTGAAAAGAAGATGAGCCGCTGCAGCTTCGTTGAGGGCTATACGGCCCAGACCGTGGCTGCCAACCAAGGCAACAAACAGCATTTTCGACTGCGCAAATCGGGCAGGGTGAAGGATCCGTTTCATCCCAACCGGAAGGCCGCCGAGAAGTTTCTGGAGATTGAAAAAACCCATATTTGCCGTGCCGTTTTCGCCCAGTTGGGCAATCAACAGCACGCCAAACTGGACGCATTTTTTGGGCCGCGTTGATCGTCTGCAAATAGATGCTCACCGCGCGCACACTCAACTGTGAACAGCGGTGTTCCGCCGACGTCTTGATCGGGGTGCGCAATTCATCACATTGGGAGCACCAAACGCCGCCAGGACCAGTCGCCAATATGACGAGCCGCACACACATGCGATTTCATCCAACGTCCACCATGTGGCGTCTGCAGGGGTTCCTCCTGTGCGTGATCGTCTTTGTCGTTGCGTCCACCACGGCATTTGCAGGCCAGACCAAGTACAACGGCATCGAAAGTGCTGCCACCGCCCACAAACTGGCCTCAAGCAATGTGATCAAACTGATCGATATCCGTCGGCCGTCTGAATGGTGGCAAACCGGGGTTGGCCAATCGGCCCATAAGATCAGCATGCATCAATCGGGTTTTGTCGAGCGCATCCACGCCTTGGTGGGCGGAGATCGCAGCCAGCCCATTGCGTTGATCTGTGCCCGCGGCAACCGCTCGGCCTGGATGAAAGCCCAACTCAATTCATTAGGATACACCAACGTCACCAACGTGTCTGAGGGCATGTTGGGATCGCAGGCCGGCCCCGGCTGGCTCAAGCGCAACCTTCCAACCAAGTGATCAAGAGACCATGACCAAAAAAACACTCGCCAATTTTGTGAGCCTTCTGACCATTCCATTCGTCGCCCTGATGCTGGTGATATCGCCGCTGGCCAGCGATGTGGCCCATGCCAAGACGCCTGTGCCTTCGCTGAATCTCGCGAGTTCGGGTCTCGCCCTGCGCGGCTATGATCCGGTTGCCTATTTCACTGCCGGCAAACCGGTGAAGGGCAGCAAGCAGCATTCCCTGACCCATGGTGGCGGCACCTATTACTTCTCATCGGCAGCCAACAAGTCGGCCTTTGAAGGCAATCCTGGCAAATATCTGCCTGAATATGGTGGCTTCTGTTCCTATGGCGCTGCGTCCAATTACAAGGTTGATGGCGACCCCAAGGTTTGGAACATCGTTGACGGCAAACTGTATCTGAACATCAACAAGTCGATCGACAAGGCCTGGAACCGCAAGCAGAGCTTCTACATCAAGCAGGCCGACAAGAACTGGACCAAAATCAAGGACCGCTAAGTTCGCTAGGCCCCACGCTGGTGGGGCAGCAACGCGCCGGTTGTTGACCGGTCCGGGTGTTACTCGGCTGCAGCGAGATGAATTGTATCGGAAGCGGCGTGCTCATCGCCGCTTTCTGCTTTTGGGAGATAGCCGTCGCGGGTCTGCGGCAGCTTCATGTCCAGCAGATGGCTGGCGATCTGGGTTTTCAGCACCTGCGCTGTGCCGCCGCCAATGGTGAACATGCGCACGTCGCGATACATCCGCTCCAATGGCTCCTTGTCGCCATAGCCGCGGGCGCCAAACATCTGCAAGGCATCGTTGACCACTTTGATCGCCGCTTCTGATGCAAACAGTTTGGCGCGGGCGGCCAGGGTTTTGTCCGGGAACAGGCATCCCTCTGCCTCGGCGGAGCGCGCTGCCTCATGCAGCATCAGCCGTGACGCGTGAACGGCGGTGTCCATTTCGGCCAACATCCATTGCAAGCCCTGGAATTCGGCCAGAGGACGGCCAAACTGCTCCCGCTCCTTCAAATAGCGCTTGGCGTGTTCGACGGCTCCGGCCGCAACCCCCATGGCGATCGTGCCAGCCCCAACCCGCTGGCTGTTATAGGCATTCATCAGGTCTGCAAAACCGCGTTTGAGGTTTGAGGGCGGCAGAACCGCCATGGATTTGTCGACCTTCAGATCTTCAAATGCGATGACCGCTTCCGGCATGCCGCACAGGCCCATCGTGCGTTCCCGCGGCCCAATGGTCAGGCCGTCAGGCATAATGTTCTGATCAGGATCGCGGTGAACGATGAAGCCGCCAATGCCAAGATCGCGATTGTCCAGGTCCAATACCCGGGCAAAGACGAGGTGCAGTTTGGAAACACCACCGCCGGTGATCCAGTGCTTTGTGCCGTTGAGCAGGTAATGGCCATCCTCCAGCATGCGGGCCGTTGTGGTCATCTCGGTTGCCGCGCTGCCGGCGTCCGGCTCGGTGATGCAGATGGCTGGTTTATCGCCGGCCAACACAATCGGTGCGCAGAACCGCTTCTGGGCTTCGCTGCCATATGTCATGATCGCGCTGATGCCACCCATATTGGCTTCAACAACGATTCGTGCCGACAAGGTGCAAGCCTTGGCTATTTCCTCGATCACTTTGACAACGGTGAGGTAGGAGGCGCCGAACCCGCCATATTGCGTTGCGATGGTCATGCCCATCAGGCCGGCCTTTTGCAGGGCTTCGACGTTCTCCCAGCAATAGCTGCGCGATTGATCCCATTTGGCGGCGCGCGGTGCAAACTCTTCGGCCAGGTGCTTTGCACGATCGATCAGAAATTGATGCTCGGTACCAGAATCGGCCATGGGTCCACCTCAGCGTTGCTCTTCACATAAATGTGACATCGCGTTATATTCATATCAATCGAATAAAATTGAAGGCCAAACTCAGAGATCTTGAACTAATGCAAACCCACCTCTTGAAAACATTGCTTAAAATCTCGCAGGTGCAGTCATTTGCCTTGGCCGCCGAACACCTCAACATGACGCTGTCGGCGGTGTCGATGCAGATGAAGAACCTGGAAGAGCAGCTTGATGCGTCTCTGTTTGACCGCAAATTCCGACCGCCAAAGCTGACGCCTTTGGGGTTGGCGGTGGCCGAAAAGGCGCAGGCGGTTGTCGATGCCGAACAGAAATTGATGGATCTGTGTCACCGAATCGATCATCTGACAGGACGTTATCGGGTCGGTTTTGTATCAACGGCGAGCGCGCGACTGCTGCCGAGCTTCTTGACCAACGCCTTGCGCCGGGCACCTGATGCGAAGTTTGATTTCGAAACCGGGCTTTCTGAACAGTTGGAAGAAAAGGTCTTCAATGGTCAACTCGATGCCGCAGTGATCACGGTATCGGGACAGACCGATGATCGCCTGAAGGTGGATGTGTTGCTGGAAGAGCGTTTGGTTTTCGCCGCACCAAAGTCGCTGGGTCCGTTGGGCCTGAAGGCGATGATGCTGGTCGCGCCGTTTCTGCATTTCATGCCGAGCACCGGCATTGGCAAGTTGATTGCTCAGGAAATGGCACGATCGGGTGATGGCATGATGCATTCCAAGCTTGTGCTCGATAACGTTGAAGCCATCATGGAATGCGTCAAGGAAGGAGTAGGGTTCACCCTCTTGCCAGAACCGGACGTGATGCGTTTGGCCGACAACAAAGTTGCCATCATGTATCCGGAAGATTCGGGTCTCATGCGCCAATTGGCCTTGGTGACACTGCCGGATGGCCCCACGGCCTCGAGCACGGAAGCCTTGAAAAGTCTGCTGTTTGACTGACCCAAGGTTGGGTCTGAGCAACAAATTTTTTCGATTAACGGTCTGGCAAGCAATTTACCTTAGCTTCGAAGCTCTACAGCAAGCCAAAGGACGGGTTTGGCTGGCATGATGCCAATTTGTTGTAACCGGTCAGGCCGGTATGTCCCTCGTATTTCGTAAAGGTAAAAGGGGACGCTTCGTGTCCAGTATTATGACAAACTCTGCCGCGATGACGGCACTGAAATCGCTGCAAGCGACAAATGCGTCGCTTGAAACCACTCAATCACGAATTTCTACGGGCCTGAAAGTTGGTCAAGCGTCCGATAACGCCGCTTATTGGTCGATCGCGACAACAATGCGCTCAGACAACAAAGCCCTGAGCACCGTTCAGGACGCCCTGGGTCTTGGTAGCGCTAAGGTTGACGTGGCCTATACAGGTGTGAACAGCTCCATTGAAGTTGTTGATGAAATCAAAGCCAAACTGGTTGCCGCACGTGAGCCTGGTGTTGACCGCGACAAGATCCAGTCTGAAATTTCCGAGCTGCAGAACCAGCTGACATCGATCGCGACGTCTTCAAGCTTCTCCGGCGAAAACTGGCTGAGCTTTAATGGCGCTTCCGTAACAAAGAGCGTTGTGGGTTCCTTCACACGCAGCGACGCCGGTGCGGTCTCGGTCGGTACGATCGACATCAATATTTCTAATGTGAAGCTGTTTGGTAACGATGGCGCCGGTACACCGGCCAACGACGGTATTCTGAATACAGAAAACCTTTGGGGTAACGCTGCTGCGGATGCTGACAAAATCGACATCTCGGTTGCCAGCATCAACATTTCAACAACGGTTCTTACTCAGTCTGCCATCGATACAGCGCAGACCACCGGTAGCCCTTCAGTTGAAGATGTTCTCGATGCCATGATCTCCAGCGCCGACGCGGCCATCACCGCGATGACGACTGCTGCTGCTGATCTGGGTGCCTCCAAGGGCCGCATCGACATGCAGAATGACTTTGTGTCGAACCTGATGGACGCCATCGACCGCGGTGTCGGTACCCTGGTTGACGCTGACATGACCAAGGAATCGACCCGCCTGTCCGCACTGCAGACACAGCAGCAGCTGGGTACACAGGCCTTGTCGATCGCCAACTCCAGCGCTCAGTCAATCCTGTCGCTCTTCCGTTAAGACGCAGACAGTTCGAATTCATGAAGGGCCATCCATCTGGGTGGCCCTTTTTGTTTGTCTAATCGGCCAAACCGTAGCCGCCACCGGCCGGTGTCGTGACAATAACCGCCTCGCCGGCGACCACTTCGGTCTGATCGGCGTGTTTCAGCAGCTCAATTTCGCCCGACAGGCGGCGGATTTCCGTCTTGCCGCACTCGCCATCGCCGCCACCAGCCAGACCCTTGGGCGGGTTGTGGCGGCTTGAGCCGATAATGGCGCAGGTCATGTCTTCCAAAAAGCGCATGCGGCGGGTGGTGCCATCGCCGCCATTGTATTTGCCCCGGCCGCCAGAGCCGCGGCGGATGGAGAATTCTTCGACAACCACCGGATAGCGCATTTCCAGGATCTCTGGATCGGTCATGCGCGTATTGGTCATGTGCACATGCACGCCGGAAGTGCCGGCGAAGGGGCGACCGGCGTTGTCGATACCTGCAGGCGAACCACCGCAAATGGTTTCGTAGTTCTGATAGCGGTCATTGCCGTAGGTCAGATTGTTCATGGTGCCGGGCCCATTGGCCATGGCGCCAAGCGCCATCAGGAGGCAATTGGTGGCCATCTGACTGGTCTCCGTATTGCCAGCGATGACGGCAGCCGGGTAGTTCGGCTTCAGCATGCAGCCATCCGGAATGATGATGTTGATCGGCTTCAGACATCCTGCATTCATCGGAATATTGGCCTCGACCATGATGCGGAAAACATAAAGAACGGCGGCGCGGGTCACCGGCTGAGGGGCATTGAAGTTGTTTTCCTGCACCTGTGATGTGCCGGTGAAATCGACAGTGGCTTCGCGCTTCTGTTTGTCGACGGTGATCTTCACCTGAATCTGCTGACCGGTATCAGTGGGATAGACCGCCTCGCAATCGGAAAGCCGGTCGATGACACGGCGGACGCTTTCTTCGGCATTGTCCTGGACGTGGCGCATATAGGCTTCCACAACATCCTCGCCAAAATGGGCCACCATCTTGCGTAGTTCGGCAACACCCTTTTCGTTTGCCGCCACCTGGGCCCGCAGGTCCGCCATGTTCTGCGCCGGGTTGCGGCACGGATATTTGTGGTTGGACATCAGGGCGATCATTTCGTCTTCGCGCAAGGTTCCCTGATCAACGAGTTTGAAGTTGTCGATCAAGACGCCTTCCTGCTCAACATGGGTCGCCAGCGGTGTCGCGGAGCCGGGCGCCATACCGCCAACATCGGCATGATGGCCACGCGAGGCGACATAGAACTGGATCGCGTCTCCGTTGAAGACGGGAGTCACAACCGTGATGTCGGGCAGGTGGGTTCCGCCATTATAAGGCGCGTTCAATACGAATACGTCGCCCGGTTTCATCTGCCCACGGTTGAGCTCGATAATGGTTTCAACCGAACGGTCCATCGATCCAAGATGCACCGGCATGTGCGGTGCGTTGGCAACCAACTGGCCTTCCGCATTGAAGACGGCGCAGGAGAAATCGAGACGCTCCTTGATGTTCACCGAGTAGGATGTGTTCTGCAGGGTCAGTCCCATCTGCTCGGCAATCGACATGAACAGGTTGTTGAAGACTTCCAGCAGCACAGGGTCAGCATCGGCGCTGGCGCCGATGACGGCCTCGCGCTCCTTGCGTTCTGTGCGGGTCAGGATGATGTGGTCCAGCGCATTGATCTCGGCGGTCCAGCCCGGTTCGATGACAATCGTCTGGTGTTCTTCAATGACCAGGGCCGGGCCGACGATGCGGTTGCCGGGTTTGAGGTTTTCGCGCTTGAAAATCCCGGCACTTTCGCGGGCGCCACCGGTGAAGAATTCCGTTAGATTGTCGGTGTTGAGTTGCGCCACGTCCATTGCATGTTCAGGTTCGGCAACGCTGGCGCCACCACCGACGGCTTCGAGTTCCAGGGCCTCGATGATCAGCGGTTTGTCGAAGGTGAAGCCGAACTGTTTTTTGTGGGCATCGGCAAAGCTCTGACGCATCGATGCTTCGTCGCTGCGCGGCACGGCAATGGCTGTGTCCGTGCCGTCATAGCGCAGGTGAACGCGGGCAAATGTTGTTATTTCTGAATCGCTTACGCCTTGTCCTTGAACTTCCGAGCGGACCCGTTCTTCAAGTTTTGATTCAAGTGCCGTTAAAGCATTGATTCCACTTTCATCGAGGTCCTGAATGATGGCCTGAGACCGGCTGGCGCGGATATCTGCGAGGCCCATGCCATAGGCCGACAGGATGCCGGAGAAGGGGTGCACGATAACCGTTTCCATGCCCAGATTGTCGGCAACCGCACATGCATGTTGACCACCCGCACCACCGAAACAGGTGAGGGCATATTCGGTCACATCGTAGCCGCGCTGGACGGAGATTTTCTTGATCGCGTTGGCCATGTTTTCAACAGCAATGCGCAGAAAGCCATCGGCGACTTCTTCGGGGCTTTGTCCTTTACCAATCTCATTGGCAAGCGCCGTGAATTTTTCGCGCACGACATCTGCGTCCAAAGGCTGGTCCTGATTGGGGCCAAAGATTGCCGGGAAGTTTTCTGGCTTCAATTTGCCGACCATGACATTGGCATCGGTAACGGTGAGCGGGCCGTCGCGGCGGTAACTGGCCGGGCCCGGATTGGCGCCGGCTGATTCAGGACCGACGCGGAAGCGGCCGGCGTCGTAAAACAGGATCGATCCACCGCCTGCCGCAACCGTGTGGATGCGCATCATCGGGGCGCGCATGCGGACACCGGCGACTTCAGTTTCAAAGGCCCGTTCGTATTCGCCATCGTAGTGCGACACGTCGGTAGATGTCCCGCCCATGTCGAAGCCGATGACTTTTTGATGGCCGGCGAGCGCGGAGGTTTCCACCGCGCCGACAACGCCACCTGCTGGTCCTGACAAAATGGCGTCCTTGCCGGCGAACAGATTGGCAGCGGTGAGGCCACCGGACGACTGCATGAACATCAGGCGCGGCTGGTCTTCAGCCTTGCTGTTCTGGTCGCTGTTGAGCTCGCCACTGACCTGATCGACATAGCGCCCAAGAATGGGGGACAGGTAAGCATCAACAACGGTCGTGTCGCCGCGGCCGACCAGCTTGGCGAGGGCCGAGACTTCGTGGCTGACCGATACCTGGCCGAAACCCATGTCGCGCGCCATCTCGGCAACCTGCTGCTCGTGCTCGGGATATTTCCAGGCGTGCATGAAGGCGATGGCGATGGCGTCGATGCCATCCGCCTTGGCGGAGTCGAGAATTTTGCGCACGGCGTCGAGGTCAACTTTTTCCTCGACGGTGCCGTCGGCCAGGACCCGCTCGTCGACCTCAAACACACTCCTGTAAAGCTGTTCGGGTTTGACGATTTCCTTGGCGAAGATGTCCGGACGGGCCTGATAGCCGATGCGCAGCCCGTCGCCGAAGCCCTTTGTAATTAGCAGGGCAGTGGGGTCGCCCTTGCGTTCCAGCAAGGCATTGGTGGCAACCGTCGTTCCCATTTTCACAGCACCAACCATATGCGATGGAATTGGATCGCCCGACTTGACGCCCAGCAGCATGCGGATGCCTTCAATGGCGGCATCCTTGTAGGACTCGGGATTTTCAGACAGCAGTTTATAGGGGTGCAGCGAGCCATCCGGCGCACGGCCGACCAAGTCGGTAAATGTGCCCCCGCGGTCAATCCAAAAGTCCCATTTCGACGACATTGTGCTATCCATGTTTTGAATTTCTTGCTGGACAACAACAACAATTTATCGATAAATTGTCAATGAAAAATTCGGGAGTGTTGCTTTGACTCAGGAAAAATCGCTGGAAAATTCATCGATAGGGCCGATCGTTTCCTCGTCCCATCTGGCGACCGGGGCGATGCCGGCTTTGTCGGAGATGGAATATGCACTGACAGTTGCCAGCAACGCGTTCGGCCGTTGGATGGTGCGTTGCATGAGCGCGGCTGGTTTGTCAGGTCTGACCCCGCTGGAGGTGCAGATCCTCCATTCCGTCAATCATCGGGATCGCGAAAAGACCCTGGGTGACTTGTGCACCATGCTAAATATCGAAGACACGCATGTGGTCAGTTATGCGATCAAGAAGCTCGTTAGCCTGGATCTCGTGATCGCTGGCAAACGCGGTAAGGAAAAGACCGTTAAGATTGCCGACAAGGGCGCTGAGGCTTGTGACAAATACAAAGAAGTGCGTGAGGCGCTGCTGGTGTCCAGCATCCAGTCGATGGGACTGGAAGAAGCCGATGTCAGCCAGATCGCTGCCATGTTGCGGGCGCTGAGCGGCCAATATGACCAGGCAGCGCGGGGCGCGGCGAGCCTTTAAAGCCCGCCGCCGCCATGGTCGAGAACCAGAAGCGGATCAGCGCCGCTCGATGACCATTCTGGTTTGCTGGTAAGCGGCGATGCCTTCGATGCCGCCCTCGCTGCCGTAGCCACTGTCGCCAATACCGCCAAATGGGGTTTCGGCCAGCGAAATCATCGAGGTGTTCAATCCGAGCATACCAGCCTGCACTTCGCGGCTCAGGCGTTCGGAAATATGGCCATCCTTCACATAGGCATAGGCGGCGAGACCAACCGACAGGCGGTTGGCGCGGGTGATCATCTCATCGACACTGTCGACCGGCGAAACCGGCGCCAGAGGGCCGAACGGTTCTTCGTTCATGATTTCCGCATCGTCGCTGACGTCGGCAATAACAGTTGGCGCAAAGAAGCTGCCCTGATTGCCAACCCGCTCACCGCCGGTTGTCACACGACCACCATGGGATTTGGCGTCGGCCACCAATCTTTCCATCACATCGACGCGCCGCTCAGCGATCAACGGGCCCATCTGCACGCCTTCATCGAGACCGTGACCAATCTTGAGAGCTTTCGCTTCTTCGGTCAGCGCGTCGACGAAATCGCCATAAATGGACTTCTGGACCAGGAAGCGGGTTGGTGAGATGCAGACCTGACCGGCGTTGCGGAATTTGAACGCGGCCATCTGTTTGGCAGCGTCGGCGACATCGACATCGTCAAAGATCATCACCGGGGCATGGCCACCCAGTTCCATGGTCACGTGCATCATGGTGTCGGCAGCCAGACGTGTGAGATGCTTGCCGACGGGGACCGATCCGGTGAACGACAGTTTCCGGGTGATCGGTGAGGCGATCAATTGCCGAGACACATGGTCTGGAACGCCGAAGACAATCTGCAAGGCTCCGGCTGGAACGCCAGCGTCATGGAATGCTTTTGCAATGCCGATAGCGGTGGCCGGTGTTTCTTCAGATGGCTTCAGGATCATCGAACAACCGGCGCCCAGCGCATGAGCGATCTTGCGGATCACATTGGTGCCCGGGAAGTTCCAGGCAGCAAAGGCACAGGCGGGGCCCACCGGTTCTTTCAGAACCACATGGCGGTGGTCGGCAGCGCGACCGGGAACGATCCGGCCATAGGCGCGGCGGCCTTCTTCGCCACACCAACGGGTGTTGGCGATGACAAAGTCCATTTCGACCAGGCTTTCAGCCAGCGGCTTGCCCATTTCCATGGTGCACCAACGAGCAATGTCTTCCTTGTTGGCTTCGAGATTGCGGGCCGCCTGTTCCATGATCTGCTGCCGGGCAAAGGGCAGCATGTTGGACCATTCCTCAAAGCCCCGCTGTGCGGCGGCGAGGGCGCGGTCGAGATCGGCTTCGGACGCGTGGGGCACCTGGCCGAGAACTTCGTTGGTTGCCGGGTCGATGACATCTTCGGACTTGCCTGAGGTTCCGACGGTCCACTCACCGTCAATCAACATTTTCAATTCTGTGTAGCTCATCGCCATTACATCCTGTCATCTGATCGGCCGCAGCGCAGCCACGGGTTTTCGAAGCCACTTAATGCACCCTGACGCATTGGCGATCAACACCAGATCCGGGCAAGAACAGGAACCAGAAGGTTCACCACCAATGTGTAGTGGGTGAAATCGACATTGCAGGAACGGGGCATTCGGTTATGGTTTATCCCACTAGACATGAGACGCTTGCCCTGCGTGGAGGAAAGCCTGGCAAGCGAACTGTATGTGAGGAGATGTTCTGATGACGCCGGAAGAAATTCTGTCCTATCCCGCCCGGGTTTTGAGCCAGGCGCAGCGAGAAAAATACTTTAATGATGGATTTGTCGGGGTGGAGGAAATCATCCCAGCCGAGACGCTGAACCAGTTGCAGGACGTCACCGCCGACTTTGTGGAGCAGAGCAAGACGGTCAATGAATCTGGCAGCGTCTTCGACATCGGACCGGGTCACAGTGCTGACAACCCGGTGCTGCGACGATTGAAAGGGACGGACGTTCAACATCCGGATTATTGGAACTATGCAACCGGCATTTTGGCCGACATTGCGGCGGACCTCGTCGGACCCAATGTCGTGTTCCACCATTCAAAACTCAACTTCAAATGGTTCGACGCTTCTGACACCGTGAAGTGGCACCAGGACATCCAGTTTTTCCCGCATACCAATTACAATGTCCTGACCATTGGGACGTACCTCGCCGACACAACCATGGACAATGGTCCGCTGGCCGCCCTGAAGGGGTCGCACAATCAGGATCTTTACGATCAATACGACGCAGACGGCAATTGGACCGGCATGTTGTCGGATGATGATGCCGCAGGTGTCGATATGGATCAGGTCGAGTATCTAACGGGCAAGGCTGGCTCAATCACCATCCATAATGCCCGCACGTTGCATTACTCGCCGTCGTCCAAATCGCCGCTGCCGCGTCCGTTGTTGCTGAACTGCTATTCTGCTGGAGATGCCAAACCCTATACGCCGCATCCGGACCCATCGAAACACGCCTATACGGTGGTGCGCGGCGGGCCGGTGCGCTGGGCTCATCATGATCCGCGCCCCTGCCAGATCCCACCGGATTGGAGCGGTGGCTACAAGTCGATCTATGCGGCCCAGGCGGGTGAGGAGGGCGCCGGTTAGTCGGCCTTACTTAAAACCGCAGGCTTTCTTACTGGTGAACAGCCAGCTGCGGCTCTTACCCTTTGAAAAACATCCGTTTTTCCAGGTTCCTGCATAGCGCGCGCCATCGTTCAAATAGACGCCTTCCCCGTGTGGCTTGCCGTTTTGCCAGTTTCCCTCGTAGGTGTTGCCACGGCTCCATTCCCGCAGGCCTTTGCCATGGGGTTGGTCGTCCTTGAATTCGCCCTCGTAACGGTCGCCATTGGGATAGTGAAGAATCCCGTTGCCATTCATCTTGCCGTCTTTGTACTGGCCCTCATAGGTTGCGGTCTGCCAGTCGCCACCGCCAAACCAACGCCAGACCACGGTGCCGGTGGCATTTGCCGGACCATCGGATTTGCAAGCCTCGAAGGTGATGAGTTCGCGTGGCTGGGGATAGGAATTCCAGACTTCGCAGGTGGAGTTGTCCACCTTCTGCATCCGGCCCTTGGTGTCCGGGTGTTGATGCGTCAGGCGGGCAACAAGCTCGTCGGTGATCTTGCCGGTAACCGGCAATTGCCAATCGCTCTCGTACTTTTCAATTGCACCCGCAGTTTGCTTGCCAAATTTGCCATCGACCTTGCCAACGGGATAGCCGAGCGCACCCAACTCGCGCTGGACCTCACGCACATTGTTGGCCAGTGCAGGCACAGCCCACAGGACACAAGAAAACACCACCAAAGCCCTGAGCACGGCGACCCCCAAGATTGTTGCCATTGANGCTCAAAGATTAGCCGGACTCAGGCCGGTCGCNAAATCAAATTCATTGGAACCGGTGTGGCATTTGGTGGCTCTGGTTAATGGTGAACCGCGCTAGGCAGGAGGCATGCGGGCTTCGATCATGCCGCTGTACCAACTGGAGCCGAAGGGAATGGCTTCGTCGTCAAAATTGTAGGCCGGGTGGTGGCAGTTCGGCGTATCGCCATTGCCGAGGAATATGTAGGCGCCCGGCCGCTCTTCCAGCATATAAGAGAAATCTTCAGCCGGCAGGATGGGGTTCACATTGTCATCCACATCGGGCGAAATGCTGCGTGCCACATCGGCGGCGTAGACCGTGTTTTCGGGCGTATTCATTGTGACAGGGTAGCCTGGGGTCCAGGTGATCTCGGCGGTGGCCCCCATCGCCGTGGCGGTGCCTTGCACGATCGCATGAATTCTTTTCTCTGCTAGCTCGCGACATTCTGGATCGAGGGTGCGGACCGTGCCGCAGAGTTTGGCCTCATGGGCAATAACATTGCTCGCTTCGCTGTCCGTCTCGAAGGTTCCAACTGTCACGACCACGCGTTTCAGAGGGTCGACATTGCGCGACACCACCGATTGCAGGGCGACGACGATTTGCGATGCCGTCAGCGTTGTGTCCACCGCGCGGTGAGGTTCGGCAGCATGGCCGCCGCGACCAGTCACCACAATCTCGAATTCATCCGACGATGCCAGCAGGGCGCCGGGGCGGATCGCGAAGGCACCGACCGGCAGTCCGGGCGTATTGTGCATGCCGTAGATTTCCTGAATGCCGAACCGGTCCATCAGGCCATCCTGACACATCTCCAATCCACCCGCGCCACCTTCCTCGGCCGGCTGGAATACAACGACTGCCGTGCCGTCGAAGTTGCGGGTCTCGGTCAAATATTTGGCCGCGCCCAACAACATGGCCGTGTGTCCATCATGGCCGCAAGCATGCATCATGCCTGGGGTCTGCGAGGCATATTCCAGCCCCGTGGTCTCGTGGATTGGCAGGGCATCCATGTCGGCGCGTAGCCCGATCACCTTGCCGCTTGTATCCGTCTTGCCCTTGATGACGCCGACCACGCCGGTGCGTCCAACGCCCTCAACGACTTCGTCGCAGCCGAAAGCGCGCAACAGGTCGGCGACCTTTGCGGCGGTGCGGTGCACTTCGAAAAGGAGTTCTGGGTGGGTGTGAAAATCACGACGCCAACCGGTGATTTCGGCGTGCAATTCGGCATAACGGTTTTTGACGGGCATGGTGGCAACTCCGGTTGCTGAGAGTCACCATTGTGTCGCGGTGCCGAGATCGCCGCAAGACGCTTTCTGGCCCGATGGGGAGGCTGGCCACTCAAATTCGGGTCAACGCCAATCGTCCAGGAAAGGCAGAAGGTGAACTTTAAGAAGCAGATCCCTGCGCCATTTTGTGTTGCTCGTCGGGGGTCGGTGTGTGGCCGAAAATATAGGCGGATTCGCAAGATTCCCGACCGCCCAGCTCTTCGATCCTGCGCTTCTGGTCCTCAAAGCAAAGTTGATTGATGGCCTCGAGATCGCAGATTTCGCGCAACCGCCTTTCGCCCTCCACTAGTGCGTCCTTTGCGGTTGCACTCTTTTCAGGGGACGCCGCCAGATCCTCCAACTCATTGGGATCAGATTGCAGATCAAACAATTGCGGTGGATGACCAACATAATGGACATACTTCCATCGATCCCAGCGCACCATGAATGTGCCTGTGGTCGAGCCACCATCGTGGTATTCGGCAAAGATCGTGCGATCTGAATCATCTGGCTGATTGGCGATCTCACGCAGTGACTTGCCGGGCAGGGCGGCGCTGATGGCGTCGGGCTCAGCACCTGTTACGTCAACGGCCGTCGCGGCCAGATCGAGCAAACTGGTGCCGGTCGCAACCGTTTTTCCTTTCGGAATGCCCGGTCCGGCTACGATCATCGGTACTCCGGCCGATGCCTCATACATGATTTGCTTGGTCCAGAATCCCTGATCACCCATCATGTCACCGTGGTCGGACGTGTAGACGATCACCGTGTCGTCGAGTTGGCCGCTTTCTTCAAGCGCCGTCAGTATGCGCCCAACGCAATTGTCCATGAAGCTGGTCAGCCCGTAATAGGCGGCCTTTGCCTCACGGATTCTCTGGTTGTCGAAATAGCGATCATAATCGAAGAAGCCGGCAACGTTCTTCAGTTCCGAGTGATCGGGCCTTTGCGACGGATCATGGGCAATCGGCATGTCCATTTCAGCCGGGTCGTACATGTTGTAATATTCTTCGGGAGCCGTCAGCGGGTAATGCGGGCTAACAAGCGAGACGAATGCGGCCCAC
>JABSRX010000011.1 GCA_013214695.1 Rhizobiaceae bacterium | reverse complement strand
GGCAGCAAACTTCAGGTTGAAATTCTGGGTGAATTTCATGATGCTGAAGTTCAGGCAGGACCGGTTTATGACGCCAACGGGGCCAATATGCGCAGCTAGCTCCACGTCATGATCGGTTCCAATCCCTCACAATTGGAATTGTTCAATGCACCAGGAATTCAATACCCATTTGGACTCGCAGTTGCTGGAACTGCGGGAGGCCGGGCTGTTCAAGAACGAACGAGTCATATCCAGCAAGCAGGCCGGCACCGTCTCACTCGCCGGGGGCGAGCGGGTCATCAACCTGTGTGCCAACAACTATCTTGGCCTGTCGGACAATGAAGAGCTGATCGAGACGGGCCGCGAAGCGCTGCAGCGCTATGGCTATGGCATGTCCTCGGTGCGCTTCATCTGCGGCACCCAGGAAGAGCACAAGGAACTGGAAGCCCGACTGTCTGCCTTTTTGGGCATGGAGGACACCATCCTCTATTCGTCGTGCTTTGACGCCAATGCCGGTTTGTTTGAAACGCTGCTTGGCCCCGAAGACGCGATCATTTCTGACGCCCTCAACCATGCTTCGATCATCGATGGCGTGCGCCTGTGCAAGGCACAGCGCTATCGCTATGCCAATTCGGACATGGAAGATCTGGAAGCCAAGCTGAAAGAGGCCGTCCAAAACGGCGCCCGCTTCAAGATGATTGCAACCGACGGGGTGTTCTCCATGGACGGCTACCTGGCGCGTCTGGAAGACATTTGCGACCTTGCCGACAGATATGATGCCATGGTGATGGTTGACGACAGTCATGCGGTTGGCTTTATGGGCGCCGGTGGGCGCGGCACTCACGAGCATTGTGGCGTTATGGATCGCATCGACATTTTGACCGGCACGCTCGGCAAGGCCCTGGGCGGCGCCTCGGGCGGCTACACGGCGGCCAGCAAGCAGGTTGTCGAGTGGCTGCGCCAGCGCTCCCGCCCCTATCTGTTTTCCAACACATTGGCGCCGGTCATCGCGGCCACATCGCTCAAAGTGCTCGACATGCTGGAAGCCTCCAGCGAGCGCCGCGACCGATTGATGGCCAATGCGGATCACTTCAGACAGCGCATGGGCGAGGCCGGATTTGACCTGCTGCCCGGCGAGCATCCCATCATTCCAATCATGCTGCGCGATCCGAAACTGGCCCAGGACATGGCCCGCCGCCTCGATGGGCGCGGCGTCTATGTGGCGCCGTTCAGCTTCCCCGTTGTGCCCCGTGGACAGGACCGCATTCGCACCCAGATGTCGGCGGCTCATACGCGCGAGGAACTGAACAGGGCAATCGACATGTTCATTGAAGTGGGCCGCGAAATGGAGTTGATCTCGTGAGCAACAAGATGCGTGCCCTGGTCAAGGCCAAGCCGGAACCCGGACTGTGGATGGAACGGGTTGACGTGCCTCAGCCGGATCCGGACGAAGTGCTGATCCGGGTCAAGAAATCGGCCATTTGCGGAACCGACTTTCATATCTGGAAATGGGATGAATGGTCGGCCAGCACGGTGCCGGTCCCGATGGTGGTGGGCCATGAATTCAGCGGCGAAATTGTCGATACCGGACCGGCGGCAAAGAAATTTCAGGTGGGCCAACGGGTCTCCGGTGAGGGCCATATTGTTTGCGGAATCTGCCGCAATTGCCGCGCCGGTCGCGGACATCTGTGTCGCAACACGCTCGGGGTCGGCGTCAACCGCCCCGGCAGCTTTGCCGAGTATCTGTGTATCCCCGAAGACAATGTCGTGCCGATCCCCGACGATATCAGCGACGAGATTGCCGCCATATTCGACCCGCTTGGCAATGCGGTTCACACCGCGTTGAGCTTTGACCTGGTGGGCGAAGACGTCCTGGTCACCGGCGCCGGGCCGATCGGCATTATGGGGGCACTGGTTGCCCAAAAGGTTGGTGCCCGCAAGGTTGTGATCACCGATTTGAGCCCCTACCGCATCGCCTTGGCCAAACAGATGGGGGTTCAGCACGTGGTGCATGCAGCCAACGATGATCTCTCCGAAGTGATGACATCGATTGGCATGACAGAAGGCTTTGACGTGGGCCTGGAGATGTCCGGCGCGGCGCCCGCCATGCGCGACATGATCGACAAGATGAACAATGGCGGCAAGATCGCCCTGCTGGGTATTGCGCCCACCGAATTCGCCGTCGACTGGAACAAAATCATCTTCAAGATGCTGCATGTCAAAGGCATATACGGCCGCGAGATTTTCGAAACCTGGTACAAGATGATCGCACTGGTTCAGAGCGGTCTGGATCTCACCGACCTGATCACCCACCGGATTTCAATCGATGATTTCGAAACCGGCTTTCAGGCGATTGCCAGTGGTGAGGCCGGCAAGATCGTGATGGACTGGCAATAGGGCGACAACTCAGCGCCCACACAGGCCGCCCTCTTTCTGCCCAATGTTCTGTCATTTGGCGGCCTTGCACCCCTTTTCCCAAGGCTCAGACAACAAGCTAACCACTTCATAAGACGCCGTTATTTCTCACACGCTCCAAATTTTGACTATTTGGTAAAAAAAATTGACAGCCCCCGAATCTCGTGTAAAGCTCGCAGCGAGGGGGACCTTTGAATTTGGCCGTTCCATTCGTCGATACAAAGCATACTGACCTCGATCAGCTGATGGCTGAAGCCTGCCTGATCCGCGACCGCCACTGGGGCCGGACGGTGACTTACTCCCGCAAGGTCTTCGTGCCGCTGACCAATATGTGCCGCGACACCTGCGCCTATTGCACCTTCGTCAAGCACCCGGATTCGCCCGAAGCCAATATCATGACGCCGGATCAGGTGCTGCGCGTCGCCAAGGGTGGCGAAGCCAAGGGCTGCAAGGAATTGCTATTCAGCCTGGGTGAAAAACCCGAATTACGATACGACAAGGCAAAACAGGCACTCGCCGCCCTGGGCTATTCCCGCATGACCGACTATCTGCGCGACATGTGTGCCCTGGTGCTGGAGGAAACCAGCCTGCTGCCTCACGTCAATGCCGGCACCTTGGCCGACGATGAAATCGACATCCTGCGGCCCGTCGCCGCCTCCATGGGCATGATGTTGGAAACCATCAGCAAGCGCCTGCACCAGAAGGGCGAGGCCCACTATGCTTGTCCCGACAAAGTTCCGCTTCAACGCCTGCGAACCCTCGAGCGAACCGGTCAGAGGCGGGTGCCATTCACCACCGGCCTTCTGATCGGTATCGGCGAGACCTGGGAAGAGCGGATCGAGTCCCTGTTGGCGATCAATGAAGCGCATCAGCGCCACGGTCATATCCAGGAAGTGATCGTGCAGAACTTCCAGCGCAAGCCGGACATTGCCATGGCTGATCATCCAGAACCGGAACTGGAAGACATGCTGCGCACCATCGCCGTCGCCCGCATCATTCTTGATCCGCAGATCAGCCTGCAGGCGCCACCGAACCTGAGCAAACGCCACATTCATTACCTCAATGCCGGGATCAATGACTGGGGCGGTATTTCGCCGGTGACCATCGACTTCATCAACCCGCAGCACGAATGGCCGGAAATCCGCCAGCTGGCACAGTCCTGCGAACAGGCCGGCTATCAGCTGCAGGAACGGCTGACGATCTATCCCAAATTCCATATCAGCAGCGATCCCTATTTGGACGAAGGTTTGCGCGCCCGCGTCGCTCAAATGTCCAGGACGGATGGCTTGGCCCGTTCGCAGTTTCTCGAGGAAATCTCATGAACAGCTTCTCCAGTGGTTTTGAAGTGCAGCAGAACCTCGATTTGCAGTCGGCCCTGGCCTTTGCCAGCCCAACGGTCCGCACCATTCTCGAACGGGCCTTGGCGGGCGAGGAAGTCAGCGAGGCAGACGGCACGATCCTGTTTTCCGCCACCGAGCGCGATCAGCAAGCCATCTACCTGACGGCCGATCTGTTCCGCCAGAAGGCCAACGGCGACAAGGTTGGCTTCGTGGTCAACCGTAACATCAACTTCACCAATATCTGCTATATGGGCTGCCGCTTCTGCGGTTTTGCCAAGCGCAGCGAAGATCACGATGCCGAGTGGCTGGAACCGGAGCAGATAGTCGAGCGGGCAAAAATTGCCTGGGAACGCGGCGGCTCCGAAGTCTGCATTCAGGGCGGTTTGCATCCCAAAATGTCCGGCACCTATTACCGAGAAATTGTGCTGGCGATCAAGGCGGCACTGCCCGACATGCACATCCATGCGTTTTCGCCTTTCGAGATCTGGTACGGCGCAGCTAAAACCCAGATGTCCTATCGCGACTTCCTGGCGGATTTGAAGGACTGTGGTTTGGGCTCCATGCCGGGAACCGCGGCGGAGATCCTCGATACCGAAGTGCGGCGCAAACTGACCAAGAACAAGCTGAGCGCCGAGAAATGGGTGGAGATCATCCGCACCGCCCACGAGGTTGGCATCCCGACAACGGCGACCATCATGTATGGCCATGTCGATGGGCCGCAGCATTGGGCCGCCCATATCCGCCTGTTGCGCGACATTCAAAAGGAAACCGGTGGTTTCACCGAACTGGTGCCGCTGAGTTTTGTGCATTCGGAATCACCGCTTTATGCAAACAATCCCGATGAAGTGCGTCCCGGCCCGACGGTCTCGGAAGTCAATTTGATGCACGCCGTATCGCGGATCATGCTGCACGGATGGATCGACAATATTCAGGTTTCATGGACCAAACTCGGCGCCGACCGGGCGCGGGAAATGCTGGCCATGGGGGTCAACGATCTGGGTGGCACGCTGATGAATGAGAGCATTTCGCGCTCGGCAGGTGCCAAGAACGGTCAGGAAATTACGGCCAAGGAGCTGGTTCAGATCATCCGCTCCGCCGGGCGCATTCCGGTTCGGCGCAACACGGTTTACGACGAGATCGAATCCTTTGCCGACCACGACCCGGAAGATCTGAGCCCGCTGGTCGAGCGTGATGGTCAGGATCCGTTGGACTTTCTGAAAATGTTCCCCGAAGTGGAAGCCGCGCAATGAGCGGGGCCAGGACCAAGGTAACGCTGCTGGCGGGCGGCGTGGGCGGTGCCAAAATGGCCGAAGGCCTGGCGGCGCTTGACGATGTTGATCTGTCGATCATCGGCAATATCGCCGATGATGATGAATTTCACGGGCTCTGGGTTTCGCCGGATATCGACACTCTGACCTACACGCTGGCCGGTCTCATCAACCGCGAACAGGGCTGGGGCGTGGCCGATGAAAGCACGCGCGCACTCGACACGCTCAATGTGCTGGGCCGGGAAACCTGGATGACGTTGGGCGACCGGGATTTCGGCTTGCACATCTACCGCACCAACCGGCGACGGCTTGGCGATCGGCCCAGCGATATTGCGCACGATGTTGCCCAGCGCTTTGGCGTGAAACCGCGCATTCTGCTGCCAAGCGACGACGTGGTGCAGACCCGGGTGAAAACCGACGCGGGCTGGATTTCCTTCCAGGAATATTTTGTCAGAGAGCAATGCCAACCAGAGATCTCTGGACTGGACTATGTCGGACTGGAAGCTGCCAAAGTAACCGACGAGGCTGCCGAAGCCATTGGCGGTGCCGACCTGATCGTATTGGCGCCGTCCAATCCATTGGTGAGCATCGATCCGATATTGAAGATCGACGGCATTCGGGGGCGGGTGATCGCGGCCGACGCCCCGGTATTTGCCGTCAGCCCGCTGATTGCCGGCAAGGTCGTGAAAGGCCCGGCGGATCGCATGATGACGGCACTTGGTCTGCGCGCCGATGCTGTCGGCATTGCTGAACACTATTCCGGCTTGGTCGATCGCCTTTACATCGACCATGCTGATGCGGCTCTCACCTCGCAAATCGAGCAAAACGACATGAGCTGCGCTGTTGCCCCCATTGTGATGAAAGACCTGGACGATAAGGCACGTCTCGCCCGTCAATTGCTGGATGATTTCGGAGCCCGCTCACAGGAGCGCGCGGCATGACCACGTCACCTGTTCAAAAGTGCCTTGTTGTGGTTCCGATGAAGGATCCAACCCTGTCGAAAACCAGACTGCGTGGCCGATTGAAGGATGAACAGCGCAAGGCCCTGGCACAGCTTTTGTTCAAACGCACTCTGAAAACCCTTTTGCAAGCCCGGGACAGCACCCAAGAAGCACTGTTTGACCTGGCGGTGGTCACCGACAGCACTGATGCAGCGACCATCGCTGCCACGCATGATGTGACGGTGATCGAAGAAGGTCCGGCGCACTCGCTGTCGCGCGCTGTGGACACGGCAGCCCAATGGGCCGCGAGAAACGGTTTCGACGCCATCTGCATGTTTCCGGCCGATCTGGCCGCGCCGGACCCGGAAGATATTCGGCGATTTGTCCGGGCAGGATTGAAACACGGTGGCGGTGTGCTGTGTCCGTCCACCGATATGGGAACCAACGCCCTTTTCCTATCTCCACCAACCGCAATCCCGTTCAGCTTCGGCATCAATTCCGCCAACAGCCACATGACGGCAATCGAGCAGGCCGGCTTACTGCCCAGGCTGCTGCCGCTTGAGAGCTTGCGATTCGACATCGACACAGTTGACTGTCTCGAGAAGTCACTTGGGCAGGTGCCGGAAGTTTCCAACCTGTTGGCGCAGACATGATGCAAAACGCGGCCAGCATCTTTGCGATTCCCAAGATCCCGGACATTCGGGAAGGCGATGATCTGGCGCGCATTATCGGCGACTGTCTCGAAGATCAGGACATCCCGCTTGCCGATGGCGACATCCTCTGCATCGCCCACAAGATCTTTTCCAAGGCCGAAGGCAACACCTATTGGCTGAAGGACGTTGAAGCCTCCGCCGAAGCTGCGCAGCTGGGTGAAGAGCTCAACAAGGATCCACGCAAGGTTGAAATCATCTTGAACCAAAGCGTGCGCATCGTGCGCAAGTTCAAACGCCCGGATCAAAATCAAGGCACGCTGATTTGCGAGCACAAATTGGGTTTCATTTCCGCCAATGCGGCGGTCGATGAATCCAATGCCGAAGAGGCGGACAGTGTGATCACGCTGCCGGATGATCCCGACAAAAGCGCCAATCATTTGCGTCTGGCCCTGGAAGCTCGATTTGGTGTCAGCCTTGGCGTTGTCATGACCGATACATTTGGACGCCCCTGGCGTCTGGGTCAGGTGAATGTGGCGATTGGGCTGTCGCAGGTGCCCGCCAAGGTCTCCGAGATTGGCAATACCGACGCCTGGGGAAGACCGTTGTCGGTCACCGAGCCCGCCTTTGCCGACGAGATCGCCGCCGCCTCCGGCCTGGTGATCCGCAAGGCGGCCAAAACGCCGGTCGTTATTTTCAGAGGTTTGGAGTGGACACCGGACCAACATGCGTCCGCATCAGATATTTTGCGCACACCGGAAAAGGATATGTTCAGATGACAATTGCAATTCTAGGCGGCACCGGTCCTCAGGGGAAAGGCCTGGCCCTGCGCTTTGCCCGCGCCGGTATCCCGGTGATGCTGGGGTCGCGCAATGCCGAAAGAGCCGAAGAAATAGCTGCTGAACTCAACGGTCTGATCCCCGACGGGTCCGCGGCAATCTCCGGTGGAGACAATGAAGCAGCAGTCAGCGCGGCTGAGGAGATGGTCATTCTCTCGGTGCCATGGTCGGCGCACAATGCCACCCTGGAACAGTTGAAGCCGTTGCTGGCCGGCAAAATTCTGGTCGACATCGTGGTGCCGCTGGCCGAAGGCGATCCCAAGAAGATGGACATGCCACCACAGGGTTCCGCCACGGAGGCGGCGCAGGAAATCCTGGGCAAGGAAATTCCGGTCATCGGCGCGCTGCACAATGTTTCGGCGCACACGCTGAACAATCTGGATGGCGACATCAATTGCGACATCCTGGTTTGCGGCAATCAGCTGGCTGCCCGCAAGAAAGTCATGGATCTGGTCAGCACGCTGGGTGTCCAGGCTTACAACGCCGGTGACGCCCAATCGGCCCGCTGCATCGAGGCGATGACCTCGATCCTGATCCGCATCAACATTTCAAAAGCCGTGCCCTTCACCCATGCCGGAGTGAAAATCTGGGCACCCGAACACTCATAATGAAAGACAATTGAAGGAGGAACGACATGGAGTTCGCGATTACATTCAAAGGTTTTATGGAACCCGAAAAGGCCCGTGCTCTGGTACGGCTGGCTGAAGATGCCGGCTTCACCTATTGCTGGTTCTATGACAGCCACATCCTGTGGCGGGAGTGTTTCCCGGCCATCGCCATGTGCATGGAGCACACCAAGACCATGCGTTTTGGCCCCTGCGTGACCAACCCGAACACCCGCGACTGGTCGGCCGCCGCCTCGCTGTTCGGATCGCTGGCAAAACAATCCGGTGGCCGTTTTGACATCGGCCTGGGCCGGGGCGACAGCGCGGTGCGCGTGATGGGCAAAAAGCCCGCCCCTCTGGCAAGACTGGAAGAATTTGCCCATGTCGTACGGGCCCTGGTGCGCGGCGAAGAAGCGCAATATGGCGAATGCCCCAACCCAATTCAGTTCCCCTGGGCCGTTGGCTACGAACTGCCGATCTGGGTGGCAGCTTATGGACCCAAGGCCCTGACCTCGGCGGGCAAGGTGGGTGATGGTCTGATCTTGCAGGTGGCCGAACCGGTGATCTGTAAGTGGCTCGCCGATCAGGCCAAACAGGCTGGCGTCGANGCNGGTCGTGACATGTCCGACTACCGCGTCATGGCCGCAGCCCCTGCCTATTTCGGCGANATGGCAACCTGCCGTGAGGCAACGCGCTGGTTCCCCGCAATGGTCGGCAACCACGTGGCCGACATTGTCGAAAGATATGGCACCGACCGCGACGACATCCCCCCTGCCCTGACCGCCTATATCAAGGATCGCAAGGGCTACGACTATTCAAAGCATGGTCAGAGCGACAACCCCTATCTGGACTTCATCACCGACGACATCATCGATGGTTTCAGCGTGCTGGGGCAGCCGGAAGATCACATCAAGAAGATCAAACAACTGCAGGATGTCGGCGTCACGCAGTTCAACATCTACCTCGACAATGGCGACGAGGCGAACATCATTTCCACCTATGGAGAGAAGATTATTCCGGAATTCAGCAAGGGCTAGAGCCGGTCTGGTTCTGAATTGCAGGCGTGTCGCGTGTCCCCAGGCCCGCGACTTTCCTGCAATTACACCTTGTGGCACGCGGCGAAACCTGTAAATTTGACCATACGGTCAAATTTTTGTCGCAATCAAAACAAATCCAAGGCCGCAAAAGGCTCGGAACAACCCGCCTAAATGGGCAAGTGAGAAGGGAGACTACTCTATGAAAAAATTAGCACTCTTATTGGCTGCTGGCGCATTGGCCGCCTCCAGCGTTCAGGCATGGGCGGCTGACAAAGTCACGCTGCAATTGAAATGGGTCACCCAGGCACAGTTCGCTGGCTATTATGTTGCCCAGGACAAGGGCTTCTACAGCGAAGAAGACATCGACATTGAAATCAAGCCAGGCGGCCCGGACATTGCGCCTGCTCAGGTGCTGGCCGGCGGTGGCGCCGACGTGGTGCTTGACTGGATGCCATCGGCTCTGGCGACCCGCGAAAAAGGCCTGCCACTGGTCAATATCGCTCAGCCATTCAAGTCTTCCGGCATGATGCTGACCTGCCGCAAGGACTCAGGCATCAAGACACCAGCTGATTTCCGCGGCAAGACATTGGGCGTTTGGTTCTTCGGTAACGAATATCCATTCCTGTCCTGGATGAGCAAGCTGGGCATCCCAACCGACGGTTCAGCCGAAGGCGTGACCGTGCTGAAGCAGGGCTTCAACGTGGACCCAATCCTGCAAAAGCAGGCCGATTGCGTATCGACCATGACCTACAACGAGTATTGGCAGATCATCGATGCCGGTCTTTCTGCCGACGACCTCATCACCTTCAAATATGAAGATGAAGGCGTCGCCACGCTGGAAGATGGCATGTATGTGCATGAGGATCGTCTCAAGGATGCTGCGTTCCAGGATCTGATGGTACGTTTTGTCCGCGCGTCGATGAAGGGCTGGAAATATGCTGAAGCCAACCCAGACGAAGCAGCCGAAATCGTTCTCGAAAACGATGCGTCCGGTGCTCAGACTGAAAAGCATCAAAAGCGCATGATGGGTGAAATCGCCAAGCTGACCGCTGGCTCCAACGGCGCCCTGGAAGAAGCCGACTACAAGCGCACCGTCGCAACCCTGCTTTCCTCCGACTCCGATCCAGTGATCACCAAGGAGCCATCCGGCGCCTGGACATCAATGATCACAGACAAAGCGCTGAAGTAAGCTTCAGGGTTTAATCTCAAGACAGAAAACGGCCTCTTCGGGGGCCGTTTTTTTTGTTCGCCTTTACCGGCGCAAAATCAGCTTGCCGTGGCATTCGGGCATCTTGCCTTTGAAAGGCGAACTTGCCAGCTTGAGCCAGACAGCACTGTTTGACCGGGGAATGAATTCACAATGTCAGCACTCATCCATCAAGGACGCACCGCTTTTGTATCGGGATCCGGTCAGAACATCGGGCGCAGCATCGCCATGCGTTTGGCGCAGGCGGGGGCCAATATTGTGGTCAATGGATCGAGCAATACCGCCGCCTGCGAAGAAACGGCGGAGCTGGTCCGGCAAACAGGCCAGGAGGCTCTCGTCGCCATGGGCGACGTCGGCAAGGCCGACGACGTCAAGCGCATGGCAGAATCGGCCCTGGAGCGCTTTGGCCGGATTGATATCCTGATCAACAATGCCGCCCGCCGTCCCCACCAGCCGTTTTTGACGCTCACCGATGAAGATTGGGACGGTGTGCTGGACGTGGCACTCACCGGCTCGTTTCGAACCGCGCGGGCCTTTCTGCCTGGCATGGTCGAGGCCGGCTGGGGCCGCATCATCAACTTCGCCGGCATGAAAGCCATTCGCGGCTACCAGGATGGCGCCCCTATTTCGGCGGCGAAGCACGGCGTCTGGGGCCTGACCAAGGTTTTGTCGAATGAATTCGCCCCCCACGGCATTACCGCAAATGTGATTTCCCCCGGCCAGATCCGCAAAGACGCCGATACCAAAGACGATCCCGACCGGGTCAAGACGATACCGGCAGGTGTGATGGGGCAGTCCGGCGACATTGCCGGCACGGTTGCGTTTCTGGCATCCGATGACGGGCGCTTCGTTTCCGGCCAGATGATCGCCGTCAATGGCGGTGAGACAACCTAAAGCCGGTTGTCAGGCATGTGGCGATCGGCCCAGCAGCGCCGTCCAACCTTCTAAGATCTCGTGTTCAATCTGATCTGGGAGCTCCTCCTCCCAGGCGAGATAGTCGCGCGAGTCCTGCATGTTGCCGTGGTGGCGGCCTGCGAAAAGCGCGCTTTGATCAATTGGGGACACCAACTCGCCCTCAGCGATCTGAGTCGGGTCAAGCACGGTGGTCTGCCACGCAAAGACACCCGCAATTGGCCAGTCGCGCGCCTTCAAGATCACCGCGACCTCGGTCGCATGAGCGATGTCTTCGCCCACAATCGCCACGGGGCCGGCTTCCGACTCTTCGGGCTGGTCACCCGACAGCAGAGCTCCGATATTCCACCACTGGCTGCCTTTGGCATGCCCCGTTTGATAGGCGCTTGACGCGCGGAAGTCCAAAGCCAGACCACCGCTTGCCAAATGGTCTTCAAGCCGCTGCGCGCCAAGCACCTCGAACGGAGAGGCGGCCTGCTGAACGTCCTCTTGAGGCTGCTGCCCGTCTTCCAATGCGCCATCCAGGTAAACGACCTGCACCTGAAACCCCATCGTCCCCAGCCAATAGGCGGCAAATGCTGCGCGGCTGCCCGAGCCCTGATCCAGCAGAATGACAGGCACATGGAAGCGCGCGATGGAGCGGTCTGTCTGCTGCACCAGATTGGTGCCCGAAATACGCATGATACCGTGGGCCGCCATTTCGCCCTTCGCGGCATCATTTGAAACATCAAACAGCAGTGCGGCGGAATTGCTTTCCACAAAAGACGCAAGGTCGCTGGCAGCCACACGCTGATGCCGAATGCCCCACCGGCGCAAAAAGGCATGCACCGGCGCCGGATCGGCAGCCTCCCCGGCAAACAAACGCTGGGCGTTGAATTCCCGCTCATGGCCGTCCAACTGCCAGGCCTGCGTCCCGCCACGGAATATCGCATAGGGTCCATCATAACCCGCTGCCTTCAAGGTGCAGGCGCCGATAATCGAGCGGGTGCGCCCGGCGCAGTGCAACAGCGCCATCTCACCGGTCGCCTTCAAGGCCTCCATATTTCCCAACATCAGACTGTTGGGCAGGCTTTGGGAACTGGGGATCGTGAACTGCTGGTATTCAGCCGTCGGCCGCACATCAAAGAGCAGGGCATCTGCGTGGTCGGCGAGATATTCAGCCGGCGTCAGCTCAGGCAGATCGACCTGATGGGCCACCACCTCGCCAAACGCCTTTGACCAGACAAATTCACCCTGAACGAACCCTGCACCAAAGCCTTCCGGTCGTTCGGTTTTGCAACGCGTCACATTGGCGTAACCAAGCTTTTTCAACCGTTCAGCAGCCATCTGGCTGGCGTCGTCCTGCCAATCCAGCAGATGAATGGGAAAGGCACGATCCGGCACCAGCCGGGTGATCTGGCGCGTCAGAACCGACAGGGGAACATTGATGCTGCCAAACCATTGACCGTCGACAAAGGGACGCCGTTCGCGCGTGTCGATCAGGGCAAATGGCTCGCGCCGGGCATAGAGCGATGCGAACAGGCCCTCACTCATCTGCCAGCCTATGCCACCGCTTCATAGCGCAGGCGCTTCACCTTGCTCAGATCCATGCCCTCAATGCGCAGCAAAGAGGTGGGGCCTTCGCGTGTCGGAGAATGCAGATCGCCTTCATCATAGACGTGCACATCGCCCGGTGTGAGGCGATAGGTCTTGGTGGCACGCACCTTGCCGGGGGTGTCCGCGCTGGCCGCCGACACCAATTCATAATCGGTCATTTCGGTTTCGCCCCGCGCCTGGGCATAGATTGCCCAGGACTCGCCGTGATCATGCGGCGGCGACGATTTGGGGCCCTTGTACTGATGGGCCAGGATGCAGAACCCGAGATCCGTGTTTTCAAAAAGCAGATCCCGCTCACCGGTCGTATCCGGGATCAGCGTTTCGATATTTTCGGCATCCGCAAGCAGTTCCGCGAGCAGGTTTGCCACCTGCACGCGGCCTTCCGGACCGGGATTTGACTTCAAAATGTTGCTGCAATCGTCAGCCAGTTGCGACAGTAGTTTTTCCAATCCAACCTCCCTTATTGCAGCCAGTGTGCCGATTGGCTCCAACTCAGGCAAGTGCCACACTGTCCGGCACCAACAGGATCTTGCCGATATGCTGACTGGATTCCATCAATTCATGCGCCTTGGCGGCTTGCGAAAACGGGAAGACGGCACAGATCTCGGGGGTGATTTTTCTGTGCGCAAACAGCGGCCAGACATGGGCTTCAAGCAACCGGCAGATGGACGATTTTTCAGCGATGGACCGGGGCCTGAGTCGGGCACCGGTGATGGTCAAATGCTTGCTGTGAACATGGCCAAAGTCGACCTCGGCCTTTTTGCCGCCGCGCAGATTGATGATCATCAATCGGCCTGAGTGGGCGAGAAGCGCCACTTCCTTGGGCAAATAGTCGCCACCGATAATATCCAGGATCACGTCGACGCCCCGACCGTCGGTTTCAGCACGACACACTTCGGCGAAGTCCTGCTTTTGATAATTGATGGCAACGTCTGCCCCAAAGCGCAAAATTGCAGCGCATTTTTCATCGGTCCGCGCGGTGGAAAAAACCGTCGCCCCATGCGCCTTGGCCAGGGTGATCGCCGCATGGCCAATGCCGCTCGTGCCGCCATGGATCAGAACACTTTCTCCCGGCTGCAGCGCGCAACGGTCCATCATATTGGTCCAAACCGTGCAGAAGACTTCTGGCAATCCGGCCGCATCCTGCAGGGATACATTTTCCGGAATGGCCATGCATTGTCCCTCAGGCGCGAGGGCATATTCGGCATAACCGCCGCCAATCAGCAGTGCACAAACCTGATCGCCCACCTGAAAACGTTCACAGTCTGGACCGACCGCAACAACCTCTCCAGACGCCTCCAGCCCCATTATGTCGGGCGCGCCCGGTGGAACCGGATACTTGCCTTCCCGTTCACGCAGATCCGCGCCATTAACGCCGGCGGCGGCCACACGGATCAGAACCTCGCCAGAACCGGGAACTGGCACATCGCGCTGACCCAGCTGCATTGCCTGCGGCCCGCCGGGCGGGTCCGCCAGAATCAGCTGCATGTGCTTGGGCAACGAGGATGAAGCGACCGACATGGGCTTTGCCTATTTCACAAAGGTTGCTTTGTGCTGCTCACGCAGCACGTTCTTTTGTACTTTGCCCATCGAGTTGCGCGGCAATTGATCGGCAAAGAACACGCTTTTCGGGCATTTGAACTTTGCCAGCTTGGCCTGCAGGCTCAACTGGATTTCCTCACCGGTAATGGCGCTGTCCACCTGCTTGACCACCACGGCAACCACCGCCTCACCAAAGTCGGAATGGGGCACGCCAATGACGGCTGATTCAACAACACCGTCCAGCAGATCGATCTCGGTCTCGACCTCTTTTGGGTAGACATTGTAGCCGCCTGAAATGACCAGATCCTTGGCCCGCCCGACAATGGTGATATAGCCATCCGTGTCGATCTTGGCGATATCACCGGTGATGAAGAAGCCGTCGGTGCGGAACTCCTCCCCCGTCTTTTCCGGCATGCGCCAATAGCCCTTGAAGACATTGGGGCCACGCACCTCCAAAATGCCGGTTTCGCCCTGAGGCAGAACGGCCGCGGTATCGGCATCGGTAATCCGCGCCTCGACCCCGGGCAGCGGCAATCCGACCGTGCCGGCGCGTCGGTCGCCCTTATAAGGGTTAGACGTGTTCATCGTCGTTTCGGTCATGCCATAGCGCTCCAGGATCCGGTGTCCGGTGCGGTCTTCGAACTCCCGATGGGTTTCGGCCAGCAGCGGCGCGCTGCCGGAGATGAACAACCGCATGTGCCCGGTCAGTTCCTTGGTGAACCGCGCATCACCCAGCAGCCGTGTGTAGAAGGTCGGCACACCCATCATCGAGGTGGCTTCCGGAAGTTTGGACAACACGACCTCAAGATCAAATTTCGGCAGGAAGATCAGTTTGCCGCCGGCTCTGAACAGCGTGTTGACCGCAACAAACAGGCCATGGGCATGGAAGATCGGAAGGGCGTGCAGCAGGGTGTCGTCGGCGGTGAATTGCCAGGCCTCAACCAGGCTCTCGGTGTTGGAGAGCAGATTGCCGTGGCTCAGCATCGCGCCCTTGGAGCGACCTGTCGTGCCCGATGTGTAGAGAATGGCCGCCAGATCGTCTGTGTCACGGTCAGCATTGGTAAAGTCTGATGGCTCTGCGCTGGCAAGATTGCTCAGACTTCCCCTGCCCTGCGGGTCCAGCGTCAAGACGGCACTGCCCTTTGCTTCAGCCACCGGTTTCAGCGCGGCTTCCACCTTGGGATCGCAGACAAACACACGCGGCTCGGCATCACCGAGGAAATAGTCCAGCTCGGCCGCTGTGTAGGCCGTGTTCAAAGGCAGGAACAAGGCGCCAGCCCGCAGGCAGGCCAGGTAAAGCGCCAGCGCCGGCACCGATTTTTCGGTCTGCATCGCCACACGGTCGCCGGCAACGACGCCATGGTTGGCCAGAACATTGGCGATCCGGCCCGACAATTGATGCAGTTCAGACCCCAGCAGTTCCCCGCCATCTGGATCGATCAGGACCGCGTCGTTTCTGTCTTTCAGCGGCTCAACAATGGCATCTGCCAACGGATTCATGCCGTTATCCCTTTCCATAACATGTAGACTGCGCCTGTGATGATGAATGATTCAAGCAACACCGTAAGTACCCGTATTGAGGTATTGCGCACAATCTGCCGGCCCAGCGCATGGCCCGGAAATGTGCATATGCCAATCAGGACACCGAGCATCGCCATTTCCGCGGTCAACAGCGGTGAGAAGCCAAACGCCACCGTTTTGGTGACGTTCAACATCACCCCGGACACGGCTAATGTGGCCAGCAAAGCCTCGCCGACAATGCCGGCCCCCAGCATGAACGGCGCCAGGATCATGCCGGCGCCAAAACTGGTGCCGGACAGAAAGCCATAGGGCATGGCAACAATCGCCAGGCTCTTGCGCGGCACTGCGATGTTCTTGGTTTTCAGATATCGCCTCAGCGGAATTGTGATCATCAAGAACGATCCAAGGAACAGCGCAACCGCCCTGTCCGACAGGTCGACATAGAACATTACCCCGAGCACGATGAACGGCAGGCCNAAGACTAGGAGCATGGAAAAGGCGCCCCAATCGACCGCCTTGCGAAACAGCCAGACGCGTGACGCGTGGCTGATCATCATCGCGGTGGCGACGACCGGCACGGTTTCCTTCACCCCGAGCACTGGCGCCAGCGCGATCGCCAGCAGCAATGCGCCAGCAAATCCGCCGACACTGTGCAGCGTCGCCGTGACAATCGCCGCGGCAACAAGATAGGCAAGTTCAAATGTCGTGTAGTCCACTCACCAGCCTTTAAAGTCGGGCTTGCGCTTTTCCATAAAGGCTTTGCGGCCTTCGACATAGTCTTCCGATTCAAAGCAGGCTGCCACCATGGCGTCACAGCGCTCAAGGTCGCGGGCCGAAGGATCGGGATGCATGACCTGCGTGGCAATGAACTTCATGGCGGCAACTGTCATCGGCGCGTTGCCAGCAATGGTGCCGGCCATTTCATCCACCCGTTCGGCCAATTCACCATCGGCCACCACTTCCTGAACCAGTCCCAGACGCAGGGCTGCGTCGGCATCGATGCTTTTGGCGGTGAACATCATCTGTTTGGCAGAAGCTGCACCCACCGCGTTGACCAGGCGCCGAATGGCATCAAACGGGTATCCCAACGCCAGCTTCGCTGCCGGCATGGCAAATCGGGATTTGGCTGAGGCGATGCGTATATCGGTACAGGCCGCCAGGTTCAAACCACCACCGATGCAATAACCATCGATCATCGCCATGGTCGGTTTCGGGTAGTTTTCGATGATGTCGTAGACCACTTTCAAACGGGCATTGTAGTGGGCCGTTGCGTCCTTGGAGCCACGTTCCTTCTCGAACTTGGAAATATCCGCGCCGGAAACAAATGCCTTGCCCCCCGCACCAGACAGGATCACCACGCGCACGCGCGCGTCGTCCNCGAATGCCGAAAGTGCTTCTTCCACAGCGTCCCACATCTCAAGAGAAACCGCGTTGTGGCGCTCCGGGTTGTTGAAAATGACGTGCCCGGTTGCACCTGAAATGCGGGCAATAATCTTGTCCGTCGACAAGGTGAGTTCTGTATCTGTGGTCATGGTCTTCAATTCCTGTTTCTGGCCCCCCGTCAGATGACGGATGCCTCTTTGAGTTCTTCACATTCTTCGTCCGAGAAACCCAGCTCTTCCAAGAGCTCGTCCGTGTGCTGGCCCCGGGTCGGGGGGGAGGCGGCAAAACTCGACGGGGTGCGCGTCAGTTCGAAGGGTTGAGCCAAGGCCTTGGATTCTCCGAATGGATCGGTTTCCAACGGCTGTGCGATGCCAAGATGCTGGACCTGCGGGTCCTCGAACATCTCATCGATGCGGTAGATCGGTCCGCAGGGAACCCCGGCAGCGGTCAGTTCTTCGACCCACTCGGCGGTGGACTTCTGAGCGACAACTTCGGCGATATCGGCATTCAGCTTGACGCGCCGTTCGGCCCGCTTGGCGTTGTTGGCATAGCCCTCGTCTTCGGCCCATGCGTCGCGGCCCAGCGCCTTGCACAACCGGCGCCAGGTTTCGTCGCCGGCGACCGCGATGTTGATTGCACCGTCCTTGGTGAGATAGCGGTTGGTCGGTACGCTGGTGGGATGTTCATTGCCGACCTGAGGGGCCACTTCACCCCGCATCAGATAGCGCGCGGCCTGGAAATCCAGCATGAAAATCTGCGATTGCAGTAGCGATGTGTGCAGCCATTGACCTTCCCCGGACTTTTCCCGCTCCAACAACGCCGTCAGAATACCGATGGCGCAAAACAGGCCGGTGGTCAGATCGGCGATCGGGATGCCGACCCGCATCGGACCGCCTTCCGGCTCGCCGGTGATCGACATCAGGCCACCCATGCCCTGAGCGATCTGGTCAAAACCGGGGCGTTTGGCATAGGGGCCGGTCTGCCCAAAGCCTGAGATACTGGCCAGTATGACCTTCGGATTCAGCGCCTTGAGGCTTTCGTAATCGATGCCAAGGCGGTCCTTCACATCCGGGCGAAAGTTCTCAACGACCACGTCGGCCGTCTTGACCAATTTGCGGAACACTTCCTTGCCGCGTTCATCCTTCAGGTTGAGTGTCAGGCTGCGGCGGTTGCGCTGCAGGTTCTGCCAATCGGCCGTGTTGCGCCCGGCCCCTAGGGAACCATCAGCTTCCAGCGACGCCGGCTGCTCGATCTTGATCACATCAGCACCCCAGTCGCCCAATTGGCGCACCGCGGTTGGACCAGAACGCACCCGCGTCAGGTCAAGTACGCGGATATGGGATAATGCCGTTGAGGCCGGTTGGTGGGGCATTGGGTTCTCCTTTCACAGGCCGGGTGACCGCGCCTTTTTCTTGGAACGAATTTGGGCTGCTCACAAGCGCTTCATGCATGAGCCGCCTTGTGCGCTTTCAAAATCTGAGGGGAAGCCACCTGATCCGATATATGCACGTCCCAAAGCGCGCCCGTGTCAGAGGACAGGAACTGCGCATACAGGTCCGCCAGGTCGTCGAGATGGGTGACTGTATGACCCTGCAAACCAAATCCTTTGGCCACGGTTGATATGTCGGGACGACCAAATACCGAGCCGGCATAGGAGACGCCATCGGCCCGCAGCTTATGCACTTCGGATCCATAGGCGCCATCATTCATGACGATGGTCAACACCTTCATCTGATGCCGCGCCATGGTCTCCAGTTCCTGAATATGCATCAGCGCCGACCCATCGCCATCGATGAGCACGACAGGTCGATGCCGATGCGCCGCCGCAACGCCCAAGGCAAATGAGGTTCCATTGCCAATGGCGCCGAACTCACGAATGACCGTGAAATGATCCTGCGGGTGCCGGTTCATCTGGGCGGCGTAATAGGCGCAGTGGCCCGATGTGTTGATTATGTGCGCATCGGCGCCGACGATTTCCGACAGCTTCTTCACAACGGCCATGGGATGCAACAGGCCATCCGGTGTCTGATCATCATCGGGCAGCACCAAGGCTTCTTCGGTCACCTTCCGCATGGCCGCCGTACGCCAACCCTCCTGAGCCGACACCGCGGCGGTAAGAGCCTCTGCGCCCAAACCGGCGTCTGACGCGATCAACAGGTCCGCCGCCTTGCGGCCCTGCACAATTTCCTGCGGATCGATGTCGATATGGATAACCCGCGCATTGGGGGTCAGCTTGCCGCCATCGAATGCGTGCGAAGCCAGCCGGCTGCCAATGGCGATGATCAGGTCGGCCTGAGCGAAGATCTGCTTCGACTTTTCCGTGGCAAAACCACCGGCGACGCCGAGAAAATAGTCTTGGTCACGGAAAAGCCCTTTTGCCGGCAGCGTTGTCGCCAACAGGGCGCCCGACTTTTGCGCCAGCGCCACGCAGGCGTCTTTTGCTTCCGCCGCCACAACCCCAAGCCCGGCAAGCACGACAGGGCGCTGTGCTGAACTGATCCACTGGGCCGCCTGGTTGATCAACTGCGCATCGGGCCGCATCGCCGCTTTCGGCTGTATTCGCTCGTCTGAAACTTTCACCGCTAAGCCTGATGCATGGGCTTGCTGCTGAACGTCGAACGGCACGCCGATAACCACCGGCATGCGGTCTTGCTTGGCCTTGGCAAAGGCTGCGTGGACGTCTTCCACCATGGTTGCGGGATCGTGCAGAGCGCGATAATCCGCACCACAAGCGTCGACAAACGGCTTTTGATCAATGCCCTGATTGTACCAGGCTTTGTTGAGCGGTGCTTCACCGGAAAATACCACAAGTGGCAGACGCACCCGAACGGCAATCGGCAGGATCGTCATGATTTGCGTGAGCCCCGGCCCACAGGTAACCGTGGCACATCCAACCCGCCCGGAGCTTCGGGCATAGGCGGCGGCACCGGCGACGGCTGCGTGTTCGTGACGCGTGTAGATACATTCGACGCCGCGATCGGCCATGGCGCCGGTCCAATGCATATTGGCATCGCCCATCAGGGCAAAGCAGGTTTCAACTTTCTCGCGCACAAAGGCGTCAGCAAGGGCTTCATAGAGCTTCATGTCCTTTGCTCCTGTTTCAAAACCACCCGCGCCAGCAAAAGCCCTGTCCACACGGTGACAAAGATACGAACGAGATGATGCAGCGCCACCACGATCGGGTTGAAGTTGAGTGACAGCGCGATCAGGCTCATCTCAGCAAGGCCACCGGCCGCGAAACTGATGAACAAGGCCTCAAATCCGGCGGGCACGAGATTGACCAGCGTCAAGGCAAACCCGGCAGCGAGAAGCAGCATGAACGCCCCTGACAACAGGCCCATACCCAGCCCCTTCATCAGCAGACGACGGGACATGCCCGAGAACTGAGCGCCCAATGCCGTCCCGATCATGAACTGAGCCAAATGGGTCATCCACTCAGGAATGTTGATACTGATAACCCCGGTGATCGACAAAATCAGAGCCAGGATGAGCGGACCCAACATGTGGGAGACCGGCAATCTGGAAAGGCGGCCGAAGAACAGGCCAACCAGCCCAATACCGATAATCCAAAAGACATCGGATTGACCATAATTGGCGGCGGCCAGGGACTCACCTGCAAGCGATCCGACGACATCACCGCTGATGATGAAAAACAGGACCGGAATGGTGACGACCACAAGTATGACGCGGATGAAGTGCTGCGCCGTGACCACGCGCATGTCGGCCCCTGCCTGTTCAGCCAGGGCCGTTGCGTCGACCAGACCGCCCGGCAAGGAGGCATAATAGGCGTCGACCTTGTTATATCCGCCGAGTTTCCAAAGCAGCGCAAAGTTGCCCCCCAGTGCTATCAGAATGAACGGAATAATCGCTGCACCGGATATCCAGAACTGCGGCAGCAGCGACAGGAATTCGGCCGTAAAGCGCGATCCGATCATCGCTCCGATCAACGACATGAAGACAAGACGCACCCAGCGGGACAGCTTCGGCAGGCGATTGCCGCTGCGCTCATAGGTCAGCACGAATACCGCTGCACCGAATATACCACCCAGCATGAAAGGCATTGGCAAGCCTATGAAATACGCGCCAATACCACCGATGAAACCGAAAGGGAAATACAGTAATGCCCGGTAATCCATTTCCCGTGTCTTGCTCTGGCTTTACTGCCCCTCTTGTGCCTTGGCCTTGCGACCGGAGAGCGTTCGCAAGATGACAACCGCGGCGCCAATCAGCAGGAAGATCGGAGCATAAGAGAATTTGCTCTGATATTCGAAGCTGGCAAAGATCAACAGGCCGCTGTCTGAAATGATCATGGACTGGCGGAAGGCCTCTTCCATGCTCGAGGTCAGAACAAAGGCGATGATGAACGCCGCGGCGGAGAAGTTGGTTCGCCGCATCGCATAACCGATCACACCGAACAACAGAGCAAAGCCGACATCCCAGATGGATGCACGGGAGGAATAGCTTGCTGCCAGTGCCGTCATGAAGATGAACGGGTAGAGATATTGAGTTGGCAGAATGGCGATCATGCGACCAATGAACGGTGCCGTGAAATAGCCAATCAGAGCGTAACAGGCGATGCCGATCAGGCCGGCGGCAAAGATGCCGAAGATGAACTCACGTGGCGACACCAGCTGACCGCCCATGAAGAGCGGTGGCTCTTCGGCGAAGATGGTTGGTCCAGGCTGCAAGCCGTTGACCAGGAACATGCCGATGAGAACCGCTGCAATCGTCGAGCCTGGAATACCCAGGGTCAGCAGCGGGATCATTGACGGACCTGATACCGCATTGTTGGCCGATTCCGGTGCAGCGATGCCTTCGACAACACCGGTACCCCACTCGTCCTTGTTCTTCGCCTTACGCTTCTCTTCGCCGTAAGCGACGAAGCAGGCGACTGAAGAACCGAGACCCGGCATCATGCCGATCAGCGATCCGTAGATGGACGAACGGAACATCAGCGGAATACAGCGTTTGAATTCTGCCCAGGTGAAATAGTGCGCCGTCGGGTCATCAACCTTATCGGCGGCCATATCGATCATCTTCACCTTAGCGGCTTTTTCCGCCTGGATGATGACTTCAGAGATAACGAACACACCGATCAGCAGAGGCACCAGGGCCATGCCGGACTCAAGCTCATCAATGCCCATGGTCATTTTGAATTGACCGGTGATGACGTCCTCACCGATCAGCGCGATCACAGCGCCGAACATGGTCGAGATAATGCCCTTGATGACGCTGTCGGTCACAACAGAGCCGATTACCACGAAGGCCATCAGGTAAATGGCAAAGTTTTCCGGCGGGCCGAACTGACGGGTGAACGCCGCAATCGCGACGGCGCCAAAGATCAGCACCAATTCACCGAAATAGTCGCCATAGGCGGAGGAGACGGTGGCGGTTTTGAGCGCCTTGCCCGCCTGACCCTTCTGGGTCATGGGATAGCCGTCCTGCATGGTTGCAGCGGACGCGGCCGTCCCCGGCGTGTTGAACAAGATGGCGGCGATCGAGCCTCCATATCGGCCAGATTTACCGATCACATAGAGGAAGGCGAGACCGGCCAGGCCACCGATTTCGTCGTTATAAGCAATCAGGATCGGCAGCATCATGGCGATCGCAGCAGCCGCAGTCAGTCCGGGCAAAGCACCAAAGACGATGCCGACAAAGGCGGCGAGTACCACGAAGTAAATGGCGAACTGGTCGGAGAACAGGGTGCCGATACCGCCGATAATATCTTCAAAAATTCCCATGACTTAGGCCCCCTTGATCGGATCAGTGAAGGGGCGCAAATCCAGTATCGCGCCAGCAGGATCGTTGAGCAGCATGATGCCCATGAACAGCCATTGGAAAATGCAGGCGATGACAAGGCCACCGCCGATCATCCAGCCCCAATTTCTTACGCCGAATGTGTAGAGCATGGCGATGTAGGTGAAAATGATGGCGATGAAATAGCCAAAGGCCCAGAACAGGATCAGGAACACCACACCACAGCCGACCACCATGAAGATGCGCCGCACATCACTTTCAAGAAATCCGTAGCCTTCTTTCAGGTCACCGGCGCGGCCGGTATAGGCACGAACGGCCAACCAAATACCGCTGATCACCAAGGAGACAGCAAGAAACATCGGCATGGTGCGTGGACCAACCGCTTCTCTTGAGGTCTCAATCGTAAAGGCGAGAAAGATGAAAAACACGCCCACCAGCAGCACGACCGCCGCGACGCCATATTCCACCTTGATCTTGTAGTCTTGGTTCTCCATTCCCCACTCCCCTGGGCAAATGTCCGTCTTCGGACACAAAAAAGGGCAAGCCCTAAGCGGGCTTGCCCCAGATTTCAGAGTACGTTCTTACTGACCCGCAATGATCTGAGCGACCACTGGACCCATTCCGTCGAACATGGCTTTCTGTGCCGATGTTGCAGAAGCGGAATCTGTGTAGAACGAAGCAAGGCTGTTCTTGCCCATGTAGCGCTGGTAGCCTTTCAGGCCAGCAATGTGCTCAATCGCAGCGCCGACGTCGGCCTTAACCTCATCCGGAATACCGGCTTTACCAAACAGGCACATCAGACCGGTGAATGGGATACCATCAACGCCCTGTTCCTTGAAGGTTGCCAGATCTGGTGCCATCGGGTCACGATCGTTGCCCGCAGAAGCAAGCGCACGGATGTCGTTTTCGAAGCCAACCAGCGTATTCACGCCACCAAACACGGCTTCAACTGACTGAGAAACCAGAGCAGCACGGGCTTTCGAACCGCCTTTAAACGGTACTTTCTTGTGCTTGATGCCCTGGCTGTCAAAGAAGATGTGGCCGATGGTTGCGTGCATGGTTGCAGCACCGGAAGTGCCCCATGTGATTTCCTTGCCGGAAGCCTTCGCGTTGGCAATGAACTCTTCCATGGTCTTCGCCGAGTTGGACGAGTGGACCTGCAGAGAGGTCACCAGCTGAGACGCACAGCCCAGATTCACGAAGTCATTTGGGATGTGGTAAGGACGGTCGTCGCCCTTGGCCAGTTCACCAGCAATGAATGTACCGATGTTGATCATGTACAGGGTGTAACCGTCAGCATCTTCGCCCAGAACCTGCTTGGCAGCCTTCTGACCAGAAGCACCTGGCAGGTTGACGATGTAAGCTGGCATGCCGTTCATGCTTGGAGCTTCATGCATGTAAGACGCAAAGCCACGTGCAGTTGTGTCAGTACCACCGCCAGCGGAGAAGCCGACCATGATCTTGATTGGTTTGGATGGATAGCTGTCAGCAAGTGCTGCGCCGGAGGCGAGCATTGCAGTTGCTGCAAAGCCTGCAGCCAGTTTCGTTGTGAACTTCATTAGTTCCTCCCTAAAAAACACACCCCAGTACACACCAATCCGGACGCTGAAACAACCGTTCAATTGAATTTTGTTGACAAGTCAACCAACTAATCTGTCTTGTGTTCGCCGAGCAGATCATTTTGACTTCGGAAAAATACGTACGGGAGACCAAGATGTCGAAGACACACCCCTTTGAGGGACTGCTGGTGGTCGATTTCACCCATGTTTTGGCCGGTCCGGCCGCTTCCTATTATCTGGGCCTGCTGGGCGCCGAGGTCATCAAAGTCGAATCACAGAGCAAGGGGGATGCCATTCGCCACAGGGGCGGCACCGATCAGGAGGCGGCCAGTCAGGGCATGAGCACGTCCTATCTGACCCAGGGCGGCGGCAAGAAATCCATCGCCCTGGATCTCGAGACAGACGACGGTATGGCAACATTTCGTCAGCTTCTGGAGCGGGCGGACGTGCTGGTCGAAAACCACATCCCAGAAACCATGCGCCGCCTTGAGCTTGATGAGGACAGCATCGCCCAGCGCCATCCACACCTTATCCATTGCGCCATGACAGGCTACGGACGGGGCGGCCCGCAGGAGAACACCGCCGCCTATGACGTCAACATCCAGGCCTCCTGCGGATTGATGGAAGCCACGGGCACGCAAGAGAGCGGTCCGATCCGCACCGGCGCACCGGTGCTCGACTACGCCACGGGCATGGCGGCCGGCTTTGCCATCTCTGCTGCGCTCTATGAGCGGACGAGCAGCGGCAAGGGCAGTTTCATCGACGTGTCGATGTTGGAGACCGGGCTCAGCCTGATGAGTTCAACAGTGACCGACTTCCTGAAGACCGGCAACGCGCCGCAAAGACGGGGGAATCTGGCCAACAGCCGCTCGCCGGGCGCCGGTAGCTTTCCCTGCAAGGAGGGCGTGATGTCCCTGGGGGTCAACGAGGAATCCCATTTTGAAAGCCTCTCACGGGCATTGGGGCGACGGGATTGGCTGACAGACCCGCGGTTTGCTGAACGGGCGCAGCGCAAGGCCCATGCTGGGGACTTGGTGACAGAACTGGAAGCAGAGCTTGCCAAGAAAACCGCCGAGGAATGGGAACCCATTCTGCAATCGGCAGGCGTACCCTGCGCCAGGCTTCGCAGCCTGCCCGAGGCTCTGGCATCTGAACAGGTGCAGCAACGGGGCTTTGTGCAGGAATTGCCAGATGGTGTGCGCGTGCCCACCCTGCCCTTCCGACTGGGGGGTGCCAAGTCCTATCCACCAGCATCATCGGCGCCGACGCAGGGCGAACACAGCGAGGCCATTAAACAGTGGCTGGAGCAGTCAAAACCATGACCGAGCCCCCTCTCTGCGCGTCACCGGATCCCAATCCAAGGTCTCCGAAACATCCCATTCCAGAAGGCGCCTGCGACTGTCATTTTCATGTCTTCGATGCCCCTTCCCCGCAGGTGGCCGAACGCAGCTACACCGCACCAACTGCATCGTTCTCAGCCTTTCGACATCTGCAATCGACCCTGGGGGTGCAGCGCTCGGTGATTGTCCAGCCGAGCATCTATGGCACCGACAACCGCACCACTCTGCAATCCATGCCCGCGGACGGTTCGATGCGCGCGATTGTTGTTGTCGATGATGATGCAAGTGTTCAGGATCTAAAAGACTATGCCGATGCGGGTGCGGTCGGCATTCGCGTGAACATGCTGTTTTCCAGCAATGCCCGTCTGGCCGAATTGTCGAAGCTTGCCAGCAAGGTTGCAGATTTGGGCTGTCATATCCAGGTGCTGGCCGACGTCTCGACCATGGAGGACCTGCCGCAGTTTTTGGACGCGCTGCCCTGCCCCGTGGTTTTTGACCATATGGGCCACGTCAATGTGCAAAAGGGCGTTGAGGATCCCGGTTTTCAATCCCTTTTGCGGTATTTGGAAAGCGGCAAGGCCTGGGTGAAAATGTCGGGCGCCTATCGCGTGACCGCCAGCCAGACCGGCGACTATGGCGACGTATCACCGATGGCCAGGGCGCTGATTGCCGCCAATCCCGATCAATTGGTCTGGGGCAGCGACTGGCCCCACCCGTCCTTCAACGGCCCCATGCCAAATGACGGCGACCTGTTGGACCTGCTGTTTGAATGGACCGATGGTGTGACGGCAAAGAGGATCCTGGTGGACAATCCACAACGCCTCTATGGTTTCGAGGATTTGGGAGACAGCAGATGAGCCATCAGCAATCGATCGACGCTGCACTGGCAGTCATGCAGGCGCATATCGACGCCCTGAATGCCCGCGACGAGGCGCGCATTGCAGCCACCTTGCATTTTCCACATTACCGGCTGAGCGGCGTCGAGCTTAAGTGTTGGCAGACCCCCGACAGCTATTTTGCCGACTTCGAGTCCCGCGCCGGCGGCGACTGGGCGCATTCACGCTTTGACGACATTCAGGTCGTGCGGGCGTCGGAAAACAAAGTGCATCTGGACGCAGAAATCAATCGCTTCAATGGCGCGGACCGAAAGATCGCCAGTTTCCGTTCTCTGTGGGTGATCACGCTGGAAGAAGGGCGCTGGGCCACGAAATTCCGCTCGTCATTCGCCGCTCGCTAGGTCAGGAGCAGCCAACCCAGACCGTCATAGACGATCAGTTTCAGCGCCAGCGCGATCAGCATCAAGCGAAACGCCAGGAGAAACAGTTTTGGGTCCATTTCCGCCAAAACGGCGCGGCCCACCCGCGTGCCAACTATGGCAGCCGGCACCATGCACAATATCAGCGGGCCATAGGTGACAAAGCTGAAGCCAATCAGCGCAAAGCCGGCCACCTTGAGCAGATTGCCGACAAAGCCAAAGAAGCCGAGTGTGCCCACCATGGCTTCCTTGGACAAATCCTTTCGAATGATCAGCACGCCTAAGATCGGCGCGATAACACCGACGACCATATTGAGCGCACCGGTGACGAAGCCGATTGGCACAAACGCCCAGAGCGGCACTTCGCTTTCCCGCCAGCGGCCGATTTGGCGCGTAAACAGCGATGCCAGGACGAACAGGCCAATCAGCAACTGCACTGCCGAAGTCGGCAGCCCCTGGAAAACCAACAGACCGAGGGCCACACCCAAGGGCATCAACAAAACAAAGCGTATGATGATCGGCCAGGAGAGCGCGTTCCAGAGCAGATAGACCCGTGTGGTGTTTGAGGCCAGTTGCACAACCCCGTGCACAGGAATGGCAGCAGCCGGATTGAGCACCTGCAGCATCAATGCGATCAGGGCCGTTCCGCCGCCAGCGCCAACCACCGCCGTGAGGGCTGAGGTAAAAAACGCGCACACCGACAGGAAAAGGATTTCGCTGGTGATCAAATCAGGGGGCCTAATCTAAGCATTGGCGCATGAGCGGCCATCGACACAGCCCGGTCAGAACATCACTTGCGGAAGCCAGATCGCCAATGCCGGGAAGGAGATCAGAATGCCAACGCGGACGATGTCCGACATCAGGAACGGCAGCACCCCGTGATAGGTGCGCTGGATCGGGATGTCCTTGGCCATCGAGTTGATGATGAACAGGTTCATGCCCACCGGCGGTGTGATCAATCCCACCTCCACGACAATCAGCGCCAGAATACCAAACCAGATGGCGGTCGCTTCTGCCGACATGCCAAAGTCGAGGCTTTCAATGATCGGGAAGAAAATCGGAATGGTCAGCAGGATCATCGACAGCGAATCCATCACACAGCCAAAGATCAGGTAAGTGATCAGCATGACCAGCAGCACGGTCAGCGGCGCATAGCCGGCCATGGAGATCCAGTCGGCCAGAACCTGCGGCATCTGGGTCAGTGCCAGGAAGGCGTTGAACAATTGAGCGCCCAGCAGGATCAGGAAGATCATCGCCGACGCGCTGGCCGTCGATAGGATGCACTCAAACAGCGTTTTGCGGTTCAGCCCGCCGGTCCACAGACCGTATAGTCCGGTGGCAACAGCGCCCCAGGCGGCGCCTTCGGTTGGCGTGAACAGTGCCTGAACACCCTTCTGGCTCCAGTTCCAGTCGGCGGCGATACCGCCCATGACCAGGCCGAAGATCAGCACCACGGGCCAGACTTTGCCAAGCGATCTGAGCCGCTGTTTGAGCGGCACGCGCGGTGCGGTTGTCGCGCTGTTGGGATAAATCGAGACATAGACCATCACCGCAAGCACATAGCCAAGCGCCGCAAGGATGCCCGGGATCAGCGCCGCCAGGAACATCTTGACGATGTTCTGCTCGGTCAGGATGGCGTAAATCACCAGGATCACAGATGGCGGAATGAGGATGCCCAGCGTACCACCGGCCGCGAGCACACCGGTCGACAGCGCATCGGAATAACCGCGCTGGCGCATTTCCGGCAGGGCCACCTGCCCCATCGTCGAAGCGGTTGCCAGTGAACTGCCACAGACGGCGCCAAAACCGGCACAGGCACCGACCGCCGCCATGGCCACACCACCGCGGCGGTGCCCCAGCCAGTCGGAGGCCGCATCAAACAGGGCTTTCGACATGCCGGATTTGGTGGCGAACTGCCCCATCAGCAGGAACAGCGGCACGATCGACAAGGAGTAAGAAGAGAACATGTCGTAGGACATGCTTTTCATCTGCGACAGGACGGCGGTTGGATTGCCGCGGATAATCCAGCTGCCCAGAAAACCGGTCACCGCCATGGCGATGGCAATCGGCATGCGCAGGAAGATTGCGCCCAGCATGAGGATGAAACCAAGTACCGCCAGCTCAATGCCACTCATTGCGAACGCCCCAACAGATCGTTCAGCGCCCGCCAAACGGTGAATATGCTAATGATTGTGAAGAAGAATGCGCCGATGACGGACAGCAGATAGCTGTACCAGAAGGGCATTCCAAGAATGTACGTCGTGTTGTTGGTGAACGGCTTGTAGCCGAAACCCAGAACGTCGCGCACCGGTTGCGAG
>JABSRX010000107.1 GCA_013214695.1 Rhizobiaceae bacterium | reverse complement strand
CAGTATGGCGATCAGCACCACCTCGAGTTTTGAAAAGGTTGTGCCAACTGCAAAGCTGCGAAAGGAGAACATCCACATCAGCACAACTGTGAAGAGGATCTGTGCCAGCCCGCCCAACGCACAGTAGATAAGGAAAGTCACGTTCGCCTGGGGCAGGGCATAGCCGCCCGGTCCGGTCAGCGCCCAGGTGTAGAGCAGGGCAAAGGGCCAGGCGTAGAAAAAGCGCACATAGGCTGCGCCCGTATTCGACAGGCGTCCCTTGATCGATTTTTGCAAAGCTGAGCGCAGGTTTTGCAAAAACGCCGCGGCAATCGTGATGGGCACCCACATAAAAGTCATGTCCCTACCTGTTCGCAAATGGGCAGTGGGTCAAGCTGCGGGTTGGCAATAGGCGCTTGAAATCAAGCCTATCAGGTTGCACAGATGAAGCTTGAAGGGGAGTGGTTGCACCACGATGTCACAAGCAGACGCGTCAGACACCGATAGTCTCTACGATTGGTCGTGGTTTGCGCGCGGCATGGCGCAGGTCTTTTCGCTGCCGGCGCTCATTTTGATTTCGGCCTTTGTCGGTTTTGGTGGTCTGGCCCGCGAGGCCGGTATCAGTCTTGGACAGTTGATTTTCATGGTGCCGACGGTCTGGGCCCTGCCGTCTCACTTGATCCTGGTATCCGGCATTGCCGCGGGTGTTCCCTTGCTGGCGATCATCCCGGCCGTGGCGCTTGCGGCGGTGCGCATGATGCCGATGACGATGGCGCTGGTGCCCGAGATTCGCGTGCCCGGGTCGAAGGCCTGGCACTTGCTGCTGGTCTCTAACATGATCGCCATCACTGCGTGGATGCACACAATCCAGAAGGCGCCGGAGATCCCGAGGCCTGGCAGACTGCCTTTCTTTGCCGGATTTGCCGGTATCATGATGGTCGCGACCACGGTCGTCAGCGGTCTGGTCCATCAATTGGCGGCCACCTTTCCGGTGCCAGTGATGGCGGCGCTGTATTTTCTGACGCCGATCTACTTTGCCGCTTCAAGCTGGAATACGGCGCGTGTGAAGGCAGAACATCTGGCGTTGATCCTGGGGTTCGCCCTGGGGCCATTGCTGTTCATCGTGGTGCCGCAGGCCAACATCCTCTTTGCCGGCATCATCGGCGGCTTTGCAGCCTTTGCGTTTCATAAAATCGCCAGCCGTGGAAAGGGGAGCTGATGTATTTCGATTCCTTTGACCACACCCTGTGGCCCTACCTGTTCATCCTGCTGGCCGGGGTCTTGCCAACCGCGGTCTGGCGCTGGATCGGGGTGGTGCTGGTCGGCAATATCAGCGACGATTCCGAATGGCTGGTGTTGGTGCGCTGTGTGGCAACCGCGCTGGTCGCCGCGGTGATCGCTCAATTGATTTTTCAGCCAACGGGCGCGCTTGCGACTTTCCCGTTTGAGGTGCGCGTTGGCGCTGCCATTCTCGGCTTCATCGCCTTCCTGTGCTTCGGTCGACGGTTGTTCGTTGCCATTGTGGTGGCCGAAGTGGCGCTGCTGACCGGCTACGCCCTGTATTAGCTGGCGAGCGCTGCGCGGATCTTTTTCGCATTGGCTTTCAGCACATCGGCTGGCGCCATTTCAGCGGCGGGTGGCCCCATGCGCAGGCCCTCAAAACGCGGAATGACGTGCACGTGCAGGTGGAACACAACCTGACCGCCGGCCGACTCGTTGAACTGCTGAATGGTGACACCATCGGCTTCAAACGCCTTCTTTACCGCCTTGGCCATGACCTGTGTGGTTCGGGCGACGGCGGCGAGTGAGTCCGGCTCGATGTCGAGTATGTTGCGGGCAGGGGCCTTCGGCAGAACCAGACAATGACCATCGCCGCGGGGCATGATGTCCATGATGACAAAGGTGTGGTCGTCTTCATAAAGCTTCTCACAGGGCATCTCGCCACGCATGATCTTGGCGAAGACGTTTTGATCATCATAGGCCGTCATTGCTGTTCTCCTTCTTGAATGGACCATGGCGGGCAATCGCTTCGTTTTCCATGGCCACTGCGCGCCGTTCCCGGTCCAAATAATCCTCCACCGCCCGACGGAAATCGGGATGGGTGATGAAGTGGGCGGAATGGGTCATTTGCGGCATGTAACCGCGCGCCAGCTTGTGGCCCCCTTGAGCCCCGGCTTCCACCCGCTTCAATTTGTTCTTTATGGCAAATTCAATGGCCTGATAGTAGCAGATTTCAAAGTGCAGGAAGGGGTGATCTTCAATGCATCCCCAATGGCGGCCAAACAAGGTGTGAGAACCGATGAAGTTGATTGCACCGGCGACATAGCGACCGTCGCGCTTGGCCATGACCAGCACGATGTCATCGGCCATGGTCTCGCCAATCCGGGTGTAGAAGTCTCGGGTCAGATAGGGCTGTCCCCATTTGCGCGATCCGGTGTCCATGTAGAACTGGAAGAAAGTGTTCCAGACTTCGCCGGTCAGTTGATCGCCGGTTAGCCACTCAATGGTGATGCCGTTGTCGGCCAGGGCGCCCTTGCGTTCTTTTTTGATGTTTTTGCGCTTGCGCGAAGACAGGGCAGCGAGAAAATCGTCAAAAGTTTCATAGTCTTCGTTCAGCCAATGAAACTGTTGGTCGTTGCGCCGCAAAAAGCCATGCTCGCCCAACACGCGCCATTCATCTTCCGGCATGAAGGTGATGTGGGCGGACGAGACTTCGAGCTGTTCACACGCCTGTTGCAATCCGCCGGCCAACAGAAGCCTCCGCTTGTGCGCATCGGGACCGTTGCCCACCAACAGGCGCCGGCCGGTCGCCGGTGTGAAAGGCACAGATGCCTGCAGCTTGGGGTAATAGGCGCCGCTGGCCCGTTCGAAGGCGTCGGCCCACCCGTGATCGAAGACATATTCCCCCTGGCTGTGGTTCTTCAGGTAGCAGGGAATGATGCCGGTCACTTCACCGGCTTGCTCCATCACCAGATGTTGCGGCAACCAGCCGGTTTCACGGCAGGCCGAGCCGCTTTCCTCAACGGCTGTGAAAAACGCATGAGACAGAAACGGGTTGTAGTCGAATGTGTCGCTCGGATCGCTTTGAGGATTGGCAAGTCTGTCCCAGTTTTCCTGTGCAACTTCCTTGGCTGATGTCACCAATCTGATGGTGATGGAGGGGGTGTCATCCATGAACCAGGTCTCTGGGGTCGAAGCCTTCAAATGTCATCTGATCTGCGTGATCTTTTGTCCACCTGCGGGCCTGTTCGTCCTTAACAGTCCAGGTGATGATCGGCAGGCCGAGCGCCCGCATGTCGCGCACAAATCGACAATTGACATCCTGCACTTTGTAGGAGACAAATTGAAGATCGTAGTCCTGCATCGCGGCAATATGACCATCATAGGTTCGGTCATTGCCCTTGGCGGTCAGGCCTCGGGGTACCCGCGGCATCGACTCCCGAAACTGCGCGCAAAGCCAGTGATCAAACGACATGACCGCAACGTCGCCGGAATAGGCGCGCAGGCAGTCAGCGACCCCCGGAACCATCCCGGCGTCTTCGCCACGATTGCCTTTCAACTCCAGAATGATCGGCACCCGCCCATCAACGTGCCGCAGAATGGTCGCCAGTGTCTCGATCACCTGGTCTGTATCCAGCAGATGAATTTTGGCCAGTTCTGCGGGTGACATTTCGCGCACCAGACCAGATCTGTTGGTCATCCGCTTCAGAGTCGGGTCGTGGAAAACCACCGGCTCGCCCGTCGACGACATCTGCAGATCGCACTCGATGGCAAATTCGGCATCGGCGGCAGCCAAGATGGCGGCCAGCGAGTTTTCTGGCCGGTCCGCGCTCAGATCGTGATAGCCGCGATGGGCGATAGGACGCTGGGCAATCCAGCGGGGCGCCGGCGAAAGCTGGTTCATCGGAAATCAGGCGAACTCGATGATCGCATCAATTTCGACAGCGACACCGAGGGGCAGGGACCCCATGCCAACAGCCGCGCGGGCGTGTTTTCCGGCATCGCCGAGAACCTCGACCAGAAAGTCGGAAGCGCCATTGATCACCGCCGGGTGTTGGGTGAAGTCGGGAGTCGCGTTGACGAAACCCTGGATCTTCAGGACCTGGGTGATCCTGTCGAGATCGCCCAGTGCAGCCTTTGCCTGGGCCAGAATGTTGATGGCGCAGAGCCGGGCCGCGGCCTGTCCGGTTTCAAAATCGGCATCCGCACCGAGCTTGGCGACGTATTCAAGGCCATTGGGGCCCATGGTGATCTGGCCGGAAACAATCAACTGATTTCCGGAAATTGTGTAGGGCACATAGTTTGCCGCTGGCGCAGGTGCATCCGGCAGTTCCACGCCGAGTTCAGCGAGACGTTGATCAACTTTTCCAGCCATAATTCCATCCCTAAGATGCGATAATCTAAACTATCTGGTAGCGTGTTTGCCGCAATGGTGAAAGAGTGAAGCTGCGCAATAGCAACAGGTCGAGGACAAAGAAGCTTGGAAAAGAGACACACAATGATGGCCCAAAGAATTGCTGGCGGCGCGACGCTGTCATTGCTGCTGATGTGCACCGCTACTGCCGGTGCTGCGGGCATCGACAGCCTGTTGCCGCATCGTGCGGTCTATGACCTGTCCTTGATCAAGGCGAGTGACCGTTCCGGCATAACCGGGATGAATGGCCGTATTGTGTATGAGGTGACTGGCAACAAGTGCGATGGCTTTTCGGTCCGTTTCCGGTTTTTGACCGAGGTCCAGACCTCGCGCAAAAGCTTCACCAATGATCAGCGTACATCGAGCTTTGAATCGGGCGATGGCCTGTCCTTTTCGTTCATCAATCAGTCTTATCTCAACAACCAGTTGGAACAGGAATTGCGCGGCAGCGCCGAGCGGGAAGACGGCAAGGTGCTGGTGAATATTTCGAAGCCCGAACCGGCCGAAATCGAACTGGGTGACGCCGTCTTCATGACCGAACACATCGCCATGCTCATTGATGCGGCGCGCGAACAGCAATCTTTTGTTACGGCGAAGGTGTTTGATGGCTCTGACAAGGGCGATGAGTTGGTCGACACCACCGCCGTTATCGGCAGGCAGAAGGTTGAACTGATCGAACTGGAAGGCGAGCCCGGTGACATGTCCAGCCAGTTTGCTGATAGCGCTGCTTGGCCTGTTTCGGTCAGCTATTTCTCAACCGCGCCAAGCGCCGAGCAAGGGGAAAGACTGCCTATCTATCAGGTGTCTTTCATCATGCATGACAACGGCATCTCACGCGATTTGAAGATGGTCTATGACGATTATTCGCTGAAGGGTGATCTGAAACAGATCGAGTTCCTGACGCCCGTCGGCTGCCAGTAGGACATGACCTAGTCGTTGTCCGGCTTTTCCGGTGTCTCACGCGGGCGTCTGGTGCCAAAGGTCAGGCCGAGTTCAACCGCCTCGCCGCCAAACTTTCCTCGGACCTTGTCCATGGCCCGCTCTGCGGCGGCGCGCTTTGTGGCGCCTGAATCGATCAGATCGCCGGGATCGGCGGTTTCGTCTGATTGCAGGTCACTGACTCCAATGCCGAGCAGGCGAAACCGGGTGCCGTCCAATTCCTTTTCCAACATGGTGCGCCCAACCTGAAACATCCTGTCAGCCAGCTGGGTCGGATCGGGCAGGGTGGTGTTGCGGGTGCGGCTTTTGAAATCAGCTGTCTTGAGCTTGAGCACCACTGTCTGACCGGCAATGTGTTTGTTCTTCAACCGCTCAGCGACCCGTTCTGACTGGCGCCGCAGGATGGGGACCAGTTGTTCCGAGGTCGCCATATCCTTGTTGAAGGTGGTTTCCGAGCTGACGCTCTTGGCACCGGCGCGGCTTTCGACCTTGCGGTGGTCTTGACCCCGAGCCAGCCGCGACAGATGTTGGCCCATTGAACCGTAGCGGCGGATCAGGTCGTTCTCATCCGCCTTTTGCAAATCGGATATCATGCGGATTTTGTCGGCGTGCAACCGCTTTTGCATCGCCTTGCCGACGCCCCAGATCAAAGAGACCGGTTGGCCTCCCAAAAAGTCATAGGCTTCCTCGGCACCGATCACCGAAAACCCGCGCGGTTTTTCAAAGTCCGAGGCGACTTTGGCAAGGAACTTGTTGGGGGCGAGGCCCACTGAAACGGTGATGCCGATCTCTTTTTCCACCTCACGGGCAAATTTTGCCAAAGTCAGCGCAGCCGGCCCACCATGCAGCCTTTCCGTGCCGGCCAGATCCAGAAAGGCCTCGTCGATGGACAGCGGTTCGACCGAAGGGGTCAGCGACCGCATCATTTCGCGCACCTGTTTGCCAACCTCCGAATAGACATTCATGCGCGGTTTGACGACAACAGCATCGGGACAGGCTTGCAGGGCCTTGAACATCGGCATGGCCGAACGCACACCGTTGATTCGGGCGATGTAGCAGCAGGTCGACACAACCCCACGGCGCCCCCCGCCGACGATCACCGGCTTATTGGCCAGCTCAGGATTGTCGCGCTTTTCGACGGAGGCGTAGAAGGCGTCGCAGTCGATATGGGCGAGGGACAGTTGGAAAAGTTCTTTATGGCGCACGATGCGCGGGCCGCCGCAGGAGCTGCATCGGCGCTGCCGGGTTGATTGCGGCGTCAGGCAATCCCGACAAAATCCATTTAGACCATCCATGGTGCAAACTACCATTTGCCCGCGGCCGCTCACAAGCGGAGCCGGGCGGTGGAGCGATCACTTTTATCCGGTGGTCAGTGTGTCGCGGATATGGGTGTGGGCATGGGCCCAGTCGCCTGTCGAAAAGTCGACGCCCTCAATGTCGCCTGCCAGTTCGCGAAACCGTTCATTGGCCATGAAATGAAACAGATGAACCCCTTCGACGCTGTCGCGCACCTGTTCGAGATTCTTCGGGGTGTCATCGATGAAACCAACCGGGTGGGCGCAGTGGTCAAACAGGGTCTGGATTGCCGGAACTTTGGAGCGGGTGTTTGTAATCAAAGGAAAATCCAGCCCATGGCTGGCCAGATGCTGGCGCCGGATGTCGCGGAATTCGTGCGGCATATTGGTCAGGAAAACCACGTCAATGCGGTCTGCCAGAGCAACAAGATTGTCGACAACGCCATCGACGATGGCCTGGCGTTTTGCTTGCTCTTCGAACAATTGGGTCAGCCCCGCCCAGACCTCTTCCTGGGTCGCTTCGCGGCCCGAGCGGGCGTCGAATACGTTGCCTGTGAGGCGAAAGGAATGGTCCTTCAACACATAGCCACGTTCTTCCAGGACCTGGACAAACGGGTCGACCAGATGCAGCACCACTTCGTCGACATCGCAGATCAGCAGCGGCTTGTCGTGGCTGTGGGCGGCGTCCTCATCAATGGCGCCGACATAGCCAAGACCATGCAATTGCTCGACAGTTTCGCTGTCTGGTTGATAGGTTTTCATTCGAACCCCGCTTGGTCTTCCGGCGCCAGGGCATGGCGCGCTGCCACGATCGCTTCCGGTTTTAAGCCATCCGCCTCGGCCCAGGCCAGCAGGTCCGGCTCGTACGACATGTAACAATCAAGAACACCAACAAGAAATCCAGGTTGGGTTGCTGCCTGCCGGATATCATTGGGCAAAATACCGGTGAGCCCGCAGAAACGCATCAGCAGATCGTCGTCTGCGGCAAGGCGGCTCAGACCGGCAATGGCAATTGCTTCGGCATTTGGATGTTCATTTGCTGCCATGTTCACCTGTCTTAAAGGAAGTCGGTGTTAAAAGAGTTCGGAAGAATCATCTATTTGATCAACAAGTGCTTTGCCATGATGGGATCGACTTGTCTGCATAAAGCGGGAACGCGGGAGCACGAATGACCAAGCGAGTCATGATTGTCGAGGATAACGAGTTGAACATGAAATTGTTCAATGACCTCCTTGAAGCCCAAAATTATGAGACAATTCAAACCAGTAACGGTCTGGAAGCGTTGGATCTTGCCCGCGCTCACCGTCCGGATCTCATTTTGATGGATATCCAGTTGCCGGAAGTTTCCGGTCTGGAAGTCACCAAGTGGCTGAAAGAAGATGACGAGTTGGCACGTATTCCGGTGATCGCGGTGACCGCTTTTGCCATGAAGGGCGATGAGGAACGGATTCGTCAGGGTGGATGCGAAGCCTATATTTCAAAACCAATTTCAGTAATGCGGTTTCTTGAAACCGTGAAATCCTATCTCGGGGATGGATAAGGATACCAGGGGGATGCCTTTTCGGCATGTTCGAGTAGGAGTGGAGTAGGACAGTGACCGCACGAGTTCTCGTTGTTGATGACATCCTGGCCAACGTGAAGTTGCTCCAGGCCCGCCTGATGGCGGAGTATTTTGAGGTAATCACCGCCTCCAATGGTCCCGAGGCCTTGGAAAAGTGCCAATCTGGCCAGTGTGATATCATCCTGTTGGACGTGATGATGCCCGGCATGGACGGTTACGAGGTTTGCCGCCGGCTGAAGGCCGATGCGCGCACTGCCCATCTGCCTGTGATCATGGTCACCGCGCTGGATCAACCTTCCGACAAACTGCAGGGACTTGAGGCAGGAGCCGATGACTTCCTGACCAAGCCGATCAACGACATCGCGCTGACGACGCGGGTGAAAAGCCTGGCACGTCTGAAAATGGTGACCGACGAGCTGCAGATGCGGGTATCCACAGGTCGCGAATTCGGTCTCGACGAAACGCTGACCGATCACATCGATCCGCTGGACGGCAAGCAGGGCAAGATCCTGATTGTCGACGACCGGGCGTCGTCTTACGAGCGCATGGTGACGGCGCTGAGCCGTGAGCAGGAGGTGGTGGTCATCACCAACCCCCAGGAAGCTCTGTTTCGGGCAGCAGACGAGAATTTCGATCTGGTGATCGTTTCATTGGCGATTGAGAACTTTGATGCTCTGCGTCTTTGTTCGCAAGTGCGATCGATCGACAGAACGCGCATGATTCCAATGCTTTTGGTCACCCAAGAGGGCGATGATGCAGCCCTGCTGCGGGGCATCGATCTGGGCGTCAACGACTATGTCAGCCGCCCCATCGAGCCAAGCGAATTGCAGGCACGTGTCCGCACCCAGGTGAAGCGCAAGCGCCTGAACGATCAGTTGCGCAACAGCGTCCAGCAGACCATGGAAATGGCCATCAAGGATGCGTTGACCGGCCTCAACAACCGCCGCTATTTCGACCGCCACATGCAGAACCTGTTCAACAAGGCCACCGTCGGCAACAAAGCGCTGTCTCTGGTTGTCATCGACATCGACCACTTCAAGCAGGTCAACGATACCTACGGCCATCAGGCCGGCGATGATGTTCTCAAGACATTTGCCGAACGCCTGTTGAAGAACATCCGGGGCAAGGATCTGGCCTGCCGCTTCGGTGGTGAGGAATTTGTCATTGCCATGCCGGAGACCGATCAGGAACTGGCCTTTGTGGTGGCCGATCGCATCCGCCGCGAAATTTCGGCCCATCCGATTCTGGTGGCCAATGGCAGCGTGCAGATTGCCATCACCGTCAGTGCCGGCGTGGCGACGCTGGACGGTCCGCAAGATACGATTGAGCTGATGCTGAAGCGTGCCGATGAGGCGCTTTACGAGGCCAAGCGCAATGGCCGCAACCAGGTGGTTGCCGAGGCTGCTTAGCGCCCTGACGGGCAGGGGGCACAGATACCTCCCGCGTCCGGGATCAGGAATCCGCGGCGGCAAAGGCATCTGCGCCACTTACCGTGCAATTTGGGCTGATTTACCGGCTGTTTCGGTTAACCAATTAAGCCTGTTGATTTACGTTAAGGCTTTACTAACATTCGGCTTTTCGGGATCGGTCCCGTTGCGTTACGCGATGCGATGATCCATTTTGTCTGTGGGGACGGATATACCATTCCCAACAGAACTCCTCGGGGTATCCCGGGCCCGCCGCATCACCTGGGTCTGAGGAGTAGACCGGTCGGCCGAGAAATTGCCTCCTCGTATTTTCCCGTGTCGACCGGTCGCCCATATCTTCAAAAGATTATGGACCAAACAAAAAAGCCGCCCCAAACGGGGCGGCTTTTTTTGGTTCAGACTTTAGATCAGGATTACTTGATCTTGCCTTCTTTGAACTCGACGTGCTTCTTCGCGACGGGGTCGTACTTCTTCATCGTCAGTTTTTCCGTCATTGTACGGGAGTTCTTTTTGGTGACGTAGTAGAACCCTGTGTCGGCGGTCGAGTTCAGTTTCACCTTGATGGTGGTTGCCTTAGCCATGATGCGTTCCTTGAAATGCGGTTGAAAGATGCCAGGTCAAAGACCAACCGGCGCTTTCGTTGCTGGGTTACCTAAGCGAACATCGGCAAAAGTCAAGCTAGATCAGGTCTCGCTGGAACATTTTGCCCCTTAAATGGTAAAATGGCAGTTCCGTTGACGGTTCCAAAGTCGGGTCTTCCTTCAAACGGGCCTGCAAATCTTTCAACACGGTGACCGTAATCACCGGCAGTTCCAGTTCCATCGCTTCGTCCAGGGTCAGCCAGTGCAGGTCCTGCAACTCGTCCGTTGGCCGCACATCCATCTTATGGGCGATGTGGTCGGCCTGGGTGACAAAGAACCAGGCGTCAAAGCGTCTTGTGCGACCGGGGGGCGTAATGGCCCGGGCGACCAGTCTGAGACGGTCGAGAGTGGGGGTGACGCCGAGATCACTGAAGGCCTGCCAATCAGGGTGTTTGGCGGCAAAACCACCGCCTTTTTCCCCCAGAAGAAGCCCTGCTTCCTCATAGGTCTCACGAATGGCGGCCAGCGCCAGGGCCCTCGCCCGTCGGCGGGTTGGCTTGGCACGCAGGTGTTTGAAGATTTTCTCTTCGATGACCGGATGCAATTCGCTGCCCACCGGCACGGAGCCGTCGTAACGGTCGACCCGCCCACCGGGGAATACGAACAGGCCCGGCATGAACTTATGGCCCTCATGACGGCGGCCCATCAGCATTTTGGCGTCGGGGCCGGTGCCATCGAGAATGATCAGCGTTGAGGCGTCTTTCGGCGGCATGTTGGGGCTGCGTTTGGAGCCATCCAAAACCGCCGCCCGTTCCATCGCATCGCGGGACATGCCGCCTTTGAGAACCTCACTCATGATCACCGTTTCCGTCAAAACCAAACATGCGTAGCGCCCATTGCATGCCCACCACGCCCCCTTTGACCGGCTGCATCATCAGCAGGCTGAGGACGAAGGCGAGGGGGATCCAGATCATCAAATGGGTGTTCATCGAGAGCTCAAAATTGGCCTCAACAACCAACAGCAGCGTCACCACAATATGGCCGACGATTGTGATCGTGATATAGGGCGGAAAATCCTGCGCGCGCTCGTGATACAGCTCTTCGCCGCAATTGGAACAGGTGGGCGTCACCTTCAGCCATTTGTCGAACATCTTGCCTTCACCGCATTTCGGGCAGCGGCATTTCACACCTTTGACAATGGCGTCGCGAACCGAGCGATCCTGTTGATTTGGCGCGGTAATTTCCAGGCTCATTTTCTTCTTCCTTTGGAGCGGCGGCGGCCGAATTTATCGGATCCGCCAGATCTACGCGGGCGTCCGGAGGGTGAACCCGCACGGCTTCGTTTGCTTCGCGGCAGACCTGGTGCTTCGCGACCATCAGAGATCATTTCAAAGCGCAAAGCACCTGCCATTGGCGCCGCTTCCACAAGTTTGACATCCACTTCATCACCCATCTGGAAGATAAGTCCAGTGTCTTCCCCGAACAAACGGTGCGACACTTCATCATAGGTGTAATATTCGTCGCCCAGCATTGAAATCGGGATAAATCCGTCGGCGCCGGTCTCGAGAAGTGTGATGAACAGGCCGGCGCGGGTGACGCCATTGATGCGCCCGCGGAACTGGGCGCCGATCTTGTCGGACAAGTGGGTTGATATCAGCCGGTCGATCGTCTGGCGCTCCGCCAGCATGGCCCGGCGTTCGCTGTCGGAGATTTGCTGCGAAATAACGTCGAGATTCTCTTCCTCGGGCAGGGTCAGGCCGCCATCGCCAAGCCCCAGACTGGCCACCAGGGCGCGATGGACGATCAGGTCGGCATAGCGTCGGATGGGTGAGGTGAAGTGGGCGTACTTCTTCAGATTGAGGCCGAAATGGCCGATATTGACCGGCGAATATTCCGCCTGTGACTGGGAGCGCAGAATCACCGAGTTCACCAGCTCTTTGCTGTCCATCTCCTCAACCTGGGTCAAAATGGCATTGAAAACGGCAGGTTTGACCTGATTGCCCTTGGCCAGGGGAATGGCGAGGGTCCGCAGGAACTGGCGCAGGCTTTCTAGCTTTGCCAGGCTCGGCACATCATGGACGCGGTAGATCAGCGGCTGGCGGCGTTTCTCCAGCGTTTCCGCTGCCGCCACGTTGGCCTGCACCATGAATTCTTCGATCAGTTTATGGGCGTCGAGACGCGGCGGGATGACCACCCGGTCAACGGAACCGTCGTCATTGAGAAGGATCTTGCGCTCCGGCATGTCCAATTCGAGCGGCTTGCGGTAGTCGCGTCCGCGTTTCAGTACCTCATAGGCGGCCCAGAGCGGCTTCAGGATCTTTTCCAGGTGCGGTTCGGCCCTTGGCGCCTCTTCGCCATCAATCGCTGCCTGTGCCTCCTGATAGGAAAGCCGGGCATGGCTGCGCATCATGACGCGATGGAAGGTGTGGCGCAGCTTGCGCCCATCGGCAGCATAGGTCATGCGCACGGCCAGCGCCGGACGGTCGACGCCTTCCTTCAGCGAGCACAACTCGTTGGAAATGCGCTCCGGCAGCATCGGCACGACCCGGTCCGGAAAGTAGACCGAATTGCCGCGCAGCAGAGCTTCTTTGTCGAGCGCCGATTTGGGGCGCACATACCAGGACACGTCGGCGATCGCGACAGTCACGATCACACCGCCATCATTGGCCTCGTTGTCGTCTGGAATGGCGTAGACCGCGTCGTCATGGTCTTTGGCGTCGGCCGGGTCGATGGTGATCAGCGGCAAGTCGCGCCAGTCTTCGCGCTTGTGCATGTCGGCTTCGCCAGCACGGTTGGCTTCCTTCACCACATCATCTGGAAAGACGGTTGGAATGTTGTGCTGGTGTAGGGCGATCAGCGAGATGGCCTTTTCGGAGTTCACATCGCCGATGATCTTTTCGACTTTCGCCTGTTTCAGACCGTGGGTGTTCTTGCCAACGACCGAGACTTCAACCAGGTTGCCGGGCTTTGCATCGCCCAGATTCTTTTCGTGAATGAGCAACTCGTCCTGCTTGCGGTCGGTTGGTTCGATGCGTCCGATATATCCGTGTTCCGGCTGCTCATAGGGCCGATAGACGCCCAGCAGGGTGCCGCGATTGCGGTCCAGTACCTTCATCACCCGGCCGCGTGGCGACCCTTTCGGCGGCGTGCTTATGCGGGCCAGGACCCGGTCGCCAACACCTGCCGCGGGCGCCTTAGAGCGCGGATGATTGATGATCGAGACGACGGGGTACTTGCCATCGGTTTCTTCGTCCCACTGGACAGGCCGCGCCAGCAGGCCGCCTTCGCGGTCCCGGGCGGTGATGTCGAGCACGGTGACCGAGGGCAGGGTGCCGGGCTTGGCAAAGCGTTTGCCCTGTTTCTTGATCAGGCCTTCGTCCTGCAACTCACCCAATATGGCCTTCAGATTGATGCGCTGTGCCCCCTTCAGGCCAAAGGCACGCGCCACTTCGCGTTTGCCGGCTTGATCCGGATTCTCAGTGATGAATTTCAAAATTGCGTCGCGGTCGGGCATGGGAGCCCGCTTGCCCTTGTTCGGGTTCGACGATGCGCGCCGAGACGTCTTGGATTTTGCCACGTTCAGGGCTTTCCGATGTTGGTTTTGGGCATATTGGCAAGGGAATCAGATTCTTGCCAATATTGTTTTCATTCAGCCGCGTCGACGGCCTTTTTCGACGCCGCCTTTTTGGCGGTGGTCTTTTTTGCTGTGGCTTTTTTTGCCGTCGCCTTTTTGGTCGTTGCCTTTTTCTTGGCAGGCGCCTTCTTCTTAGCTGGCTTCTTGCCGGTCTTGGCAGCCCGTTCGGCGATCAACTGGACCGCTTGCTCCATGGTCACCGCCAGAGGGTCGGCATCCTTGGGCAGGGTGGCGTTGATCTTGCCGTGATTGGCGTAAGGACCGTAGCGACCATTTTTGATGGTCACCGGACCGCCGAGCTCAGGATGTTCGCCAAGTTCTTTCAGGCTGGAAGCGGTGCGACCACGGCCGCCCTTGGAGGCCGAGTCGGCCAAAGCTGCGACCGCGCGGTTGATGCCGGCGGTGAAGACCTCGTCGTCGGTCTCAAGGCCGCCAAACTTGCCGTCATGCTGGACGACCGGGCCGTAGCGGGCGAAGCGGGCGGTGATTTCCTTGCCGGTTTCGGGATGCGGACCGATCACACGGGGCAGGGCCAACAGTTGCAATGCCTTTTCGAAGTCGATTTCGTTGGCGTCCCAACTCTTTGGAATACTGGCGTTTTTGGCTTCCTTGCCTTCGCCGCGCTGGACATAGGGTCCGAAGCGGCCAATCAGGAATTTCACCTCTTCGCTGGTGTTCGGGTCAATGCCGAGCACCTTCGGCCCGTCATTGGCCAGGTTCTTCGACTGCTCCAGGCCTTCCGCGCCCAACTGGCGGGTGAATTTGCAGTCCGGATAGTTGGAGCACCCGATGAAGGCACCAAAACGGCCGACCTTGAGGCTCAACTGACCGACATTACAGGTCGGGCAGACACGCGGATCGGAGCCGTCTTCGTTTTCAGGAAACGCCAGCGGTCCAAGCTCTTCGTTCAGCTTGTCGAGGACTTCTGTGATGCGCAGATCCTTGGTTTCACCGATGGCCGATGAGAAATCCAACCAGAAGTCGCGCAGCACATCTTTCCATTGAAGATCGCCCGCGGAAATTTTGTCGAGCTGATCTTCCAACGCTGCCGTGAAGTCATACTCGACATAGCGGTTGAAGAAGCTTTCGAGGAACGAAGTTACCAGGCGACCTTTCGCCTGGGGTGTCAGGCGACGCTGTTCGATGGTGACATATTCGCGGTCGGCCAGTGTCTTAAGTGTCGACGCATAGGTGGAGGGGCGGCCGATACCGAGCTCTTCCATCTTGCGAATCAGCGACGCTTCCGAATAGCGAGCAGGGGGCTCGGTGAAGTGCTGGCTGGCGTTGATTTCTTCACGCGAAATCGTTTCGCCTTCTTTCAGCGGCACCAGACGCTTGTCGTCTTCATCGTCCTTCTTGCGGGTATCCTGATAAACCGACAGGAAACCGTCGAATTTCACCACTGACCCATTGGCCCGCATGGTTGCGGTCTGGCCATCGGCGGTTGCACGCAGTTCTGCTGCAGTGCGCTCAATCTTGGCCGAGGCCATCTGGCTGGCAATGGTGCGTTTCCAGATCAGTTCGTAGAGCCTGCGCTGATCATCATCGAGCTTGCTGGCCACGTCCTTCGGCAGGCGTGCCAGAGAGGTCGGACGGACCGCCTCGTGCGCTTCCTGCGCGTTCTTCGCTTTGGATGAATAGAAACGGGCCTTCTCGGGCAGATACAGGTTGCCGAACTCTTCGCCGATCACCTTGCGTGTTTCTTCGATCGCTTCCGGCGCCATCTGAACGCCGTCGGTACGCATATAGGTGATCAGACCAACGGTCTCGCCGCCCAGATCGATGCCTTCATACAGCTTCTGCGCCACCTGCATGGTGCGCGAGGCGGAAAAGCCGAGTTTCGACGAAGCGTCCTGCTGCATGGTCGACGTGGTGAAGGGGGCGTAGGGATTGCGTGTCGTCGGTTTAGCCTCGACACTTTCCACCAGGAAGTCGGCCCGCATTAACATGCGCTTAATTGTGCTGGCCTGTTCCTCGTTGGAAACGCTCAGCCGCTGCAGCTTTTCGCCTTCGAAACTGGTCAGCCGGGCAGAGAAATCCGCGCCGCCGCTGTTTTTGAATTCACCGGAAATGTTCCAGTATTCCTGCGGCTTGAAGCGCTCAATTTCGTTCTCGCGCTCGCAGACCAGCCGCAGCGCAACCGATTGAACGCGACCGGCAGAGCGGGCGCCAGGCAGTTTGCGCCACAGCACAGGCGACAGGTTGAAGCCAACCAGATAGTCCAGTGCACGACGGGCCAGATAGGCATCGACCAGCGGTTCGTCGATGGCACGCGGATTTTCCATCGCTTCAAGAATCGATTTCTTGGTGATGGCGTTGAAGACAACGCGTTCGACCTTTTTGTCTTTCAGCGCTTTCTTGTCGCTGAGCACCTGCAAGACGTGCCAAGAAATGGCCTCTCCCTCGCGGTCGGGGTCGGTCGCGAGGATGATGGCGTCGGAGGCTTTTGCCGCTTTGGTGATTTCGGTCAGGCGTGGCTTGGACTTGCCGTCCACGGTCCACGACATGGCAAAATCTTCGTCCGGCAGGACAGAGCCGTCCTTTGGTGGCAGATCACGCACGTGGCCATAGGACGCCAGCACCTTGTAGTCGGAGCCGAGGTACTTGTTGATTGTCTTGGCCTTTGCAGGCGATTCGACGATGACCAATTTCATGAAATGTACGTGGTGCCTTTTTGAAGGGGTTCGGCGGCAGGACATAAGACGCTTGGCCTGCAAACGCAAATCTTGTTTCGATCAGAAACCAAAATTCCCAAAGACAGGTTGCAATAATACACGCATTAGTAGTATAGACGTTGAATTGCAATCAGCTTTCAAGCGCTGGCATAGTGAAGCGGAAGACCTGACTGGGTTTGCGATTCACGTGTTTTTCATGGGTTGGGCAAAGGGCCGTTGAGGGCCGTACCGATGGAGAATTGCCATGACATTGTCATCTGGCGGGAGGCGCGTCGCAACGGCTTCCTATATGGAAGAACTCATTGGCGAACTCGCCATGATGGGAAAAAATATCGAATGTGACTTCCTCGTCTTCCTTTTGGAGATGGCCCAACAGGAAGCGCGAAATATCGTGCGGGAAAATCCGACTCCCGGACGTCCGGGCATGCGTGGGTCGAGATTAGATGGGGAAAACAGAGGGTTATCGGCAGACGAATTGGCCGCCATGTTTTTGCGCAAACCGCCAAGCCGAAATTGACTTCGCTTTGGGAGGTCGTATCGATCACTGACGCGACACGCGATTGCCACCGTGCCGCTCGATGATTCCAGCCAGCGCCAATTCCAGCAGAATCATCTGAACGATGTCTGGATCAAGTTTGGTGTGTCGGATCAAATCATCAATGGTTACCGGTGCATAGCTCATGGCCGACAACAGCAATGAGCGTTGGTCGTAGTCGGGCGATGGTGCTTCTGACTTAGGCGCCATGTCGATATGTCGCACCTCTTCAAGCGAGTAGGGAACCTGCTGTGTCCGCGACGCCAGCGGCGTGATGGCGGCCAGAATATCGTTGGCGCTGGTGATCAACTGAGCCCCCTGGCGGATCAGTTCATTGGTGCCTTCACTGCGGGGATCCATCGGCGATCCGGGCACGGCAAAGACAAGACGGCCCATTTCATTTGCCAGCCGCGCGGTGATTAATGACCCCGAGCGATGGGCGGCTTCCACCACCACCAATCCCAGCGCCAGACCGGCGACAATGCGGTTGCGGCGCGGAAAATCCTTCGCCCGTGGTCGCCAGCCAAATGGCATCTCAGAGACGATTGCCCCACCCAATTCGATTATTTCCTGGGCAAGCTGCAGATTCTGTTCCGGGTAGACCTGATCGATGCCGCCGGCAAAAACGGCGATCGTGCCGGTGTGGAGGCTGGCCCTGTGGGCCGCTGAATCAATGCCGCGTGCCAGACCCGATATCACTACATAATCGGCTGCGGCAACACCGGTCACCAGTTCGCCCGTCAGCTTGTTTCCTGCCAGCGATGCGTTGCGCGATCCGACAAAGGCGACGGCGTGACGTTTCAACACTTCGGAATTGCCCCTGACCGAAAGGACGGGGGGAGGGGCATCTGCTGCCCGCAAGGCCGCGGGATAGTCGGGTTCCCCCAAACAGATCAAGCGTCCCCCGTAGGCGTTCAGCTTGGCGATTTCGGCTTCGGCCTGGCTTTGGCTGGCGATTTGGATTGGCCTGCGGCCCGAGCGGGCGACAAGAGCTGGTAATTCGTCCAGCGCACGATCGGCGGTGCCAAACCGCTTGATCAATTCGATGAACGTGGTGGGGCCGACATTTTCGGTGCGGATAAGGCGCAGCCAGCACAGACGCTGCTGGTCTGTCAGCACGATGCCCCCCGCAGATTTGTCGGCGGGGGTCACCCCTTGTTGCCGATTTTACCTTCGGAACCGTTCAACAAACGCTGGATATTGGAGTGGTGTTTGATCCAGGCAATGCTCGTCATCAACGCGAGTATTCCGCAGGTAAAGTTAGACTGTTCACCCAAAACCCACAAAATCAGCGGCACGGCGACGGTGGCCGTGAGTGCCGCAAGCGACGAATATCTGAAAATGGCGGCCATCGCCAACCATACGACCGCAAAGGTCAAGAAACCGGTCAGGGTCAAGCCCAGCAAAACGCCCACATAAACGGCGACGCCCTTGCCGCCCTTGAATTTCAACCAGACCGGCAGAATGTGCCCGACAAAGGCCCCGAGCCCGGCAATCACCGCGGTTTCGGCACCTGACGCAAGAAATATATAGACGGCGATCGTGCCCTTCAGGGCATCGGCCAGCAAGGTCATGGCCGCCAGGCCCTTGCGGCCGGTGCGCAACACATTGGTCGCGCCGATATTGCCCGACCCAATGGCCCGAATGTCACCCACACCGGCCGTTTTGGTGATCAACAATCCAAACGGAATTGAACCCAGTGCATAACCAACAAGAAGAGGCAGCAAAAATGTCTCAAATGTCATTTCGGACAGGACCTCCTCTCAATTTTACGCATCTCTGGAAAATACTGTGCGACCATCGACGAAAGTTTTCAAGACACGGCCCTGGAAGCGCGCACCTTCAAACGCCGTGTTGCGCGACCGGGAAAGCAGTTCTTCCTCCTGCAGGATCCATGGCATGTCCGGGTCGAGCAGGATTATGTCGGCAGCGGCGCCGATCTCCAAAGTGCCCGATTTGAGGCCAAGACGTTTTGCCGGCCCGGTCGACAGGCAATAGAGAAGTCGGCTGAGCGGCACACCGTCGGTATGATGCAGGCGCAGGGTTGCAGCCAACATGCTTTCAAGACCAATCGCGCCATCGGCAGCTTCTGCAAAGGGCAGCCGTTTGGTGTCGACATCCTGCGGATCATGGTTAGAGCAGATGATATCAATCTTGCCGGTGCGAATACCATCGACCATGGCCAGGCGATCATCTTCGTTGCGCAGGGGCGGGGAGACCCTGAAGAAGGTGCGATAGGAACCGATATCGTTGTCGTTCAGCGCCAGATTGGCAACCGCGACCCCGGCGCTGACGTCCAATCCTTTGTCGCGCGCCCGGCTGATCACATCGACGGAATCGGAGGTCGACAATGTCGATGCATGATAGCGTCCGCGGGTCATGGCGACGACGCGCATATCGCGCTCCAGCGGAATGATTTCGGCTTCTCTTGGAATGCCTGGAAGGCCCATCCGGGTGGCATTCAAGCCGGCATTCATCACGCCACCACCGAGGGAATTGTCCCGTGTGGCAGCCATGATCAGGGCGTCGAAATCTCCCGCATAGGTCAGCGCCCGGCGCATCATCTGCGCGCTGTCGATTGTCTGGCGCCCGTCTGTGAAGGCCACGGCTCCGGCTTTGCTGAGCAAACCGATTTCGGTCATTTCCTCGCCGCGTTGCCCCTTCGACAGGGCTGCTGAGGGCAGGATGCGAATGCGCGATTTTTCGCGTGCCGTCTGGCGTACAAATTCAACCAGCGCTGCGTCGTCGATAACCGGGTCCGTGTCAGGCATCATGACCAGCGAGGTGACGCCACCGGAGGCGGCAGCGCGGCTCGCAGATTTGATGGTTTCGCGGTGCTCGCCACCCGGTTCGCCGATGAATACGCGGGCATCGACCAGGCCAGGGGCCAGAACCATGCCCTTGCAATCGATGATCTTGCAGGACTTCTTCAGCTTATCGCGCGGCAGATCTTTGCCAATGGCAGCGATCTTGCCTTTCGTCACCAGCATATCGGCATGAATATCAAGATCTTGAGACGGGTCGATCACCCGCGCATTGACGAACAGCCGCTGGCTGGGTGGCTTGGATGTAATGGATCGCTTCATGCCGCCGCTCCATCGCCGGCGGTGCCTTCGCCATGCAGCGCTTCCATCACGGCCATGCGCACCGCGACACCCATTTCAACCTGTTCGACGATGACGCTCTGCACCCCGTCGGCAATGGTCGACGCGATTTCAACACCTCGGTTCATCGGACCCGGATGCATGACAATGGCGTCGGACTTGGCCAAAGCAACGCGTTCTGCCGTCAGGCCGAAATAGCGGTAATATTCGCGGGCGGACGGGATGAAGGCGCCGGACATGCGTTCGGATTGCAGGCGCAACATCATCACAACATCACACCCGGGCAGGCCTTTCTCCATCGACCGGTAGGCCGTCACGCCAAGATCTTCGATGTGACCGGGCAGCAGGGTAGACGGCGCAATCACCCGCACCTGAGCGCCCATCGCGTTGAGCAGATGAATGTTCGAGCGGGCGACGCGGGAATGGGCAATGTCACCGCAGATGGCCACGGTGAGGCCGTTGATCTGGCCTTTGGAGCGGCGGATGGTCAAAGCGTCAAGCAGGGCCTGGGTGGGATGCTCGTGTGCCCCATCGCCGGCATTGATCACCGGACAGCCCATTTTCTGGGACAGCAGTTCCACGGCACCGGCAGCATTGTGACGCACCACCAGCAGATCGGGCTGCATGGCGTTCAGCGTCACCGCGGTGTCGAGCAGGGTTTCGCCCTTTTTCACCGACGATGTCTGTACGGCCATATTGATGACGTCCATGCCGAGGCGTTTGCCGGCAATCTCAAAGGACGACTGGGTGCGCGTTGAGTTTTCGAAGAACAGATTGATGAGCGTGCGCCCTTTGAGCGTGTGACGCTCCTTTTTCACCCGACGGGAGATCGCGACCATTTCGTCGGCACGATCCAGAAGGTGGGTGATATCTGCGGTGGAAATGCCCTCAATGCCCAGGAGATGCCTGAGATTAAAGGGTTTTGGCCGAAATGCAGGCGCGTTTAATTCCGCGCTGGCCGAAGAGCTGGAAGAATTGGTCATTAAAATTTTTTCTTAGGTGGGAAAGCCCATTTCGGCAAGCGTGATCCTCGCCTGTGCACGATATTTCTGCGTCATCGGCAAAACCGAAATTTGATGCTAGTACAGAGCAAAGGTGTGAGCTGAGTTGACGACCAAAATGAGTAACCAAACGCCCGTCCATGCGGGGCATAATGCATTTCTTTCCGATGGTGTGATGGTCCAGATGACCAGCAACATGCCCGATTCGGTGGTCAACGGGTTTTCCCGACAGGGACGCTGGGTTGCGTCGAAGGAGGCGCTGGATCTGGCGCGGCTCGCCAACGAACACACACCGATTTTGAAAAGCCTGGATGCCCGTGGCGACCGGTTGGACCAGGTCGAATTCCACCCGGCCTATCACGCCCTGATGCGGCGCGGTATCGCAATTGGTTTGAATTCGTCGATCTGGAGCGATGACCCCGAGGAGAGGGGGATCCGCAACGAGGCACGGGCCGTGCGGTTCATGCTGACCTCTCAGCTCGAGCAGGGGCATACCTGCCCGCTGACCATGACTCACGCCAGCATCGCAGCGCTGATGACCGAGCCGGATGTCCTGAAAGACTGGATGCCGCGGATCATGTCGAAGGAATACGATTCCTCGCAGAAATCCCCCGGCACCAAAAAGGGCCTGACCATCGGCATGGGCATGACGGAGCGGCAGGGCGGTTCGGACGTGCGGGCCAATACCAGCCGCGCCGAGCTCGGCGAAGACGGCAATTGGCGCATCAACGGTGAGAAATGGTTCTTCTCAGCCCCCATGTGCGATGCCTTCCTGGTTCTGGCGCAAACCGAGATCGGGCTTTCCTGTTTCCTCATTCCCCGGCTGTTGCCGGACGGCAGCAATAATGGGCTGCAGTTTCAGCGGTTGAAGAACAAGGTTGGCAACCGCTCCAATGCCTCATCCGAGGTCAAGTTCGTCAACACGCTGGCGACGCTGATCGGCGAGGACGGCAAGGGCATCAAGACGATCCTCGAAATGGTGACACTGACCCGATTGGACTGTGCCTTGGGCAGTGCAGGGCAGATGCGGGCGGCCCTTTCAGAAGCCGTGCACCATGCGCGGCACCGTTCGGCCTTTGGCAAGAAGCTGATCGACCAGCCGCTGATGATCCGGGTATTGGCTGATTTGGCGCTGGAAGTGGCGGCTGCCCAGTCTCTCAGCATGCGGTTGGCGCGCAGCTTCGATAAGGCAGGCAGCGACGATGTGGAGGCGGGGTTTGCCCGTC
>JABSRX010000106.1 GCA_013214695.1 Rhizobiaceae bacterium | reverse complement strand
AAGGACTTCCGTGGGGGGGACAAACAGAAACCGAGCCCTGGGGTCGATGAATCGGCGGATCAACCAGGGGCAGGCAATGCGGTCCACCTTCGGGCGGTGGCGGGTCACCCATAATGTGTGGCCGTCTGCCGTCAAAGGGGGGATGTTGGCGACCGGCACAAGCGGCAGTCCGGCGTCGCGCCAGGCATAGTTGCCGCCTTCAAGACTTTCCGCGGCCACCCCTTCGCTGCGCAGTATCGCGGAGGCCCCAGCGCTGAGCTTTTTGCCCTTTTGGCAGATGACAACAACGCGCTGTCCTTTGAGCTCGTCCGTCAACATACCGATCCTTGAGAAGGGGTGGCGACGCGCAGATGGGATCAAGCGTGGGTCTGTGTTGAAATCGTCGTCAATGCAGACATCTATCAGCACCGGACAATCTGGGGTGCCAATCAGACGGTTCAATTGTGCCGTGGTGATTTGGGTAGGAGAGGGCATGGAGCATCCTTTACTCGAAAATTTGAGATTGTGGATGCGATGCTTGGGCCGGAGCCTCACGGGGCGTTCGCGGACCCCATGAATGATTTATGGATCAAGCAGCGGCCGGCGTCAAATCCAGCGGCGCACCAGATTCTTGTAGTCTGCCCAAGCCTGCGGGAAGTTTTCTTCCAGGTGCTTTTCCTCCCGTTTGATCACCAATTCACTGAGCAGGAAAAACAGCGCCACCGCGCCAAACAGGAACCAGCGACTGCCAAGGGCGAAGCCAAAGCCCGCAACCAACAGCACATTGGCGAGATAAATAGGATTGCGGGAATGGGTAAACGGGCCGGTCGTCAACAGATGGGTTGCCGGCTTGTGGGGCATCATATTGGCCTGATGTTTGCGGAAGGTGAGAAACGCCCAAACATCCAGAGCCAGCGCGACAACAATCAGCAATACGCCTGCGCTGCGCATAAAGTTGGTCACCTGTTCAGGCTCCCACCCCAGCGGCAGAAAGGTGTCGAGCAAGTAGCACAGGATCAGCATGCCAACGGTCATCAACGGGGGCAGTGGGTATTTGTTGGGGCTCTCTTTCATCGAAGACATGAAGTTTCTCCTTGCTTGCCGCGCCTTCTTTGCATGGTCAGGGCGCAGCCTGCAAAGAAATTATTATGTGACTATATTGACACGTGAGTAATTAGTCACATATAAGAAATCATGGACGCGATTTTCAAAGCTCTGGCCGACGACACCCGGCGCATGATCCTGGACGTGCTGCGTGATCAGGATGGTCAAACACTGGGCGAATTGGAGGCCAGTCTCGAAGCCCGAGGAGTCGAGATGACCCGCTTTGGGGTGATGAAGCATCTCAAGGTGCTGGAGGGCGCGTCTCTGGTGATCAGCCGCAAACAGGGGCGGTTTAAGTATCACTATCTCAACGTGGTTCCGCTTCAGGAGGTCATAGATCGCTGGATTGAACCCTTAACGCAAAAGCCTTTGGCCCGCGCCACGCTGGATTTGAAGGCAAAATTGGAAGGAAAGTAATATGAGTGCTTCTGAAAAGCCTGACTTCGTGCTCGAGACCTACATCAAGACAACGCCCGAAAAGCTATGGAACGCGCTGACCGACGGCGAAATTACCAAACACTATTTCCAGGGCGATGCGTCCATCGACAGCTCGTTTGAGGTTGGCGATGGGTACCAATACACAGCAGCCTCCGGCGATCCGATGCTGGTGGGTGAAATCTTGGAGGCCAATCCTTACACACGGTTGGCGATGACCTTTCTGCCAACCTTTATGGAACGTCCGGAAAAACTCTCGCACAACCTGTACGAGATCGAGGAATTGGCGGAAGTGTGCAAGCTGACCATTTCGCATTTCGGCGTAACACCAGAGCTGGCCAGCGTGCGCAATGGATGGGCGCGGATCGCCGCTCGCTTGAAAACCTTTCTGGAGACCGGACAAACGCTCAGCCTGGCGGAGGCCTAGGCCGCAAGACAGTCAGACACTCTTTGTGAGGACCGGACGCACAGCGATCCGGTCCTTTTTTGTTTCGCCGTCAAATTGGGGTTGAGCCGCCGATAAAGTTCAGGTTCAACTGGTTTCAACACTGAGTTGCACTTTGCGCGGGGTATGCGATGTCCATCACCATTGAAAAATTTGTCGCCGAAGACCGCGACGACTGGCTCGCACTATGGGAGGCATATCTGGTTTTCTACAAGGCCAGTCTGCCAGCCGAAGTCGGGCACCAGACCTGGCAACGCATGATTGATCCGACAGGTGATATCGAGGGTTTCAAGGCCGTCGGCGGCGGCAAGATGGTGGGCATGGTCACCTATCTGTATCACGGCACAACTTGGTCTGCCGGCGCTCGCTGCTATCTGCATGACCTCTACACTTTGCCGGAAACCCGCGGACAGGGCGTTGGTCGCAGCCTCATCAATGCCGTCTATGACGCGGCCCGTGAAGCGGGCGCCGAGCAGGTCTACTGGCTCACGCAGGAATTCAATTATCACGGCCGCATATTATACGATAAGGTGGCAGACCGGACGCCATTCATCAAATATGCTCACAGCCTGTAACCCGCACGGCGCACCTCGCGCGGCGACATTTTTCTGACAGGAAAGCCTCATCATGATCCCCAACGACGTTCCTTCGTTCAATTTCAATCTCGGTGAAGACGCCGACATGCTGCGCGACAGCGTGCGCTCCTATTCGCAGGACAATATCGCGCCGCTGGCCGACAAGATTGATAAGGAAGATTGGTTTCCCCGCCACCTGTGGCCGGAAATGGGTGAACTGGGGCTGCACGGCATCACAGTTCCCGAAGAATGGGGTGGAGTTGGCTTGGGGTATCTGGAACATTGTCTAGCGATGGAGGAAATCAGCCGTGCCTCCGCATCGGTTGGCCTTTCTTATGGCGCCCATTCCAATTTGTGCGTCAACCAGCTGTCGCGCTGGGGCAATGAAGATCAAAAGGGCCGCTATTTGGACAAGCTGATCAGCGGCAAGCATCTGGGCGCCCTTGCGATGAGTGAGCCGGGGGCAGGGTCGGACGTCGTGTCGATGCGCCTGCGCGCTGACAAAAAGGGCGATCGTTACGTGTTGAATGGGTCCAAGTTCTGGATCACCAACGGCCCTCAGGCGGATACGCTGATCATCTATGCCAAGACCGACATGGAAGCCGGACCAAAGGGCATTACCGCCTTTCTGGTCGAGAAGGATTTTCCCGGATTCTCGATTGCCCAGAAACTCGACAAGCTTGGCATGCGCGGTTCGGAAACGGGCGAATTGGTGTTTGAAAACTGCGAAGTGCCGGAAGAAAACGTGCTAGGCGAAGTCAACGGTGGCGTGGCCGTTTTGATGTCTGGCCTGGATTACGAACGCTCGGTGCTGGCGGCCGGTGCCATTGGCATCATGCAGGCAGCGATGGACGTGGTTCTGCCCTATGTGCATGAGCGCAAGCAATTCGGCGAACCGATTGGCACGTTCCAACTGGTGCAGGCCAAGGTCGCCGACATGTATGTCGGTATGAATGCCAGCCGTGCCTACGTTTATTCTGTGGCTCAGGCCTGCGACAGGGGCGAAACCACCCGCGAAGATGCCGCTGGTGCCATTCTTTTTGCGGCGGAAAAGGCTACACAGATTGCACTGGATGCAATCCAATTGTTGGGCGGCAACGGCTACATCAATGAATACTCAACGGGCCGATTGCTGCGTGACGCCAAGCTCTATGAGATTGGCGCTGGCACCAGCGAAATCCGGCGCATGCTGATCGGCCGCCAACTGTTCGAGAAAACGGCATAGAGCGGGCTCCAGCAGACCGATACTTCATTAACCAAGCCAACAATATGCAGTTGGGATTCACCGCGATTTATTGAATCGGTGGCAGTGTGGCGCCGTGGGAACGGTGATGATTTCATTTGCGCAAGAAAATGGCTTTGATTTTGCCAGCAATGACTATGCGAAGCTCTTCGCAGGGTCCAACGCGTCTGCGTTTCAGTCGCCGCTCTGGTTGAATCAGTTCTACGATGTGTTGGTACCTCAAAGACAGGCCGAAACGCTTGTCGTAACGCTGCGCGATGCGGACGGTGAGCTGGTTGGTTTGGTGCCGATGATCCGGCGTCGGAAATCGGGACTAGTTCTGGTGGAAGCCACGGATCTGGGGGTCAGCGACTATGCGGCACCGGTTCTTGGAGACGCGGCGCGGGAGGCGTTGCGCGGCGATCCGCAGGCACAAGCTAGCTTCATGGCGGCTGTCGGAACCCACGACATTATGCGCGTTCAGCCCGTGCTGCCTGACAATGTTGATGAATGGCAGGATTTGCTCGGCTGCGCTCACGAGCCAACCGGATTTGGCGCTCACGCGGTCGCCTTGGCGCCGCCATTTGAGGACTGGCGCAAGCAAAACCTCGATAAGAAACTGTCGGGCATGGTGGCCCGCAAGGGCAAACGCTGGAAGAAGCAGCACAGGGTAGAATTGCAGCGCCTTCACGACGCGGCGAGCATCGATCTCGCCGTCAAAAATCTGGCCCGCCTGAGGCAAGGACGCTTTGAAGGCGATCCCATCCAGGAGGCAACAGTTGCTGAATTCTACGCAAAGGTGGCATCGCTTGGCGCATCGGCTTGTGGAACCAAAACCAGCGACTTGTCCACATGCGCGGCGGAAACCTGGGTTCTCACATCGGATGGGTCGGTTGCGGGTGTCCTGTTTGGACTGACCTTCAGAGGCGCGTTTCACTATCTGCTCATCGGCGCCGACTATGATGCGCATGGCCGTCACTCGCCAGGCTTGCAGATGTATGACTGGATCATCGAGGACTGGATGGCGCGCGGCGGCACGAGTTTCGATTTCACCATCGGCGATGAACCGTTCAAGCAGCAATTCGGGACCGAGGCGCGTCCCATGGCCCGCTTTCTGCGCGCCGGCAGTCTCAAGGGCTGTTTGGCGCTGAGCCTGTTTGGTCATAAGCTGAGGCGGACCAATGGCTGACATGTTGAGCAACTCGATGATCGTCGCCGCCCATCCAGACGATGAACTGCTTTGGTTTGGCGCCATCCTAAAACGCGTTGATCGGGTGATCGTCGTATGCGAAGATTATTGGCCGGATCCGGCCATGGGCGCAGCACGGGCCAAGGCGCTGGCTAATTTCCCGCGCGTCAATGTCGACAGTTTGAAAATTGCCGAAGCGGCTACCTATGGATGTGCCGACTGGGCCAACCCCCAACTGACCCCTTACGGCATCGCGCTGGGGCGCCAATGTGAATTGCGGGACGCCAAGCAGATGGTCAAACGTTTGCTCGGCAGGTCAAACGCGCCGCGCGCCGGCATTCGCGCCACCTATGAGGCAAACTTCGATCTGCTAAAGCAAAAGCTACGGGGTGAACTGACGGCCGATATGAACGTGTTCACCCACAATCCGTGGGGCGAATATGGGCATGAAGATCATATCCTCGTGCATCGCGCCCTGACGGATCTGCGCGATGAAATTGGCTTCCAACTATGGATGTCGAACTATTGCTCGGAGCGGGCCTTGCCGCTGGCGAAGACCTATTTCGATTCGGTTGAACCCCAGTTTGAACAGCTGAAGGTGGATAAAGATTTTGCAGACCAAGTCGCGCAGGTTTATCGCGATGCCGGTTGTTGGACCTGGGCCGATGATTGGAAATGGTTCGACACAGAATGCTATATGCTCATGCCCAGCTCTCAGAAAATGTTGAAAAGTCAGGGACATTTGTTCCCGCTCAACATGTTCAACATTGATGCTGTCTAGCTGAGTTTCCTGTCTTTTCCACAGACTTACCACCTGAACGCTGGATGAATGCTGCGCTCAAATTGTGTTCAGCCGGGCCCAGCTACCTTGTTCTCGTCATCAACGAACCCACCTCCCGGGGTTCAACTAGGAGAGAACATCATGCCATCGAATTTTGCCAAAAGCAGTGCCATCACAGCCAGCGCCGTTGTTGCCGTCACGGCCTTCACCATGCTGATGAGCGGCCTTGTCGCTTCCCAGGCGTCGGCAGCAGGCTACGCTGTTGAAGATACCGCGATCACCGACAATTTCCCCCACTGGGACCGTCTGAACATCCGCAAGTGGCCGGCTTCCCATTCGAAGAAAGTGGCCCATATCAAGCGCGACCGGCTCGTTTTCGTTGAGCGGTGCATAATCAAGGAAGGCGCCGACTGGTGCAAAATCCGCAAAGGCTGGAAGCGTGGCTGGGTCAATGGTCGCTTTATCAGAACCGGCTACCACACTTATGCAAGCCAGCATCCCTGGTTCTAAGCCAGTCCCAAATTCAGGCCCTTAACCGGGGCTGATCAACCGGCCAACTGCATGCCCCACCAGTTGGTCGGTTTTTGTTTGTCTATTCGTGATTGGCAACGCACATGTCGCGCATGTCCAGAAGCAGATTGTTTTGGTCCTCGGACATGCTTCTGGACATGAAGGGGGTCAGAATTTCTTCGCGTGACATCTCTTCAATCATACATCCGCAATAGGCCTTACAGAATTGTTCACCACGGGTATTGGAACAGCTCTTTTCGCATTGCGAAACGAAGTTGGTCGCATAGTCCGGCTGGGCGATGAAGGTCGTGAACAGATAGACCAGGCCGATCAGAATGGGCTGATGAACCAGATAAAAAACCAACGAGTGTCGCCCCAGGAAGCTTAGTGGACGCTGGGCGATTGAGGGCAGATTGACCTGAGCAATCCGCTGCCAGAGCGAGAAGCGCTGCAGGAGTTGGGCAAACGCGATGCCGATCAGCACCGGGGCAAGCCAAGGAAACAGCGGCACATAATCATTGGCGCGCGGTGGCACTGTCGCCAACCCAATCCACCAGAGCGTCGGATGAGCGAACAGGTCCGCGGTAAACCCCAGCCAAATGCCATAAATGACAACGGCTGTCGCAACGGCAAAGCTCCAGGGCACGGCCACAAAGATCAATCCGATCAGGCTGAAAAGGGCAATGGCGTGCAAAATGCCAAAGAAGATAAAGCCGCCGGGGATGAACCAGGTCACCGCCGATATCAAGGCAGCAGCGCCGGCCACCTGCACAAACCGGACCCAAAACCCGCGCCAGCGAATGCCCTGTGCGTGGGCCAGCACCAGGCTGACACCAACCAGAAACAGAAAACTTGTGGCGATCGACCGGGCAAAGATCAGCCATCCGCCCTGTACGGCCGTGCCCGGCGCCATCCAGCCGAAATACTCCAGATCCCACGAAAAGTGATAGACCGCCATGGCCACAAGGGCGATGCCACGGGCCACGTCAAGCAGCGTGATACGGGTGGGAGAAGGTGATGTTGTGGAGGCAGCGGTCACGATTTTGGTCACCATGGTGCAGGTGCTATACCGATAGCATCTCCGATGAGTTGTGCAAGCACGGCCCGTCTTATCAAACACAGGGTGGATGAATGAAAGTTTTGAAGGCAAATGGGGCCGAGATACCAGCGCTCGGGCTTGGAACATACGCGCTAACCGGATCTCAATGTGTCGATATTGTCTTAAGAGCCTTGGAGGTTGGCTATCGCCATATCGATACCGCCGCCTTCTACGAGAATGAGGAAGCCATCGGGGCTGCGCTTGCGGCTTCGGACATTCCGCGCGAAGAGATCTTCGTCACCACCAAGGTGTGGCCGTCGGAAGTACAGGAAGGCTTATTTCAACGCTCTGTTGAGGCAAGTCTGAACCGCTTGGCGCTGGATCAGGTTGATTTGCTGCTGGTCCATTGGCCTCCGCAGAATGACCATATCGACGAATGGGCACGTTTGCTCTGCGACGCAGCCAAGCAGGGGCAGACGCGTCACATCGGGGTCTCGAATTTCACCACCGGCCTGTTAGACAGGATGGTCACCGCCTGCGACGTGCCTCTGGTAGTCAACCAGGTGGAGAATCATCCCTATCTCGATCAAGCCAAAATCCGCGCTGCCTGCGCGCGTCATGGCATGGCATTGATGGCCTACTGCCCGTTGCAGAAGGGGAAAGAGCTGTTTGAGGAGGCGGTGATTGCCGGGCTGGCGGAAAAACACAGCCGTACGCCTTCGCAAATCGTTCTGCGCTGGCACCTGCAACATGACGATGCAGGTGCTATTCCCAAAACCGCAACGCCAGAGCGCTTGATTGAAAATATCAGCCTTTTCGATTTCGAGCTGTCATCTGAGGAAATGGCCCAGATCAATCTGCTTGCCGACAGGAATCTTCGAATATGCGAGTATGACTTTTCCCCGGTTTGGGATGTGCCTTGATTGATGTGCGGCAACAAATGACTAAGCTTGCGCAACCAGAACTGAGGATGTGAAGGCAGAGTGATGCGGACATTTGCCGAGATTTACGAGATTGCCAGCGCACGCAAAGGGGGCGATGCGGCTCTCGAAAGCCTCCTTGAACCCGCCTCGAGTGCGGCTCAATTGGCGACGATTCCCAACGACCGCTGGCTCGCCAAGATGGCCCAGTGCATCTTCAATGCGGGATTCAACTGGAAGGTCGTCGAAGCCAAATGGCCCGGTTTTGAGGAGGCGTTTGACGGCTTCGATCCCGGATGCGTGGCCATGTATCATGATGATGATTTTGCCCGCCTGGTTTCGGACGAGCGCATTGTGCGCCACGGCGGGAAGATCAGATCGGTGCATGAAAACGCGATTTTCGTGTGCGATGTGGCCCGCGAAGCTGGCAGTTTTGGCCAGTTTGTCAGCCAATGGCCAAGTGAGGATTTTATCGGACTGCTCGACGTGCTGAAAAAGCGCGGGTCGCGGTTGGGGGGCAATACCGGTACCTATTTTTTGCGCTTTATGGGCGTGGATAGTTTCATTCTCTCAGCTGATGTGACCGCTCGTTTGGTTGCCGAAAATGTCATCGACAAGCCGGCCACCTCAAAAAAGGCCATGAATCAAGTGCAAGATGCCTTCAACACCTGGCGCGATGAGTCGGGCCGGGGTCTGAAGGAAATCAGTCGGGTGCTGGCAATGAGCGTGGGCTAGTAAAAGACGGGCTCTAGGCAGCAGGAGCAGCAATGCTGGAAGAGTTTCAAGCCGAAATCATCGAGTTAGCCAACGATAGCTGGCGTGTCGTCTTTCAGGCTTGGACGATTTATCAGTTTCTGATCATCGCGGCCGCCTTTTTTCTTGCCTGGATGATCTCCAAACGCGCTGAACCACCTCTTGAGGCATGGCTGCGGCGGCAAACCCTCAATACAGGATTTCTGCGGCCCCTTGCGGCGCTGCTGCGGCGGACAGAATGGATCGTTTTTGTCCTGCTGGTGGGCAGCGCTTACTTGATTGTGTCCAACACCACCTGGCCATCGCGGGCCTTCTTTCTGAAACTGGTGTTCAATCTCGGTTTCGCCTGGCTGGTGGTCAGTGTGCTGTCGAGCATTATCCGTTCGCGCCAATTGTCGAAGTGGGTTGCCGTTTTGGCCTGGCTGTTGGTGGCGCTCAACCTGACCGGGTACCTGGACCCAACAACCAAGGCGCTCGAAACCCTGGCTTTTGATATCGGACAGGTGAGGATCTCGGTACTGTTGCTGATCAAGTCGGTGGCGCTGCTCATCGGTCTCACCTGGCTCGCCAGCAATACCGGCAACTTCATTGAGCGTCGGGTTCAGTTGATGAGCGATCTGACGCCCAGCCTGCAGGTTTTGATCGGCAAGTTCATCAAGATCACTTTGGTGATTGCCGCCGTCATGGTTGCTCTGAACGCAGTAGGCATCGACCTGACCGTATTTGCGGTTTTCTCAGGTGCTATTGGTGTCGGCTTGGGTTTTGGGCTTCAGAAGGTGGTTTCCAACTTCATTTCTGGTGTGATCATCCTGCTCGACAAGTCGATCAAGCCGGGCGACACGATTTCGCTCGGGGATACCTTTGGCTGGATCCGTGAGTTGCGCTCGCGTTACGTTTCCGTGGTGACGCGGGATGGTCGTGAATACCTGATTCCCAATGAGGACTTCATCACCGAGAAGGTGATCAACTGGTCGTTTACCGACAAACTGGTGCGGCTGGATGTGGAATTCGGCGTTTCCTACAACAGCAATCCCCATGAAGTGACGAAGCTTGCCATTGAGGCTGTCGAGAGTGTGGAGCGTGTCAGTAAGGCCAAGAAGCCGGTCTGCTGGCTGACCGAGTTTGGCGATTCGTCCTTGAACTTCAAAGCCCGGTTTTGGATTTCAGATCCGTAGGCTGGTCTGACCAATATTCGGGGCCAAGTCATGCTGGCTTTGTGGGATTCGTTCGAGGCCAATGGAATCAACATTCCCTATCCCCATCGCGAGATTATCATGCAGCCGCCGCCGGATCCCAAGCCGTCGCCCAAACCGACTCCCAAGCGGTCGCGCAAGTAGCCGTTCTCCTTGCATTGGTGCCAAAATATCGCCGCAATCCGGACGGGTTGTTAACCGTTTTTTAACGACTAAGACTCCGTTAACCCATTGATATTTATGGTGGTATGCATTGAGTGCATGGCTGGATTGTCGGATTCGTCACGAATCTGCCACATTTCCTGTTGCTTGCTCTGTCCGGCGGGCCTATACCCGCGCCGTTGTTGTTTCAGGCCGGTAAAACTGGCCATCAAGTCGTTGAGAAAACCGGGGCAAAATGGACGAATCTGTCGAAAAATCCTGCTGGGGTATTACCCTTTGGGCCATCGCGATCGTTTTGGTGGTGGCGTTGATTGGATCCTTTGTCGTTGGGGGCAATCCGGACGTGAGCGCAACGACAAATCTGACCGTTACCGGATAAATTCACTTCCCCTTAAAACCGTTCTTGGCGTAACGGTTGCGCTTTGTTAGCTTGCAAACACACTCTGCAAGACACGCGAACATTGATGAAAAAAACCGCCGAACAGTTGGTCGCTGAGGCCAATGCCGAAATCGTCACCGTCACTCCAGAAGAAGCGCTTGCCATGCAGCAGGCCGGTGAGGCGGTGATCGTTGATATCCGAGACATCCGAGAACTGGCGCGCGAAGGTAAAGTGCCTGATGCCGTGCACGCCCCAAGGGGCATGCTGGAGTTCTGGGTCGACCCTTCCAGCAAGTATCATCGCGAAGTTTTTGCTCAGACCGGCAAGACTTACATCTTCTTCTGCGCTGCCGCCTGGCGTTCAGCGCTGGCAACGCGCGATTTGCAGAATATGGGTCTGGCGCCGGTGGCGCATATTGAAGGTGGGTTCACCCAGTGGCGGGATTCGGGTCTGCCGGTGACAGCGCCAGAACCGAAGCCTGCCAAGTGAGCGTCCTCAAGCCTCTTATCGCCCTGCAAGGGCCGGAAGCCGAGCGCAATTCCCAAGCCTGGGCCGAGTTGATCGACGACCTCGATGCAGTTGAGAGCAAGGCTGCGCAGGGCGGCCCGGAAAAATCTCGGCAGCGCCATCTCGATCGTGGCAAGCTGCTGCCGCGCGAACGCGTTATGCGGCTTCTGGACCCTGGTACGCCGTTTTTGGAGCTGTCTCCGCTGGCGGCGAAAGATCTGTATGTCGAAGACACCCATAGCGCCGGCATCATCACCGGCGTTGGCCAGGTGGAAGGCCGGCAGTGCGTGATCATTTGCAATGACGCCACGATCAAGGGCGGCACGTTCTATCCGATGACGGTGAAGAAGCAGCTGCGTGCCCAGGACGTGGCGATGGAAAATCATCTGCCCTGCATCTATCTGGTCGACAGCGGTGGTGCCAACCTGCCGCATCATACCGAGGCTTTTCCCGACAAGGATCATTTCGGGCGCTCGTTCTACAACCAGGCCAATATGTCGGCGCAGGGCATTCCACAGATCGCCTGTGTGATGGGCTCCTGTACGGCCGGTGGCGCCTATGTGCCTGCCATGTCGGATGAGGCCGTGATCGTTAAAAACCAGGGCACGATTTTTCTGGGTGGGCCGCCCTTGGTAAAAGCGGCGACCGGCGAGGAAGTGTCAGCTGAAGACTTGGGTGGCGCGGATGTGCATACCCGCCTGTCCGGTGTTGCCGACCATCTGGCCGAAAACGACGTGCACGCGCTGGAAATCGTGCGCTCCATCGTGCGAGGATTGAACCATACGCCGAAAATGCCGGTGAAGATCCGCGCTGCTGAAGAGCCGCTGTACGATATTGAGGAACTTGAAACTGTTGTGCCGGTTGATCTGCGCAAGCAGTATGATATCCGCGAAATCATTGCGCGACTGGTCGACGGCTCGCGGTTTGACGAGTTCAAGGCCCGCTATGGCACCACATTGGTGACCGGGTTTGCACATCTGCATGGCATGCCCATCGGCATTATTGGCAATAATGGTATTCTGTTTTCGGAGTCGTCCCTGAAAGGGGCCCACTTCATCGAACTGTGCTGCCAACGTAAGATCCCCATTCTGTTTTTGCAGAACATCACCGGGTTCATGGTGGGGCGCGAGCACGAGACCGGCGGCATCGCCAAAGACGGTGCCAAGCTGGTCAGCGCTGTCGCCTGCGCTCAGGTGCCGAAACTGACCTTGGTGGTCGGCGGTTCCTATGGGGCCGGAAATTATGGCATGTGTGGCCGCTCTTATTCCCCTCGCTTCATGTATATGTGGCCAAACGCACGCATCTCGGTGATGGGCGGCGAACAGGCCGCATCGGTGCTCGCTACGGTCAAGCGCGAGGGTATGGAACGGCGCGGCGAAGAATGGAGCGAAATCGAGGAAGCTGAGTTCAAGCAGCCGATCGTTGAGAAATTCGAAGAGGAGGGGCATCCCTACTATTCGACGGCGCGGTTGTGGGATGATGGGATCATTCGTCCGCGCGACACAAGGCGCATTCTGGCGCTGTCGCTGGCCGCTAGCCTAAACGCCCCGATCCCCGACATGAAGTTCGGCGTGTTCCGGATGTAACGCTTGGAATTCGGCCTCTCCTTTTACCTCATTGCGGCGTTGATTGTCTTCCTAACCGGCATTTCGAAAGCCGGTTTTGGCGCCGGCGTTGAAATGATGGCGGTGCCCGTGATGGCGCTGTTTATTTCGCCGGTGGTGGCTGCGGGCATCATGTTGCCAATCCTGTTGTCGATTGATGCTGCCAATTTGTGGCGCTATCGGGAGGACTGGCAGCGCCCCATGGTGTTTGTGCTCTTGCCTGCTGCGGTGGTTGGTATCGCCATCGGCACGATGACCTTTCAGTTCCTGTCGCAGGATTGGATCCGCTTTGGGCTGGGTGTCCTGACGCTGTCCTTTGTGGTGCACCGTCTGTTGCTGCCCAGCGGCAGTGCCGGTTCGCGCTTTTCCCGGACGATCACTGTGATTCTGGCCAGTTTGGGCGGCTTTACCAGCTTTGTTGCCCATGCGGGCGGGCCACCGTTGAAGATGATCTTGCTGTCCCACAACCTGCCGAACCGGCAGTTCGTTGCGACAAACTCCTATCTGTTCGCCGCCGTCAATGTGTTGAAAATTCTGCCCTATGTCTGGCTCGGGCAGTTTTCGATCCAGAACATGTCCACCAGCCTGTCCCTTGCCCCGTTTGTCTTGCTCGGCGTGCCGATTGGGTTTTGGCTCAACGGTGTGGTCACGCAGGTCTGGTTTAACCGCATCATCATCGGCGCGCTCATCCTGGCTGGCACCAAACTGGTCTGGGACGGCTCGGTCGTGCTGACCGGCTAATTTCCATTTTTCTGGTCCGTACTGTATGGTTCGGGTATGGCTGACGATTCGAAAATGCCAAAAAACGAAGTACGACGCTTGCAGATCCTGCGGGCGACGTTACGCCTGTTGCGGCGTTATGGTGCGGGCATCACGACAGCGCAGATCGCTGCTGAAGCAAGCTGTTCAAAAGAAACGCTGTACAACTGGTTTGGTGATCGCGATGGCATCATGCTGGCATTGGCCCATGAACAGGCCAGCGGCATGCGTCAGGCCATGGCAGACCGGTTTGCCAATGCCCAGGGCAATCTGGAAGCGAGATTGAGCTCATGCGCGACCCTGTTGCTCGATATCATGACCGGAGATGCGGCACTGGCCGTCAATCGGGTCGCAGTGGCCCAGGCAAGCCTTGAAGACGCAAAACTGGGGCAGGCGGTGATGGCCGACTGGAATGAACAGGTTGCTGCACCGTTCATGGAGATGTTCCAACAGGGCAATGAAAGCGGTGAACTGGCGGTGCACAGCCCCCAGGAAGCCTTTGAAAACCTGGTGGGTTTGCTGGTCGGGGACCGGCAACGCCGCTTGCTGTTGGGTGAAGATACGCGACCTGATCCGGCGGCCATGAAGGCGATTGCGACAAAAGCTGTGCAGCGTTGGCTGATCCTCTATCACCGTTGATGTTCCCATTGTGTTCCGCTTGCTTTGCCACTAGATTTGGCATGCAAAATCCCTGCTAATCCGGTCAGACATGCAATTTTCTACAGAACAGGACGCCGCTCTCGTCGCTGTTTCCAACTGGCTGAAACAGGGCTACCCGCAGGTCTTTCGGCTGTTTGGTTATGCGGGAACCGGCAAGACCACATTGGCACGCTATCTGGCGGAAGGCGTCGATGGGGATGTGCTGTTTGCGGCCTTCACCGGCAAGGCAGCGATGGTGCTGCGGTCGCGCGGTGCCAAGAAGGCCAGCACCATTCATTCCCTCATCTATCGCCCGCGGGGCGAGGAATTGGTGGAAGACGAGGATACGGGTAAGTCGGCGATGACACCGTTGTTCACGCTGAACCGGCAAAGCCCGGTCGCGTCGGCCGCACTGGTGGTGATCGATGAATGCTCGATGGTCGACGAAGCGCTGGGCCAAGACCTGCTGTCGTTTGGCACCCCGGTCCTGGTGTTGGGAGATCCGGGGCAGTTGCCTCCGGTTTCCGGCGGCGGTTTTTTCACCGATCACGAACCGGACGTGCTGCTGGAGACCATTCATCGGCAGGCGCGCGACAACCCAATAATCGATCTGGCGCAAATGGTGCGGGAAGGGGAGGCGCTGCCATACGGCGATTATGGCAGCAGTTCGGTGATTCATCGTCGCGACGTTGATCAGGCCGAAGTGTTGAATGCGGATCAGGTTTTGGTCGGGACCAACAAAACGCGGCGGCGATACAATCAGCGCCTGCGCGATTTGAAGGAGTTTCAGGGACCGCTGCCGGCAGCCGGTGACAAGTTGGTGGCGCTGCGCAACGATCCGGCAAAGGGATTGCTGAACGGATCCCTGTGGCAGGTGACGTCGGCCCCCAACAGCGCAAAACCGTTCATGAATTTGCTGATTTCCTCAGATGACGACGGTATGGACCGTATGTCGGCAAAAATTCGTGTTTTGAAGGCAGCCTTTGAAAATCCCGAAGAAGAAGTGCCCTGGCAAATGAAACGTCGCTATGATGATTTCGACTATGGATATGCACTGACTGTCCATAAAGCCCAAGGTTCTCAATGGGATAACGTTTATCTCTTCGATGAAAGCTGGGCCTTCCGCGAGCACAACCAGCGCTGGCTCTACACCGCCATTACCCGCGCAGCCGACAAGATCACAATCGTCAAATAGGGCTAGAAACCGCCCCTTCATGGTTAATGCCTTATTAACAAATCAGGCGCAGGCTGAACCCAGTAGACGATCCGGAGAACTATTGAGTGAAGGTTCATTGTGTAACCCGGTTCGAGTCCGAGCTCGCTGGAGCCGAATAAACCTCCTGTGAGCTCGGTTTAGAACCGAGATTGGAGGTTGAAATGTCAACATCAACGAAGAAAACAGCAGCCAGAATAGCCCTCGGTGCAGCCATATTGGTGCCGAGCTTTATGATCAGCGACGCTTCTGCAACAGTGCGGGTTTGCGGAGAGCGGGTCAAAATGACCAAGATGCTCAGCGGCAAATATCAGGAAAAACCCAAAGCGATTGGCGTCTCATCGACCGGCAAAACCGTGCTGGAAGTGTTCACGTCGAGTGAAGGCAGTTGGACCCTGCTGCTCACCACCGCCAAAGGCATGACCTGCATTATGGGTGCGGGGCATTCTTGGCAGGACAAAGACCAGACCGAGTTTCTGCCCAAAACCTAAAGCCGAAAACCTAGAGCCCAAAACCTAGAGTTTGTGTGATTGGATTGAGTTGCGTTGCCTTACAGGCCCATGGAACGCGCAGGCGCTTCCATTGAGCTGATATAGAGGCCAAGGCCTGTCAAAGCCAGGAAACCGCCGCCCAATATCGCAACGGCGGCGCTTATGCGTTCGCCCCACCCACTGGACGTCCCCAGCAGCTTCAAGGCGAAATTGCGGGCGCCAACCGATGTTATGGCCAGGGCAGAGACTGTGATGGCCGTGCCCAAAGACATGGCGAGGGCTGCGAGAACACCGGCCCAGGAAACGTTAGCGTAATGGGCAAAAATCAACACAAGAACAGCACCCGTACAGGGGCGCAAGCCGATCGAGAAAATCACACCCAGCGTGGTACGCCAGTCGGTTGCCTCATCCACTTGTTTGTTGGTGGGCATGTGGGCATGACCGCATGTGGTGCAAACGCCATTTTCATTGATGTGATGATGATGCGCGTGGTCGTGGTGGTGATCGTGATGCGCATGATCGTGATGGTGGTCGTGCCCGTGATCATGCCCATGATCATGCACAGGCTGATCGTTGCGGAAAATGACCTTTAGTCCACGCCAGATCAAAACTAGACCAATCAGCACAACCAGCACAAATGCCAGCCGCTCGCTCCAGGCCACCGCGATCTTGGTGTCGCGTGCCGCCAGCCCGAAAACGAAGAACAGACCATAGACCAACGCAATGGCAACCAAACCCTGAGTTATCGAGGACATGGCAGCTAAGGCGATGCTTTTCTTTATTTTTTCTGGTTGGCTGAGAAGGTATGTCGAGAGGATCAGCTTGCCGTGACCGGGACCGGCCGCGTGCAATACGCCATAGGCAAAGCTGCTGAACACCAAAGTGAATGAGGTTGCAAAGCTGTTCTCGTCGGCCAGCGACTTGACGCTGTCGGTGAGAATACCATGAAAGTTGCGCACCTCGGCAAACACCCAGGCCAGGAACTGCACATAGGTGTCGTATAGCGGGCCGGCAGCCAGTGCGATGGTGGCAGCCAACAGAGCGATGCCCATCAGTCCGGGCCATTTGACCATGCTTTTGACTAGTTGCATTTGATCGTCACCCATTCAGCAAATGCAGCGCCCAATCCGCCACCGGCGCTCTGAGTGCGGTCCAATGAACTGGCAAAGGCGACAAGTTCATCATCGGGTTCGGCCAGATCGACCTTGGCGGTGCAATTGTCCACCGATGCAGGCACGATCTTGTCATTGGCCTTTGGTTCGAAATTCATCGCGATGTAAAATTCGTCGTCATAAATCGAAAACCGCAAAGGGGCCTTGTCCAGCGAGACAGGCTCCTGGAAAGGCACATAAAACTTCAAACGCAACTGACGGTCGACCATCACCGATTCAAGCGGCTCGGCGGTTGCCAGTTTGGGAACCGTTTTTTCTTTGTCAAACACGGTGAAGTAGTTGATCACCTTGATGTTGCCCAGGATTTCGTCGAGCAGGGCAGCGAGCTCATTGGGCTCAGCCTCACCGTTCTTGTTCAGATCCTGTCCATCAACGGCATAGGCCGTGAAGAATTCATCAAACGTCCAATCATAGGTGAGGCCAGATACCTTACCGGTAAAATCGAACTTGGCGTTGACTTCCATCGTCACAAATTCATGCGGATGGGCGGCAGCTGTGGTCGGCTGCAAGAACGCGGCTGGGCCTGTCAGCGTTAACAGCACCGGAGCCAGATTTCTGAGTTTCAGCAAGGAAGCAGACATATCACGGTGATTCGGAGTGCGCGGATTGGGCGTTGTTGGCATTTCTAAATGACCAATTTGAGGCAAAGGGTACCACATTTTGTCGCGGTACAGAAATTAATCTTCCCATTGGGCCTTCATGGCCAATCCGCCATCCGGCGTCTCGGCCCAGGTCGAGCCTTCACCATCATGATGAATGGTGAAGGGCGCGTTGTCGAACAATGGCGCAACTGCCCGAAAAGAAAAGCTTTTTAATGGCTTGTTACCATTTCGCCGGACGGCCAGATCGGCGAGTAAAGTAGCGGTCAAAGGTCCGTGAAAGATCAGCCCCGGATAGCCTTCGATATCCTTGCAATAGTCGCGATCATAATGAATGCGGTGGCTGTTGAATGTCAGTGCCGAATAGCGAAACAGTTGCACGGTCGAAGGGGTCACCGTTTCGCTGTATTGCGACGTGGTTGGAGCGGGCACGGGCGCAGGCTTTGGCGCGTCTGGCTTCGGGTCTTCCCGATAGACGATGTCGTGTTCTTCGGTGAACCGCTCGTCACCTTCCGGTCCGGTAAATGTGTGGCGCACGGTGACGAACGCCAAGGCGCCGCTTTTGCCGTGCTTCAGGACAATATCCTTGATCGCTGAGCTCTTGTTGATTGTCTCGCCCAGTTCCACCGGTTTGGAAAATTCCAGGCGTCCTCCGGCCCACATGCGGCGCGGGAGAGCCACGGGCGGCAGAAATTCGCCAAGCGCTGCATGGCCGTCGCGTCCGAGCTTGGACATTGGCGCACCGCTCAAAAAGTAAAGCCAATGCCAAACCGGGGGCAGGGGATCGCCCGCATTGAGTGTTGGGTTACGGTCCAATGTTGCCTGCATCAATCTGGCGGGTTCTACCTGCAGCGTATCGGTTGCCGATTGCGTTTGGCCGATCCATTGGCGCAGGACAGACTCATCAAGGGTTGCTTCAGTCATATTTCGGTTTTTCCGTTTTCTTCCAGCCAGGCCAACAAACCGTCGGCGTCACGATTGATGCCTTTATAGTCACGTTCGGCATCTTTCATATCCAAATATTGACGGTGCAGCACAGCCAGTTTTCGACGACCGTCTGCATCATTGGCAAAGGAGCGGATCGGACGCATCTTGGTGCTGATTGTAAACAGGATGTCGCCGGATACGGACAATTTGTGCAGCGTTTGCAATTCAGTGCGCAAAAAGACGTCCGGATTGACCTTTTTGCGGTGCTCGCTTCGGTCTGCCTCGCGCCGTTCCTGGCGCAACCGATCATCATCGCTGAGCGACCAGTTTGTCCGCCATACCGGAATGTCGGGATTGATATGGTCGAATATACGTCGGATGCGTTGGCTCATCTGATCGCTGAGCGGAACAGGGCCATGAATAGCTTCCAACGGCTTGGAAAATTTGTCTTTTAAGCTCCAGGAGGCTGGAAAGGCGAGCGATGCAGCAACCAGTCGCCAACCGGTTTCGTCACGGCGCATCATCACCAGATCTTCAGGAATGATCAGCCCGATGCTGGAAATCGGCATGTCTGTATTGTGCGGGAAGAAGCGGCCTGTTTGCCGACAAGTGACACCTGTGTCGCTGAATTCGTACAGACCGCTGTGATGGGTTTTCAGGCATTTCAAGATCAATGCTTCGACTTCCCGCTGTGCGTCAATCGTGTCCACTTCTGCGACGCAAACTTCGTCATGAATGCTCTCATAGAGTTCAATTTTCTGCTGCCGCTCCGACAGAAATTTATTATCGATCTGCAGAAAATTTAGGTCGGCGAGCGGCTTCAGGCCAATCGCAAACGGCGTGCCGGGCTCGGCCAGAAAATCAGGTCCCGAACTTGTTGTGAAAGAAGACTTGTCAGCTACGTTTGGCATTGTCATGGTGAATTTGAAAGCTCTCGAATGCGTGTAGCATCATGCCAGTTGCCCTGTCCGTCAATCTTAATGCCGTCGCTCAATTGCGCAATCGCCGCGACCTGCCGTGGCCGAGCGTCGTCGGCATGGGACGTATTGCGCTCGAGGCCGGTGCGCAGGGCCTGACCGTTCATCCGCGACCAGACCAACGGCACATTCGTTTTACCGACGTGCCCGAACTGCGCGCGCTGATCGATGATGAATTTCCCGATGCCGACTACAATATCGAAGGCTATCCGACTGACGACTTTCTCGATCTGGTGGAACACAACCAACCCGAACAGGTGACGCTGGTGCCGGATGATCCTTCGCAGCCAACCTCGGATCATGGTTGGGATTTCCGCAATCAGCACAATTACCTGACACCGATCGTCGCACGCCTGAAGAAGAGCGGTATGGAGGTTTCGCTGTTTGCCGATGCCGATCCTGAAGGTGTCAAATGGGCGGCAGATACAGGTTGCGATCGCATCGAACTCTATACCGGTCCCTACGGCGGCACCTATGACGATCCCAAAGCCGCGGCGGCGGAGGTCAAAAAGCTTGGCCAAACGGCAGATGCCGCTCACGCCTTGGGGCTTGGCGTCAATGCTGGGCACGATCTGACTGTCGCCAATTTGCCGCCGCTGGTGGCGCGTATTCCCGACCTATTGGAAGTATCCATTGGTCATGGTCTCACCGCTGATGCGCTGGAATACGGAATGGCGCAAACCGTGCAGCGTTTTCTGACCGCTATTGGCCGCTGACCTCGGCCCAAACAGCATAAATCTGCGGCGTTTTCGCTGAGTCGAGGGCTTTCTCGCGGCCCGAATGATTTTCTGATTTGCCATTTCGCTTTCCCCCCGCTAAACCACCCCACGGATTGGCCGGTTTCGGGCCGAAAAGAGCTTTTCAAAACACTTAAGGGGAACGCTTATGCGCGTTTATTACGACCGCGATGCAGATATCAATCTGATCAAAAGCAAGAAGGTTTGCATCATTGGTTATGGTTCACAGGGCCGTGCCCATGCCATGAACTTGAAAGATTCCGGTGCAACCGACGTTATCGTCGCTCTGCGCGAAGGTTCGGCAACCGCCAAAAAGGCTGAGGCCGATGGCTTCCAGGTGATGTCCGTTGCCGAAGCTGCCAAAGTGGCCGACCTGATGATGATGGCTGCTCCTGATGAACTGCAGGCTGGCATCTGGAAAGAAAGCATCGCCGGCAACATCAAGTCTGGTGCAGCAATCGCTTTCGCCCACGGTCTGAACGTTCACTTCAACCTGATCGAGCCCGGCAGCGACATCGACGTTGTGATGATCGCACCAAAGGGCCCAGGCCACACCGTGCGTGGTGAATACCAGAAGGGCGGCGGCGTGCCTTGCCTGATCGCCATTCATCAGGACGCTTCTGGCAACGCCCATGACCTGGCCCTGTCCTATGCTTGTGGCGTGGGTGGCGGCCGTTCCGGTGTTATCGAAACCACTTTCCAGGAAGAGTGTGAAACCGACCTGTTCGGTGAACAGGTTGTCCTTTGTGGCGGTCTGGTTGAACTGATCCGTGCTGGTTTCGAAGTATTGGTCGAAGCTGGTTATGCACCAGAAATGGCCTACTTCGAGTGCTTGCACGAAGTGAAACTGATCGTTGACCTGATCTACGAAGGCGGTATCGCCAACATGAACTACTCGATCTCCAACACAGCTGAATGGGGTGAGTACGTCTCCGGTCCACGCATCATCACCGATGAGACCAAAGAAGAAATGCGTCGTGTTCTGAAAGACATTCAGACCGGCCGCTTCACATCTGAATGGATGCAGGAATGGCACTCCGGTGCTGCCCGCTTCAAAGGCACACGCCGCATGAACGACGGTCACCAGATCGAAGAAGTTGGTGAAAAGCTGCGCGCCATGATGCCTTGGATCAAATCCAACCAGTTGGTCGACAAAGAAAAGAACTAACGGCGGCGAGTGGCGAGCGTCGGGCGGTCAAAAACTGCTCGCGCTCAAATTGATGACGTTTTCAAAGGCCCGGTCGTAAGATCGGGCCTTTTTGCTGGAACTGGGCAAAGCGGCTAAGCTCTGGGGCAGGTGATTTCCCATAAGGTGAACGTCCATGCACAAGGGGTCCTGCTTGTGCGGCAATGTCCGCATCGAGGTGAGCGGTGATCTTCCCCAGCCGAATGCCTGTCATTGTGTCGAATGCCGCAAGCAAACCGGCCATTGCGGCGTGTCATTGGATGTACCGCGCTCGGCATTAACGGTCTCCGGTGAGGAAAACATCAAGTGGTATCAATCCTCGGAGAAGGTGCGCCGCGGATTCTGCTGCAATTGCGGGTCTTATCTGTTCTGGGATCCGATCCATCATGATTGGACGGCCATCGCGATGGGTCTGTTCGACGGGCCGACGAATACCACCATGTTGATGCACATTTTTGTTGCTGAGAAAGGGTCCTACTATTCGATTGACGACGGTCTGCCGCAAAACGCGCGCTGATTCATCTGATGTGAATTTCCAGGACGCCTTGCCGGTCAAACAAAAAAGGCCCGACGCATGCCGGGCCTTGAGGATTGTCTTGAAGATTGTCGGGCAGTTTACAGACGGCAGAGACGCTCGCGGCCGCGACGGTCGATCCAGGTGTCGCTGAACTCGTCATAGCTGCGATAGGCGCGCTGGCAGCGGCGCACATGGCGTTCCCACTCGCTAATGCGTGGATTGTGGCGAACCCGGCGCTGGTGGCGTCGATCGACATAGATGTCCTCGTTGTAAACGTGGCTCGGGTTATGACGGTGGTTGTAGTGGCGCTGCTTCTTTTTCTTACTGCGGTTGATTTCATTGGCAATAATCGCGCCGCCGATGGCGCCAAGCAGGATGCCAGCGACGATGCGGCGTTCCTTGCTGCCAGCCTGGGCGGGAGTGGCGGCAGAGGCGGCGATGAAGGTCAGTGCCATCATGGCGCTGATGAAAGTCGTGGTCATGCGTTTCATGATCATCTCCTGAAATGATTGTTCGCTCTCGTTTTCAACGCCTTGCAGGAGTCCGGTTTGCTGATTCCAAGTTGCCTGGCGATTGAGAACACCATGAACAAGTCAGGCTGAATGCAACATGAACGGTTTGTCGTCTTATGTTCAGCTTGAATTGTCGCTGCCAAACCATGATGCTTGCTCGGTAGAAATTCGATTCATCGCAAATGCATGTCTGTACGTATCGCCACCTTCAACGTTGAGAATCTGATGGCTCGGTTCGACTTTTCCGGCTGGCGTAATCTGATGCGCCGGGACCGCTCGATCAGCGGCCACGACATCAAGTCGGAACGGGATTACCAATTGCTCGAGCAGGCGCGGGTCATCGCCTACGAAGATGATGCGCGTCAGATGACGGCCTTGGCCGTGGCCGACTGTCATGCCGACATTCTGTGCCTGCAGGAAGTTGAGGACTTGGAGACGCTTGAATCGTTCGAGCAGAACTACTTGCTGCCGATGACCGGTCTCGCCTATCCGCAAAAGGTCTGGATCGAAGGTAATGACGGACGCGGCATTGATGTCGCGGTGATGGCAAGGGACGAGACCGCCAACGGCGAACCAATCGAGATCCTGGCGGTCAAAAGCCATGCCAAATCAACCTTTGCCGACCTTCATGTTCACAATCAACGTCTCGAAGAGATGGGATTTGAGGCCCATGAACGCCTTTTCAGACGTGACTGTCTGGAAATTGATCTGAAAATCGATGGCAAGCGCATGACCCTGTTCGTCTGTCACTTCAAGTCGATGGGAACCGGCCGCGATGGGTTGACCGGCCGCGAATACACCATGCCGATGCGCATGGCCGAAGCACAGGGGGTGCGCAACATCATTGAAAACAAGTTCGGAGCAAACCGTGCCCCCAATATGCGCTGGCTGATCTGCGGTGATCTCAATGACTACACAGAACGCCTCGTCATCAGCGGCAGCAAACACACGGGGTACAAGTTCAAACATGTGCGCGAGGGCCATTCCGGCGTCGACCCTCTGATGCGGGACGGTTTCAGTGTCGACTTGATCAAACGACGCGACGAGGACAACCGCTGGACGCTGTATTTTGCGGCCGGAGAATCTCGAGATTCCCGCAATCCTGAAAGCCGACCGATGCGCCATCTGGTGCAACTGGACTATTTGTTGGCTTCGCCGAAACTGGC
>JABSRX010000105.1 GCA_013214695.1 Rhizobiaceae bacterium | reverse complement strand
TGTTGGAAGTCGAACGCGTATTGCCGGTCTGTGCCGATGAATCCTGCCACGACCGCCATTCGTTGGCTGCGTTGAAGGGCAAGTATGACCTGATCAACATCAAGCTCGACAAGACCGGCGGCCTGACCGAGGCGCTGAAATTGCGGGCAGAAGCAGAGGCGATGGGCTTTGGCATCATGGTCGGCTGTATGGTCGGTTCGTCCCTTGCCATGGCTCCGGCAACACTGGTCGCCCAGGGCGTTGCCTATACAGACCTTGACGGACCGCTGCTATTGGCAGAAGACCGCAGCACACCTTTGAAATTCGATGACCGGTATGTGTATCCACCGGAACCAGCACTTTGGGGCTAAGTTGAAATCATGAGAACAGTCTACCTGAACGGCGAATACATCCCGGAAAACGAAGCCAATGTGTCGATCTTCGATCGCGGCTTTTTGTTTGCTGACGGGGTCTATGAAGTGACCACCGTAGTCGATGGCAAGTTGATTGGTTTTGACGGCCATATCGAGCGCCTGCAGCGGTCGTTGAACGAGCTGCAGATGAACCACAAGGTCGATCGCGAAGAGATGCTTCAGATCCACCGCGAACTGGTGACACGCAACAATATTGATCAGGGCATGATCTATCTGCAGATCACCCGCGGCAATCCGGGCGACCGTGATTTCGCCTTCCCGCCGGCCGACACGCCGATCACCATCGTGATGTTCACTCAGGAAAAGCAGGTGGTTGGCACATCGGTCGAAACCAAGGGCCTGAAAGTTGTGTCGGTCGACGATCTGCGCTGGGGCCGCCGCGACATCAAGACGGTTCAGCTTCTCTATCCTTCGCTGGCCAAGATGGAAGCCAAGGCGCGTGGCGCCGACGATGCCTGGATGGTCCAGGACGGTTTCGTCACCGAAGGCACGTCGAACAACGCGTATATTGTCAAAAACGGCAAGATCATCACCCGCAACCTGTCTAACGACATTCTGCACGGCATCACCCGCAAGTCGGTTCTGGAATGCGCCCGCCTGCTGCAGATGGAAGTCGAGGAGCGCCCGTTTACGCTGGACGAAGCCTATGGCGCTGACGAAGCCTTTGCCACTTCGGCGTCAGGCTTTACCAATCCGATTGTCGAAATTGACGGCAACAAGGTTGGCAGCGGGGCGCCTGGACCGGTTGGCGACAAGCTGCGCGGTTTGTATCTGGAAGAAAACCGCAAGGCGGCCCTGTAAGCTTCTATCTCAAGCTGGCTCTCGCCCGACGCTGCCATATTTATCTGCAGCGTCAGCTTGACCGACTCTTCGTGTAATGCAGTGCTCGCCGCTCGCCGCTAGAGATTGCGGCCGATCGCCAGGAATTTTTCGCGGCGTTGTTTGAGAATTTCGTCGCCGGATTTGCCGTCGAATTCTTTCAAGGCTGCGTCAAGCGTGTCGGCTGTTGACGAGATGACGGCTTCGTGGCCGCGATGGGCGCCACCAACGGGCTCCGGAATGATGCCGTCGATAATGCCCAGCTGTTGCAGATCCTGGGCTGTGATCTTCATGCTGGTGGCGGCTTCCTGGGCCCGCGTTGCGTCGCGCCACAGGATGGAAGCAGCCCCTTCCGGTGAAATCACGCTGTAGATGGAGTGTTCCAGCATATAGACGCGGCTGGCTGCAGCAATTGCAATGGCGCCGCCGGATCCACCTTCACCGATGATGACCGAGATCATTGGCACGGTGAGATTGAGGCAGGCCTCAGTGGAGCGGGCAATGGCTTCCGCCTGGCCGCGTTCTTCAGCACCGATGCCGGGATAGGCACCTGCGGTGTCGACCAGGGTGATGACCGGAATGCCAAAGCGCTGGGCCAGTTCCATGATGCGCACCGCCTTGCGGTAGCCTTCTGGACGGGCCATGCCGAAATTGTGTTTCAGGCGGGTCTGGGTGTCGTTACCCTTTTCGTGGCCCATGATCGCGACGGAACGGCCGCGAAAGCGTCCGATGCCGCACTGGATCGCGTGGTCTTCGGCAAAGCCGCGGTCACCGGCCAGAGGCTGATAGTCGTCGATCAGAACCGAGGCATAGTCCTTGAAGTGGGGACGGTCGGGATGACGGGCGACTTGAGTCTTCTGCCAAGGATTGAGCTTCTTGTAGAGATCGCCAAGGGCCTGGGCGCTTTTGGTCTTGAGGCGTTGGATGTCGTCGTCGAGATTGACCGACGCGGCGGCGTCTTCGCCGTCGGCACCCATGTTCTGGAGTTCACGAATTTTGCCTTCGAGATCGGCGACCTGTTTTTCAAATTCCAGATAGGCCTGCATGTTTAGCGCCCTGAATGAGTGCATTGGCTCAAGTGGAAACCCTATCCAAATGCACGAAGTTACATTGCCCGTAAGAGCGGGGATCATTCAGCACAAATATGGCTGTTTGGTCCCCGCTACAATGATTATTTTGAGGAAATTATGCGGCGGCTTCTTCGCCGTCACCATCGCCATCGCCGTCGTCACTGTCGGCGGCAGCATCATCTGCCTTGGCGCCACGACGCGGGCCTTTGGCCAGGTTCTCTTCGATCAGATTGACCGCCTCGGTTTCGGAGATCTTGTTGACCACTGAGACTTCGCGCGCCATGCGCTCCAGAGCGGCTTCGTAAAGCTGGCGTTCGGAGTAGGACTGTTCCGGCTGGTTTTCGGAACGGTACAGATCGCGCACCACTTCGGCGATCTGGATCAGGTCACCGGAATTGATCTTGGCATCATATTCCTGGGCACGGCGGCTCCACATGGTGCGCTTGATCCGGGCGCGGCCCTGCACGGTTTTCAGTGCCTTGGCGATCTGATCGGCCTCGGAGATTTTCCGCATGCCGACGGATTCGACCTTCGGCACGGGAATGCGCAGGGTCATCTTGTCCTTGGCAAAGTCGATGACAAAAAGCTCCAGCGCAAAGCCGGCAATTTCCTGTTCCTCGATATCGGTGATCTGACCGACGCCGTGGGCTGGATAGACCACATATTCACCGGTTTTGAATCCCTGTCTCTGCACTGGTTTTTTAGCTGCCATAGTCAACAAAACTCCTTCGTCCCAATGTGTGGCACTGCGGCCCTTGGGTTGGTTTGCTTCCGGCCCATGCCGGATGCTGTCGTTTGTTGTCCTGATAACTGAGTTCCGCAAATGCGTTCGTCACCAAGCTTCCGCGAGGAGGCAAAGTTGAGGCGCTATGTAATTGCAGGTTTATGAAGCGGCGTCGCGCGTTGTTGCGTCAGACTGTCTGGTCACACTTCGAAGTTTTCAAGACTAAACGGATCAAGAGTATATACACTAAAAATAGGCATTTTTCAACGTCCTAGAGCCGAAATCGTCAGCCATTGACCCGTTTTCGCTTGAATTTGGTGAATCGATAAGCTGACGATTCGCCCAACTTTTACCAACTAGCCTGCTAGTCGTTCTTCTGGTCGCGAATTTTCTGTCCGACACCGCGGACAATCATGCCGATCTGCATCAATTGTTCCGACAGTGGGTTGGTGGCGCGCCAGACCATGCCAATGGTGCGGCTGGGGCCGGGCGCGGGAAAGCGGGCGACGGAGACATCCGCCGAACGGGTTTCCAGCGCCTGCGCCATTTCCGGGATCAGCGTTAGGCCCATGCCGGCACCGACCATCTGAACCAGCGTCGACAGGGAACTGCCTTCCATGAGCTGTCGCGGCTGCGTCTCGTCGAACTGGCAAAACGACAGGGCCTGATCGCGAAAGCAGTGGCCCTCTTCGAGTAGCAACAGGCGCATGGTCTGTAGCATTTGCGGGCCGGGTACGGGATTTTCCGCCTCGCTGCGGTGACGCACCAGGACAAACTCTTCGTCGAACAGGGCAAATTCCTGCAGTGCCGGTTCTGAAATCGGCAGCGCGAGGATCGCCAGATCAAGTCGGGCTTCCAACAGGTCTTCGATCAGCGAGCGGGTCACCGATTCTCGCAGATCAAGCTCCAGGTCGGGAAACCGGGCCGACAGGGAGGCGATGATTTCCGGCAGCAGATAGGGCGCGATGGTGGGAATTACCCCCAGGCGCAAGCGTCCTGCAAGCGGACCGCGCGAGGCGCGCACCAGGTCTTCGAGCTCTTCCACACCCAGCAGGATCTGCCGCGCTTTGACCAAAAACGCCTCACCCACCGAGGTCAGTTGCACCTGCCGCGGGCCGCGTTCCACTAGCGGCGCGCCGAACATGTTTTCTAACTCTTTGATCTGCAAAGAAAGCGCCGGCTGGGAGATGAAACAGGCCTCGGCAGCCCGACCAAAATGGCGGTGCCGGGCCAAAGCCTCGAAATAACGCAGCTGTTTCAGGGTCAATCCAATCATAAGTTCAACTTATCGGACCCTTTTGGAATTTCAATTGGAATTTATTGGCTGTTCACTCTAGAATTATTCCAAACTGATCAAAATCCGTTCCATATGGAGAGCAAAATGAACGACATGAGTCCGAATAAGTCCGGCGGTTGCCCGGTCATGCATGGTGGTAATACCGCCATGGACAAGCCGGTCACCAAATGGTGGCCCAACGCCCTCAATCTGGACATCCTGCACCAGCACGGTGCCCGCACCAATCCGATGGACCCCGACTACAACCACCGGGAAGCGGTCAAGGGACTGGATTTTGAAGCCGTCAAGGAAGACCTGAAAGCAGCGATGACCGACAGCCAGGAATGGTGGCCAGCCGACTGGGGTCATTACGGTGGTTTGATGATTCGTCTGGCCTGGCACTCGGCGGGTTCTTACCGTCTGGCCGATGGTCGCGGTGGTGCTGGTTCCGGCAATATCCGCTTCGCTCCACTGAACTCCTGGCCGGACAATGCCAGCCTCGACAAGGCTCGTCGCCTGTTGTGGCCGGTCAAAAAGAAATACGGCAATGCGCTTTCCTGGGCCGACCTGATCATCCTGGCCGGCAACATGGCGTATGAATCCATGGGCCTGAAAATGTTCGGCTTCGGTTTTGGCCGCGAAGACATCTGGGGTCCTGAAACCGACGTCAACTGGGGTGCTGAGACGGAATGGCTGGCGCCATCAGAAAACCGTTATGAAGATCTCGACGATGCCACCACGCTCTTCAATCCTCTGGCGGCCGTTCACATGGGTCTCATCTACGTCAACCCGGAAGGCGTCAACGGCAATCCGGATCCGGCACGCACGGCTCTGCATGTGCGCGAAACATTTGCCCGCATGGCGATGAACGACGAAGAGACAGCCGCGCTGACCTGCGGTGGTCACACGGTTGGCAAGGCGCACGGTCGTGGCGCAGTCAACGATATCGGCGTTGAGCCAGAAGCAACCGGCGTTGAAGCGCAGGGTCTTGGCTGGGCCAACCCGGGCCATGACGGCAAAGCCGCCAACGCGTTCACTTCCGGTATCGAAGGTGCCTGGACCAAGAGCCCGACAAAATGGGACATGGGCTATTTCGAATACCTGTTCAACTATGACTGGGAACTGGCCAAATCCCCGGCTGGTGCCAACCAGTGGGAGCCGGTGAACATGCCGGAAGAGGAAAAGCCGGTTGATCCGTCCGATCCTTCGATCCGCCACAATCCGATGATGACCGACGCCGACATGGCGATGAAGGTCGATCCGATCTACAATCAAATCTGCCAGAAATTCATGGCCGATCCGGACTATTTCGCCGACACCTTTGCCCGCGCTTGGTTCAAGCTGACCCACCGCGACATGGGCCCGAAAGCCAACTATTATGGCAATGACGTTCCGGCTGAAGATCTGATCTGGCAGGATCCAATCCCTGCTGGCAACAGCGACTACGACGTCGCTGCTGTCAAAGCCAAGATCGCCGACAGCGGTCTGTCCGGTGCCGAGATGATCGCCACCGCCTGGGACAGCGCGCGCAGCTTCCGTGGTTCCGACAAGCGCGGTGGTGCCAACGGTGCCCGCATCCGTCTGGCGCCTCAGAAAGACTGGGAAGCCAATGAGCCAGCACGTCTGGCCAAGGTTCTGGCAGCGCTCGAGCCGATCGCGGCTGAAACCGGTGCTTCCATTGCCGATGTCATCGTGCTGGCCGGTAATGTCGGACTGGAAATGGCGATCAAGGCGGCAGGATCTTCCGTCGAGGTGCCGTTTACACCGGGCCGCGGTGATGCTTCTGATGAGCAGACCGATGCAGCCAGCTTCGAGGTGATGGAACCTCTGGCCGATGGTTTCCGCAACTATGAGAAGGAAAAATACGCCGTTGGTCCAGAAGAGNTGATGCTGGACAAGGCACAATTGCTGGGCATCACGGCTGCTGAAATGACCGTACTTGTCGGTGGCATGCGCACCTTGGGTGTGAACCATGGCGGTTCAGGCCACGGCGTGTTCACCGATCGCGTCGGACAGCTGACAAACGACTTCTTCGTCAACCTGACCGACATGGCCTACAGCTGGCATCCTGTCGAGGACGGCACCTATGAAATCCGTGATCGCAAGTCCGGTGCCGTCAAGTGGACGGCAACCAGCGCCGATCTGGTGTTCGGTTCCAACTCGATCCTGCGGGCCTACGCGGAAGTCTACGCCCAAGACGACAATGGCGAGAAATTCGTGCGCGACTTTGTTGCTGCATGGACGAAAGTCATGAACGCAGACCGCTTCGACTTGCTGGCGTAAACAATATCGACCTGAACAATTGCGGCCCGGGCAGCATCCTGTCCGGGCCGTTTCTATTTTGACATCTGACTGGACCGCGTCAGCAAGCCGAACAACTCGCTTTGCGACGTGATGGTCAGTTTCCTGTACAGGGCGCGCCGGTGCACTTTGACGGTGTGTATCGAGATACCCAGTCTGAGCGAAATCGCCCGGCTGGAATAACCCTGGACAATCAGCGCTGCGACCTGTGCCTCGCGCTGTGATATTTTCTTCCCGTCCGCCTGAGCAAGATAAATGAACCGTTGGTCCAGCGACGGCATGACAGGCGTTGTCTGAGGGGGCTGAGGGATCAATAGGGCGCGCAGTTTTGGCGCCAGGACTTTGGCGATCTGCCCAAAACTGCGAATGTCCTTTGATCGAAATCGGCGGTGTCCCGAGCTGCGCCCGAGCGACAGATGAACCGCCCGGTCCGCCGACAGTCTGACGATCAGTCCCATATCGTCGACCATTTCGGTGGCGGCAAAATAATTGGCGAAATATTGGCTCGATTCAAACCGGTCAGGGGCAATGTCCCGCACCAGCCAGGTTGCGATATCCGGTGTCAGCCAACTGCGCTGGTAGAACGGATCCAGCATATAGCCGAGCCGAGCGTAGGCATGATCGAAAGTGGTACGCAATGCCGGATCGGGAATCCAGCTGAAGTGAATTTCCGGACTGGCCGATCGATGGAATCCGATTGCCAATACGCTTTGCGCTGAGAACCGATGGCTGAGGAAAGGAATTGCCGCGCGCCCGTAGGCTTCCAGCGTGTCGGCAACAGCGATCTGTCCGAAAAAATCATACTCGCAGTCGTTATTGGGCTTCATCGACGTATACCACCGCATTCGCCCAACGCGAAAAGTAGATACCACGTTGGTGGTATTGTCAAAAACCCAAGGAGGTCGGCACCATGGGCGCAGGAGAAATGTTATGTTTCACAAGAACACAACATGATCCCGTAGTACCGCACTTGCCGCCTCTGAGCTTTACTACTGGCATGACACGCAGAACTGGTGCGGGTTCTTCCAGCCGACGCTCGACCTGCAGCCGGGCGATCATTTCGAGCATCCCGAAACCAAACGCCGGCTCCAGAACTTGTTGCAAGCCACGGGTTTCTGGAAGCATCTCAACCACATTGCCCCGGAACCCGCCAGTGACGATGTGATCGGTCTTGTCCACCCTGCTTCCTATGTAGCGCACTTGCGTTCGGTCTGTGACAGCGGGGGAGGGGATGCCGGGGCTCTGACGCCGGTCGGGCCGACCAGCCTCGATATTGCCCGTTTGGCGGTTGGCGGTGTGACCGCTGCGGTCGATGCCGTGATGACCGGCGCGGCCGACAACGCATATGTCCTGTGTCGTCCGCCCGGGCATCATGCGCTTGCCGAGATGGCAATGGGGTTCTGCTTGTTTGCCAACGCGGCGCTGGGCATCAGATATGCCCAAAAGACCTATGGCATCAAACGGGTCGCCACCGTCGACTGGGATGTTCACCACGGCAATGGCACCGAGGCGATATTCCTCGACGATCCCGGCATTCTGACCATTTCGCTGCATCAGGACAATCTGTTTCCCCCCGATTCCGGTGGGGTACAGGTGCAAGGCGCAGACCGCAGCAATCTGAACATTCCCATGCCGCCGGGCTCCGGCTCCGGTGCCTATAGGGAGGCTTTTCAACGCATCGTCCTGCCGGCGCTTGATGCCTTTGAACCCGGACTGATTGTCCTACCCTGCGGCTATGATGCGTCGGCGCTGGATCCGCTCGGCGTCCAGATGTTGAGCTCTGAGGATTTTCGCTGGATGACCCGGCAGGTTCTGGTGATGGCGGACCGTCATTGCAATGGACGGACCGTCGTCACCCATGAGGGCGGCTATTCCGCAACCTACGTTCCCTATTGCGGGTTGGCAGTACTGGAGGAGATGGCTGGCGTCAGCGCGACATACGCGGACCCGTTTCACGAACATATCAAAAATTATGGTGGGCAACAGCTGAGCAAGGATCAGGCCGCAGCAATCGAAAAGGCGCATGAGGCGTCTTTTATCCACGAGCCCACAGGAGGATCGAATGAGCGATCTATCTAAATCACCCCCAACCCGGCGCGGATTTCTGCAAGGCGCCGGTGTCACAGCAGGGTCTGCTGCGCTGCTGGCTGGCCTCAACCAAACCGCAAAGGCCCAATCCAACGACCCGGTCGTGATCGGTTGCCCGGCGCCGCTGACCGGCATCGTCGCGGCGGACGGCATCGAATTTCAACGTGGACTGGAAATGGCGCGCGACGAAATCAACACCATGGGTGGCATCCTCGGTCGGCCCGTTGAAGTGGTTTTCATTGATACCGAAAGCAAGGGAGATGACGTGGTGATCCAGGCTGCCCAGCGGCTTCTCGACCGGGACAATGCAAGCGCCATCATCACCGGCTACAATCTGGAAACCGGCACGGCGATGCATGACATTGCCGCTGATGCAGGGGTCATTGTCATGCATTCCAATACGGTTGCCGTGCATGATGAATTGGTCAAATCCGACCCGGATCGCTATTGGGGCACATTTCAATATGACCCGCCAGAAACCATGTATGGCGACGGCTTCCTGAAATTCATTGAGGATCTGGAGCAGTCCGGCCAGTTCGCCCGACCCAATAACAAGATTACCATTGTCACCGGACCCGGCACCTATTCGGTCAACATCGCCAATGCGCTGAACGATGGCGCGGCGGCCCATGGGTATGAGGTATCGCTGTACGAGACCGTCAAAGTACCGGTCACCGACTGGGGCCCGACGCTGGCGAAACTGCGCGCCGATCCGCCGGCGATCATTGCGATCACCCATTTCTATACCCAGGATCAGGCCCAGTTCATGAACCAGTTCATGACCGATCCGACCAATAGTCTGGTTTACCTGCAATATGGAGCGTCGCTGGCCGCCTTTCGCGACATTGCCGGCGACAACTCCGTGGGTGCCATCTACGCCACGGTGATCGGTGCTCTGCAGGACGCCATCGGCAACGGCTTTGCCGATGCCTATAAGGCCCGCTTTGGCGCCACGGCCTCGCCCAATGGTGGCGGCCAAACCTATCAGGCCTTGCACGCCTACGCCGTTGCGGCGGCCCTCGCCGGTGGCCCTGGTGCGCCCTATGAAGAGGACCAAAATCGCGCTGTCGCAGAGCGGCTCAAGGCCCTGATCTATCGCGGCCCGATGGGTACGATGCGCATTCGACCCGATACGCTGTCTGCTTACAGCTATCCAACAGAAACCAACGACCCATCCTTGGGTATGCCGCATATTTTCAGCCAGGTGCATGACAAGACCAAAGATGGCGTGCTGATTTCGCCGCCGCCTTATGGTGCGGGTAACTATCAGACCCCGCCCTGGATGAAAGGCTGACCTCAAAGGTGTCGGATCCGGTGCAACACCTGCTGAGCTGTCGCGGCGTGGTCAAGCGCTACGGCGCTCTGGCCGCGGTCAATCGCGTAGACTTTCAGGTTGGCCACGGCGAAGTGGTGGGCGTTGGTGGCCCGAACGGCGCTGGCAAGACTACGTTTTTTGATCTGATCAGTGGGCTGACGGCTTTGTCCGAAGGAGAGATTCTGTTCCGAGGACGCGACATCGTCGGTCTGGCGCCGCACCGCCTTTGTCATCTCGGCATGGCCCGCACGTTTCAACTCAATTCTGCGTTTGATGGGATGAGTGTGTTCGACAATGTGCTGACCGCCCGGGTCTATGGCCGCCGCAGCGCTGGAGGCTGGTTGCTCACCCACCGCCAAGACAGGGAGGCAACCCGCGCTTTGCTGGCCGATATCGGTCTCGAGGCGATTGCCGACGACAAGGCAGCGGGTATTCCGACCCTGGCCCGCAAGAAACTGATGGTGGCCACGGCGCTGATCAATGAACCCGACATGGTGCTTCTGGACGAGCCGGTCGGTGGTCTGACCCCTTCGGAGGTGGACGCGTTCATCGACTGGATGTTGGCACTGAAGGCCAGCGGCATGACGCTGGTCTTTGTCGAACACGTGATGCGTTTTCTGACCAGTGTCGCCGACCGCGCGGTGATGATGCATCAGGGAGAGATCATCTATGACGGCCTGCCAACGGGCCTGGCTGAAAACGAAACGGTAGCGAGCGTCTATCTGGGCAGTTCCGGTCTGGAGGCGGCCTCATGAGCGCTTTACTAGCCTGTCAGGGTGTGGTGTCCGGCTATCTCAATCGCCCGGTGCTGCATGACGTGTCGCTCGACGTGCCCGATCGTGGCGTCGTGGCACTGATTGGTCCCAACGGTCATGGCAAGACCACCCTTTTGCGCACCCTGTCAGGTTTCCTGCCTCTGCGGGGCGGCACTATCCGTTTTCAGGGCGAGGAATTCAACCGCGCTCCGGTTCATGCTCGCGTCGCAAGCGGATTGATCCATGTCCCACAGGGTGATCAGCTTTTCACCGAACTCAGCGTTGAGGAAAACCTGCTGATGGGGGCACATCTGTGCGCCGACCAGCACGAAGTTGCGCAGCGGCTGGACGAGGTCTTTGACCTGTTCCCGCGGCTCAAGGAGCGGCGCCACCAACTGGCCAGCAGCCTGTCGGGGGGTGAGCGACGCATGGTTGGGATTGGCCGCGGCTTGATGGCCAATGGACGCCTGCTGATGCTGGATGAGCCATCGCTTGGCCTGGCGCCACTGGTGATTGAGCAGATTTATGCGGCGCTGGATCAACTGCGGGCCCGCGGTGTGAGTTTCCTGGTGGTCGAGGAAAACCCCAGCCGCCTTCTGCATTTTGCCACCAGTCTGCTGCTGATGGATGCCGGTCAAATCGTCTGGCGCGGCTCATCGCGGGAAGCCCGCAATTCCGCCGATATTTTGAAAACCTATCTGAGTGGTGCGTAGGCGATGGAGTTTGTGATCCAGATCGTCATGACCGGCCTGACGATGGGCTCGATGTATGCCCTGGCCGCGGTTGGTCTTTCACTGATCTATGGCACGTTGGGCATGTTCAACATGGCGCATGGCCTGTTCATGACCTTCGGGGGCTATATGGCCTATTCCGCCGCGACCACCTTTGGCATCCCGCTGGTGCTGGGCATTGTTGTGGCCATGGTGGCGGGCGCCGCGATCGGGATGGTGACACATCTTGTCATTGTACGGTTCATGTTGGGCACGCCGGATTTCGGTACAAATGTCCTGGTTGCCACAGCCGGGTTGGGCATCGTTATCGAAGACCTTTTGCTAAAGACCTATGGTGGCTACCCCTATCCGCAACCGCTGACTGTCGACGGTTTTACCCGTGTCGCCGGGGTAACGCTGACCTATCAGGCGATGATCATTTTCGTTGTGGCGCTGGTGCTGATCGTCGGTGTCGCCTGGCTGCTCAAGTTCACCCGTTTCGGACGGGCGATCAGGGCCACCGCGATGAACCGCGAAGCGGCCATGTTGATGGGGGTCAAGGCGGACACGGTCTACCTGCAGGTCATGGCGCTGGCCGGCATGCTGGCCGGTGTCGCTGGTTTGATGATCTCGACGCAGGCGACGCTCAGCCCGCAAATGGGTGGGGATCTCCTGCTGAAGGCCTTCGTCATCTGTGTCGTTGCAGGTCTCGGCAATGTCTGGGGGGCCGGGCTGTGTGCCTTTGTGTTGGCCCTGCTGGAAGCCGCAATCGGATTTTATGTCGGCGTTCGCTTTGGTTTCCCGGCCATGTTGTTGCTGGTCATTGTGGTGCTGATCTGGCGTCCGCAGGGCCTGTTTGGGCGCGAAAGGGTGGTACGGCTATGACCGGCTTTGATACGTTGACCCGCCATTTGATGATCGGCCTTGTGGTGATCGTCGCCTTTGCCGTCTTGCCGGTGTTCATCGCCCAGCGCTACTGGCTCGGCGAGGTGGTGGTGTTCTTCATCTGGGCCATGGTGGCCATGAACTGGAACCTGCTGATGGGCCACGCCGGGGTCTTTTCGCTAGCCCAAATGCTGTTTTTTGCCGTCGGCGCCTATGGCACGGCCATGGTGGTTACATTCACTGGTCTGTCCGTCTGGGCGGCCATTCCAATTGCTGCAGCAAGTTCAATGGTTCTGGCTTTGGTGGTTGGATTGGCCTGTCTGCGGCTGACCGGGGCCTATGTGGCGCTGCTGACCTATGCCATCGCCGAGATGATCCATGTGTTGATCATAACCGATACCGACTGTTTCACGCTGATCCGCAACAACTGTCAGCAGCTGTTCGGCGGCGCCACAGGGTTCTCCCGGTTCGATGACTTTGGCTTCCGCCTGCTGCTGAAACGAGATTGGATGTTGGGCAATTATTACACGGTGCTTGTCGCCTTCGGCGTCACCATCACCGCCGTCGTGGTGATCATCCACGGGCGTCTTGGACTGGCTTTCCGGGCGATTCGTGACAATGTTGGCTATGCCAGCAGCCGCGGCATCGATCGCAAGAAATACCAGGTCGCCGCTTTTGCGATTTCAGCCCTGTTAACCGGGTTGGCAGGTGGCGTTTACGCCGGCCATTTCCGGTTCGCCGGTCCAAGTCTGTTTGAGTTTTCCACCCTGATGTTCATACTTGCGATTGTCGTCGTTGGCGGTCTGGGCTCGACCTGGGGGCCGCTTGTGGGAACCGGAATCATGATGATCGTTGTCGAGGTGTCAAAGGAAATGGGTGACTCCCGCAATCTGGTTTTGGGCTTGGCTTTGGTCGTCTTTGTCGTTCTCCTGCCCAAGGGTTTGGCCCAACTGACCACAGGTCTGCCCGGTCTGAAGGGGCGCCGGCTCTTGTTTGCAAGAAAAACTGACCATGCCAACACCACCTGACCTGGTCATTCTCAACGGTTCTGTTTTGACTATGGACCGGCGCGCGCCGCGGGCCGAAGCTGTCGCTATTACTGCGGATCGCATCAGCGCCGTCGGCAAAACGGACGATATTCGCGCCTTGGCCACTGCCGACACCAAGATTATTGATGCCGCAGGTCGCAGCGTCCTGCCCGGATTTATCGACAGCCATGTCCATCTGTTTCAGGGGTCGGCTGAACTGGACTTTCTGCCGGTCGGTGGATTGACCGACCTGGCCGCTGTTCGACCAAAGGTCCTGGAATATGCCCGGGCCCGTCCTGAGGAACCGCTGATCCTGGGGGTCGGCGCCTTTTATGAACTGTTTACCGGCAACGCTGTCGCTCCTCGAAAGTTACTGGACGACATCATCGCGGATCGCTCCTTTGCCCTGTTGGCGGCCGACCTGCATACGGTCTGGGCCAACACGCTGACGCTGGAACAAGCGGGGCTGGTGCACGGCGCGGAAATGCCTGAAGGCAGCACGGTCGTGATGGCAGACGATGGTTTGGCGGACGGCACTTTGCTGGAAACAGGTGCATTCGGCCCGGCTCTGGCGCTATCGCGAACCGGTGGGCGGGACATGTTGGGCTATGTGACAGGCCGTGATCCAGCTCCGCCCGCGACCCGCGCTGAGCGTGAAGCTGATAAGGCCCTGTTGCGCAAAGGCCTTGATCACGTCGCCCGACATGGGATCACAACACTGCACAACATGGATGGCAATTTCTACCAACTTCAATTGTTGAGCGAGTTGGAAGCCGAAGGGCACCTCAATGTGCGGGTTCAGGTGCCGTTTCACTTTAAGAATTTTGATCCGCTGGACCGGTTGCGCGAGGCGGAAGAGATGCATGCTCAGTATCGCGGTGACAAACTGTGGTCCGGGCGGGTCAAGATGTTCATGGATGGCGTACTGGAGAGCCGCACGGGTTTGAAGATCCATGGTTATCCCGATGACCCGGAAAACCACGGGGAAGCCGTCTTCGACCCCGATCATTTCAACGAGGCCTGTCGGATCATCGATGCGATGGGCTTGCAGATCAGCGTCCATGCGGTGGGCGATTTGGCGGTTCAGCGGGTGCTGGACGGCTACGCCCATGCGCGGGCCAAGAACGGCAAATGGGATGCCCGACACCGCATCGAACATGTGGAACTGGTCACCGAGAGTGATCTGCAGCGGATGAAAGACCTGGATGTGGTTGCTTCAATGCAGCCGCGCCATGCCGCCTTTGCAGGATTTTTTGAACCGCCAACCCCGAACACGATCTTCTTTGCCGAGGAATGTGCCCGTGCCTATGCCTGGAAGACCATTTATGACGCTGGCATTCCGCTGGCCTTATCTACCGACTGGCCGGTCGTCCCGGTGGACGCGCTTGCCAGTATTCAATCTGCGGTCAGCCCCTTGGACTTGGGACCAGGCTGGCCCGACCAGAGCCTGGGCCTTTGGCAGGCTCTAGAAAGCTATACGGCAACCAATGCCTGGATGGAGTTTAAGGAGCACCATCACGGGCGGTTGATGCCGGGGATGGCAGCCGATATTGTCATGCTGGACAGCGATATTGAAAATTGCCCAATCAACGCGATCAGCGATATTCCAATCGCGCTGACCATCTGTGCTGGTGTTGTGGCCTTCAGGTCCGGCTAGGCCGCGGGTTGGTCTGCAGGCCCGAAGCCGCTTAGCTGCCCTCGCCTGGTTCGGCGGAGAAGTACTTTTCGAATTTCCCTTCTTCACCATCGAACTTTTCGCTGTCGGCGGGTGGGTTGCCCTTTTCGATGATGTTCGGCCAAATCTCAGCGTATTCGGTGTTGATCTTCAGCCATTTGTCGAGACCCGGCTCGGTGTCCGGTTTGATGGCCTCGGCAGGGCATTCTGGTTCACAAACGCCGCAATCAATGCATTCGTCTGGATGAATTACCAGCATATTCTCGCCTTCATAGAAGCAATCAACCGGGCAGACTTCAACACAGTCCATGTATTTGCATTTGATACAATTATCGACGACCAGATATGTCATTTTGCGCGGGCACTCTCTGCAGCTAACGGGACTTCAATGGCCTGATTAAAGGCTCTGGAATGTGAAAACAAGAGACTCAATTTTCATCCGCCTTGGTCATTGGGAACGAATTTTTCTTTTCGGCCCGGACGGAGGTCAAATCGGCGTTACCGGTTCTAGAATTCTTCGCCGGCATTTGACCGGAAGCGGCTGATTTCGCGCCGTTCTTTTTTGGTTGGTCGTCCGGCGCCTTCATCACGCACCGCCTGCTTTGCGGGTCTTTCAATTGGCGCTTTCTTGACCGGTGGTGGCGACAGATCCTCGTAGAGCAATTGGGCTTCACTGGCCGGGCCCCGGCGGTTGCCCAATTCGACGACCTTGAGGATCTTGATCTGACGCGCCTGCGTCACCGTCAGGACATCGCCCGGCACCACACCGCGACTGGCAGAGGAAATCTTTTCCTGATTGACCCGGACTTTTCCGGTTTTGACGCTGCTCGCTGCCAGGGTGCGCGTTTTGAAGATGCGCGCATACCAGAGCCATTTGTCGACCCGAAGCTTGGTGCTGGCGCTAGCTGCTGGCATTCCGCATCGCTATTTCTTGTCCTTCAGATCGCCTTTCAACGCTGCCAGAGCAGCAAATGGGCTGTCGGGATCTATTGGCTTGTCCGCGGCCGGTTTGGATTTGCGGTTGTCGTGCTTGTTGAACTTGCCGTGCTTGGGCTTGCCGCCCTTGCGGTCGAAATTGCTGCCTTTGCCGCCGCCACCGCCGCCGCGATTGTTATTGCCGCCACGCTTGTGGCCGCCGCCGCTGCGGGCCTTGTTGTCGCGGTTTTGGCGCCAGATTTCCAGGCGCTTCGGCTCTTCAGCTTCAGCCGGTGTTGCGTCATCGTCCGCTGCCGGTGCTTCGGATGTTGAGGCCTCAGGTGCTGGCGTTGCGTCGCTGGTTTCGGCTGCGTCGGCCGGTGCTGCCTGATCATCTCCAACTGGTTGCGCGGGCGCCCGCGCAGCAACATCCCATTGCTCCAGTTTGGCCTGAATTTCGGTCTCGAGCTTGCTTTCTCCGCGGTAGCCAATGCCACGCAGGATATCGGCCATATTTTCATGCGTCGCTCCCAGAATGGAAAGCATCGCGGGTGTCACCAAAAATCCACCGCCATCCCAGGCGCCTTCCGGCCTTTCTGAGGGCGATTCGGGATTAAAGCGCCAACTGGCCGCTGGGCGAATCAGGTCAGCCAGGCGTTCCAGTATGTCAACACGTACGGCCTTTTTGCCCAGCAGGCGATAACCGGCGAGGCGATAATTGATCTCATCAACCCCTTCAACGGCTTCCATTGAGGTGCGGCCGCTGGCCAAACCGGCCAGGATATCAGCGCTGCCGTCCATGTCGGCCTTGTCGTTGGCCAAAGACCACAACAGTGTCACCAGCCCGGCTGGTGCAGGCTTGAGCAGGGTGGGGACGAAAATATGATAGGCGCCAAAACGCACACCTTTGCGGCGCAGGACGGCGCGCTGGTCCTGATCGAGCGAACGCACGTCATCGGCAATCTCGCGGCGATCAACCGTGCCGAGATTTTCAACCAACCGAAACGCAACGCCACGGGCCAGACCCTCCAGATCTTCGGATTGTGACAAATCAATCAGAGGCTTAAGCAGGGTTTCGCAATGGAAGCCAAACCAGCGATCCAACCGCGCTGCGACCTTGTCGCGGGCCGGGCCGGTCAACTGTTCGTCGGCCAGCAGGACAACGCGCGGTTTCAGAACCTCGTCACCGGCAACCAACCGGCCAACTGGGGCGCCGACCCAGCGCATGGTCCCGTCGCTGTCCAGCACGATGTCAGAATTAGGAGCCGCGGCAAGCCGATCGGCCCGCGCTTCGATTTCGCTGGCAAGCGCCTTCATCGCTGCAGCGGTTGCAGCCTTGGCGTCCGGCCCATCGGCAGCAGGGTCGGCGGTGAACCGAAACCCGGACAATTCCCCAACATGGTGTCCCTCGACCGTGACCGCACCCGATGATGCAATTTCGGCTTCCAGCATGGTATTTTCCCGTAGGCGCTTCATTAGAACTGATGTCCTGCGATCAACGAAGCGTTTCGTCAAGCGTTCGTGCAGGGCATCTGACAATCTATCTTCGATGGAACGCGTCTCAGATTGCCAATGAGCAGCGTCTTTCAGCCAGTTCTGGCGGTGTGAAACGAAGGTCCAGGTGCGGATGTGCGCGATCCGCGTGGACAGGGCATCGATGTCGCCGGCCATTACATCACACTGCTTGACCTGGTTGGAGAACCAGTCCTCGTTAATGCAGCCTTCGTCGATCAGATCGCGGTAAATGGTGGCCAACAGATCCGCATGATTGGCCGGCGCAATTTTCCGGTAATCGGGTATTTGCGCCACTTGCCAGAGCAGGCGGATTTCGTCCGAAGCCTGGCTGCGTTCACGAATGTCGGTTTGTGCAACCATCGCAGTGAGGGCGCGTTGATCAGTGGCGGTCGGTGCCTTCACCAGCACGCGCTTTGTGCTCGGTGTTTCGAGGCTTTCGATCAGCGCCTCGATGGAATTGAACGACAGGTCGCGATTGCGCCATTGTAGCAATTCTTCGGCTGGAAAGGTGTGGCTTTCAAGCCGTTCGATCAATTCATCTTCGAACGGATTGACGTTGCCGGTGACACCAAAGGTCCCGTCGCGCACATGGCGACCGGCGCGACCAGCAATCTGGCCGAATTCTGCCGGCTTCAGGCGACGATGAGCAAAACCGTCAAACTTCTGGTCCTGGGCAAAGGCAACATGGTCGACATCGAGGTTGAGACCCATGCCAATCGCATCCGTAGCGACAATGAAATCAACGTCACCGGATTGGTACAGATCGACCTGAGCATTGCGTGTGCGTGGTGAGAGCGAGCCGAGCACAACGGCAGCGGCGCCGCGCTGACGCCGGATCAGTTCAGCAATGGCGTAAACCTCGTCGGCCGAAAAGGCGACGATGGCCGAACGGCTTGGCAGACGGGTGATCTTCTTTTGCCCGGCATAGTGCAACTGGCTCATTCGCGGGCGGGTGACCACATTGATACCGGGAAGCAGCGCCTCCAAGGCAGGTCGGATTGTCGCCGCCCCCAACAACATGGTTTCATGGCTGCCACGCAGGTTGAGGATCCGGTCGGTGAAGACATGGCCTCTGTCGAGGCTCGTGGCGAGCTGCACTTCGTCAATGGCAAGAAAATGCACATCGGCATATTCCGGCATCGCTTCAACGGTGCAGATTTGGAACCGCGCCCCTTTCGGCGTGATCTTTTCTTCTCCGGTGACCAGAGCGACCTGTTCCGGCCCGACGCGCTCGACTACCCGCTGGTAAACTTCACGGGCTAACAGCCGCAACGGCAAGCCAATCATGCCTGACGGCTGCGCCAGCATGCGCTCGATCGCCAAATGCGTTTTGCCGGTGTTTGTCGGACCCAAAACGGCCGTTACACCCCGCCCCGTACCCGCATTAGCGGGCTTTTTGCCGGTTTGGAGTTCAGGATGGGAATGGAGGTTCATTAGGTCGGCCAAGCCGGTATTGATCGGATCAATTTGCGCATTCCTGCCCTACCACGTTGGGCAAGTCATTTCTTGCAAAATCGACACTTGCCCCCATAAAGCGCATGGCTCAGAGAACGGGATCAGCGGCTTACTTGACCTTGAACTCGTATGCCTTGCCAGCGGCAACGCCTTTTTCGGTCCTGACCCGAAAGGCAAACAGGGCGTAGAAGTTTGTTTTCCCCACCCGCGCCATTGTCACTTCCATGTCGCGGTTGGCCTTCATGAATTTGACCGACTTCTTGGCAGGTCGAATTCCGGATACCGGCTGATAGCGAACCGAGCAGGTGTGCACCTTGCCTCTGAATCCTTTGACACGCGCCGTGCTGGATTTCTTGTAGGAGAATACCAGGTTCATGCGGGAACGCCCGTCAAAAACCGGCAAGATACGATCGCAAACAGCGCGCCCGTTGCCAATATCGCCCGACTTGACGGGAAACAGGCCCGAGCTGACGGGATCAATCACGTTCTGCAGATGTGTCTTTTTGACCGGCACGGTGCCGGGCTTGTATTTGATTTTCGGCGTGGATTCGACACTTGCAACTTTGCCATTGGCATAGCCCATTGTCAGCTGGCCTGATTTCTTACCGGCCTTGTAGCTGGCGCTGAGGCTCGACGGCACCAGCTTGGTGTCGTTAATCTCTCCTGAGCTGGAAAACTGCGCCTTGGCATTGGTGAATATCGAGACCACCGAATTGGAGCGCGCACCGCCAGAAATCGTGTAGCGGTCACCTGCAATCTTCGTATAGCTCTTCATCACCCCAACGTTCAGTCCGAGATACGAAATCCTGAACTTCGATGTGAGGTTGATCTCTTTGGCTTGCGCAGTGGCTGGTGCAAAAATAAACGGCGCGATCAGCGCCATAGCACACAGAGGTCTCATCACAGGTGAGAGTTGATTTGCCATGATTTAACCTTTCTAGTTGCCTTCCACAGGCTGTTCAGACCGCCGCCCTCCGGTCGGTCTGTCCGCCCAACATGCTCCTTACCACTGACAATGGGGCGAAAGTTGGGTCAAAGGTCTGACAAAAATGATACAAATCGCTCCTAAGCGCAACCATCGACACTTGACGAACGGCCAATGTCGCCCTAATACACCGAGACTTTTCCGGATCATCCGTCGTTCTTGTGAACGCTCTAATCCCAGAGCACAGTGAGAATGTTATGAAGCCAGTCGATGATCCAAGATGATTTTAAGGTGAGACCCATGTCCCGCAAGTGTGAATTGACCGGTAAATCCGTAATGACCGGCAACAATGTGAGCCACGCAAACAACAAAACCCGTCGTCGTTTTTTGCCAAACCTGGTGAATGTGACACTGATGAGTGAAGCGCTGAACCAGCGCATCCGTCTGCGGGTTTCTGCTTCTGCTTTGCGTACCGTTGAGCATCGTGGTGGTTTGGACGCATTCCTGATGAAGGAAAAAGAAGGCAATCTTTCCCAGAAAGCTGCCCTGATGCGCCGCCAGATCGCGAAAAAGCTGGCTGAAAGCAGCGACGCCGCTGCCGCCTAAGGCAAATTTTGCAAATCTGGAAATTGGTGGGTGGCGTTAGCTGCCCCCTTTGTGCTGGGCGCACGGCATTTTGAATTAATAGAGAAGGCGACGTTTCATGAACGCGATGAAGTCCATTTCCCCTGCTCACACCTGGCCGTTTATGCTGGCCATGGCGGTTATCGTTGTCGCATCCAACTTTCTGGTTCAGTTCCCGGTTCAGTTGAACCTGGGCAGCATTCAACTGGCAGAAATCCTCACCTGGGGTGCCTTCACCTATCCGGTAGCTTTTTTGATCACCGATCTGGCCAACCGCAAATTTGGCCCCTCAAATGCCCGCCTGGTTGTGGCCGCAGGCTTTATTCTGGCGGTTGTCTTGAGCATCTGGTTGGCGACACCACGCATCGCGATTGCTTCCGGTACGGCGTTTTTGGTGGCTCAGCTGCTCGACGTGTCGATTTTTGACCGGCTGCGCAACTCGACCTGGTGGCGCGCACCGTTGATCTCCAGCCTTTTGGGTTCCGCTGTGGATACGGTTCTGTTCTTCGGTCTGGCTTTCGCCCCCGCCTTTGGCATGTTGGACTTTGGCGGCGAAGACGGCTCACTCGGATTTGGCGTACCGTTCCTCAGCGTTGGCGCTGAAGTTCCGCTTTGGATTTCGCTCGCTGCCGGTGATTTCATCGTCAAAGTGCTGGTTGGCCTCGCCATGCTGTTGCCGTATGGCGTCGTTGCCCGCCGGACGGCCACTGCTTAGGCAGACCGCGAACTGTAGTTGAACTTGGAAAGCCGTTAGGGATTTGGCATGACCGGGTCTCCTTCAAACGGCAATGCAGCGGTGGGGTCCCCGCTGCCATCGCAGCCTTCGCCTCCGCCCGCTGGTCCGGATTACCTCAGCATCTTTTGCCTGGCTCTGTTGTCGCTCTGCCTTGGTTCGACATTTCTGTTCCAACGTTTTGCGCTTGCCGGCATGACGGCGCTCGAAGCGGGCGCGTTTCGCATGATATTCGGCGCAGCCTGCCTGTTGCCCGCGGCTCTGATCGTTGGGCAACGTCTGCCCCGAACCGTTCAGATGTGGTCCTGGGCCGCGTTCAATGGGCTTATCGGGATCTTCATTCCCTTCAACCTGACAATCTGGGCGCTGATTTATGTGCCCACCAGCATTGCAGCGATCATTTACTCGGTCATCCCGCTGATCGTGCTGGCGCTGTCGAAACTGGTTCTGGGGGTGCATATTTCCAGACGAAAATGGTTTGGCCTGCTGTTGGGGGCGGTCGGCTTGATGATCTTGACGTTGGAGGGCAAGTCTGTTGCCACACTGATAGAAGGCGACTGGGTGCCAAAACTAGCCGTACTGGTGTCGGCCGTGTTCATCGCGTTTTCCGGCATTGCCATTCGAAAGATGCCGAAGTCGCCACCGATTGCGGCGATGGCAGCGGCGCTGGCCGTCGCCGCTCTTTTCTCACTGTTGGTCCTGTCGTTTGCCGGCCTGAACGAGGCCATTCCACTTGAGGCCATCCTGGCCATTGCGGCGGCTGGTGTGTTTTCGACGGCACTTGGGCAAACCATCCGATTCTTCTTGCTGCGGCGTCGTGGCCCTGTCTTCATCGCTCCCACCGCCTACCTGGCGGCCTTTGTGGCGACGGTGTTGGGGGTGTTGATTTTGAATGAGCCGATCACGCTGGCTCTGGTCTTTGGATTTTCCGTCATTTTGGTGGGGCTGATCATCGCTCAGGACGGCACCGGCAATATGGGTGCGGTCTAGGCAATTGTCTAAATTGTCGGGGCGAGCGGGCTGGTAAAGCCGCAGCGATTTGGTCAAACTGTGCTGAAAAAAGGAACTCATCCATGAACAAGACCATTTCCACCGATAAGGCTCCGCCGCCCTTTTCCAACTACAGCCAGGCAGTCGAAACATCCGCCGACGCGCGTCTGCTGCATATTTCCGGGCAGGTCGGCAATGGGTTAGACGGCACTCTGCCTGAAGATTCGGTGCAACAGCACGAGCAGGCCTGGCGCAACCTGTTTGCCATCCTGGAAGAGGCTGGCATGGCGAAGACCGATCTGGTGGAGATCCTGGCGGTGGTCAATGATCACAGCGAGGTGCCCATTTACCGGGAAGTGCGGGATCGCATGCTGGAAGGGCATCAATGCGCCTCGACCATGCTGGTCTGCGGTCTGGCAAGCCCGGATTGGAAGGTTGAAATTGCCGCCAAGGCGGCACGCTAAGGCATTTACTTGGGCCGAAGGGCCACATCAAAGAGGAATGATACCATGCAAATTGGACGGCTCGACCATGTTAACGTACGCACCGCACAACTGGATGCGATGATCACGTGGTACGAAAAGATCCTCGGTCTGCACAATGGACCACGTCCCAATTTCCCTTTTCCCGGGGCCTGGCTCTACAGCGGCGAGGATGCCGTGGTACATCTGGTCGGCGTCGACGGCGATCCGGGGGTCGGTGCCGAACAGGACTTGAAACTGGAACATTTTGCGCTGTCTGCAACGGGGCGCAGCAGCTTTGAGGAGCGGCTGGTGGCGGCAGGCGAGAAGTTTCAGACCGTTGATCTGAACGATGTCGGCATCACCCAGTACAATATTTGGGATCCGGACGGGAACCACATCCATATCGATTTTCGCGAAGGCTAAATCCGGCTGATCTCAGCCATTGCGTGACTTGACACAGGTCAATGTCATTTGCTGCGCGCTGTCTATGCTTGATTCATGGTTGGAGACGGACAAGGCGTCCTCCAGCCGTAATGCGATCAAGGAGGATTTTGCCCATGCGCAACACAAAACCAATCCTCGCAGCCTTTGCTGCTGTTCAACTGGCGTTGTTGCACGCCACGGCTCTGGCGCAGACCGACCCGGCCTGGCTTGACGAGTTGAAAACGCAAATTCAGCTCGATCAGGAGTGCAACCCCAACTACTTTCTCAACATTGCCGAATATCGGCTTGGCGATGATTTGATCCAGGAGGCCAAGGTGGTGTGTGTCGATGGTCGACAATTTGATGCAACCCGAACCGGCGAGTTTTCGCTGTTTGTCATCAAGGCCTGTCAGCCGGTCGTTTGCTGATGTTGACCGCACATCCAAGACCTGAGCGGTTGCAAAAGCAGGCTATTGCTGTTTTCGCGGCCGTCGCCGCCTTGAGCCTTGTGTTTTCGACGTCGGCACGTGCTGAGCAGAAAGTTGATCAGATGACCGTCGAGGCGGGTGGGCAGGTCGTTGCGGAGTTGTGCAGCCGGTGCCATGCCACCAGTGCTGGTGAGGCGAGTCCCCATGATCAGGCGCCGTCTTTGCGACATATCTCCCGCAATTATCCCGTCGAACGTCTGGCCGAGGCCCTAGCCGAGGGCATGATGGTGGGGCATCCGGACATGCCGGTATTCGAGTTCGACGTGGCCGAGATCGATCAGATTATTGCCTATCTGAATTCAATCCAGGATCGCTAAGCCCGGTCTTTTCCTCGACGCTCATCCGTGCCAATGAACGTGCAGTTATTGGCAGGCACGTTCTACATGCAATCTCCGGAAGCTTCGATACCCAAGGCAGCCCTTTGGATGGGTGGCTGGTTGGCTGCCATGGTGACCATGGCGGTGGCCGGTCGGGAAACGGTCAACCAGCTCAGCGCTTTCCAGGTGATGGAATTGCGGGCGCTGATCGGTCTTGTTCTGCTGTCGCCGTTGGTTTGGGCTGCGGGGGGCTTTTCGGCGATGAAAACGGCGCATCCCTGGCGTCATATCTGGCGCAATGCGGTGCACTATACGGCCCAATATGCCTGGTTGGTGGCGGTGACGCTGATTCCACTGG